>JAYTHI010000204.1:0-73311 GCA_043732685.1 Ferruginibacter sp. | reverse complement strand
CCCCAGGGAGTTACCTGATTGTCGCTGTATTCATGTTTCATACGCATTTGTAAAAATAAGACACATTGGCAAAATTATCCTATTGCAAATTTTGGGTTCAAATAGTCACCCTTAGCTATGTGAACATCGAGCATTTAATAATCCTTCAAATCGGGTTATCTTATAAATCCTAATTCAGACAAAAAAATTACTTAGCCATACTTCCTGTCTTCACCAATCATCTCTGCCAGAGGTATGACCAAGGCTATAATCAACACCAAGCATTAATAATCCTACCCATCCCTACCTCATCAAAATCCTAATTCAGACAAAAGAATCTCAAGTCTATTCCAATAAGCTTATGAAAAAGGCTATTTAAAACACATTGCGATATTTTGTCATATAAAAAAGATATAAAAATATTTTAACTTTACGCCATGTCAATTGCAGAAAGATATCGCCCGCATTACACTTACGAAGACTATTGTTTGTGGGAAGGCAAGTGGGAATTGATTGAGGGAATGCCTTATGCTATGAGCCCCGCACCTATTCCTGAGCATCAACGTACTTCTTTTAAGTTGAGTATGTGTTTCGAAATGTCATTAACAAGTTGTAAAAACTGTAAAGTTTATCCTCCCTTAGATTGGAAAATAGAAGAAGACACTATTGTGCAGCCTGATATTATAATTGTATGTAAACCGATTTTAAAAAAGTTTTTAGACTTTAAACCTGCTTTAGTTGTGGAAATTCTTTCTCCATCAACAGCCTCAAAAGATAGGGGCGAAAAAATGGAATTATACCAATCCCAACAAGTAAAATATTACCTTATTGTTGATACTAAATTTAAAAAAATAGAAATTTATCAATTTGTAGCGGGTAAATATGACCTTGTTGCAATCTCTCCTCTTAACTTCCTTTTTATTTTGGAAGAGACAAATTGCAAAGCCGACGTAAATTTTTTAGGAATTTGGGACTGACCTAAATTTATATCTATGTAAATTTGCAAAAAATAAAGGAGAAAATTTGCCCGACATCATTCAATTATTACCCGATAATATAGCCAATCAAATTGCCGCAGGCGAAGTGATACAACGCCCTGCAAGTGCCGTTAAAGAATTGCTTGAAAATGCGGTTGATGCAGGTGCCACCGAAATTAAGCTAATTGTAAACGATGCCGGAAAGGCATTGATACAAGTAGTAGATAACGGTAAAGGTATGAGCGAAACAGATGCCCGCATGAGTTTTGAGCGTCACGCTACTTCTAAAATAAAAAACATAGAAGATCTTTTTCATATTAAAACCATGGGTTTTAGAGGAGAAGCGCTGGCCAGTATTGCAGCCGTAGCGCAGGTGGAACTAAAATCTAAAAAGGTTGAAGACTCCCTGGGCACCTACCTCGAAATTGATAATAGTGTTGTAAAAAAGCAGGAGCCAATTGCCATGCAGCAAGGTACCAGCATTGCCATGAAAAATCTTTTTTTTAATGTTCCCGCACGCCGGAATTTCTTAAAAAGTAATCCCTCCGAACTTAGGCACATCATTGACGAATTTATCCGCGTTTCCATGTCGTTTCCGGATATATTCTTTTCACTAACCAGCAACGGACAACAAATATTTCATTTAGAAAGTGGCACTTTAAAACAACGCATTGTCCAAATATTAGGCAATACTTACAGCGCTAAACTGGTTAGTGTACAGGAGCAAAGTGATTACATGAATATTTATGGCTTTGTAGGTAAACCGGAAACGGCTAAAAAAACCCGTGGCGATCAATACATTTTTGTAAACAACCGTTTTATTAAAAGTGCCTATCTTAACCATGCCATAATGGGTGCTTTTGATGAAATGATCGCTAAAGACGGGTTTCCGATGTACACGCTTTTTATTGATCTTGACCCTGCGCAAATAGATATAAATGTTCACCCTACAAAACAAGAAATAAAATTCGAAGATGAACGTATTGTATATGCTTTTGTAAAAAGTGCCGTAAAACATGCCCTTGCGCAGTTTAGCGTTGCCCCCACACTCGATTTTGAGCTGGATTCCAATATCCAGCAATTGGATGCCATCAATAAACCATTTAGCGAAGCAATAAAATCATCTGCCACCGCATCTTCACTTTTCAATACTTTCAGCAAAAAAAATCAGGCTCATTTTATAGAAAATAAAAGCGAATTAAAACATTGGAAAACGCTTTATGAGCCAGCAAATAATAAAGAAGATACGGTGGGCACGTCCTTATCTACCCAACAAATAGATGAATCTATTTTAATAGCTCCACAGCCGGGTTTTGTAAGCCTGCAGGCGTTTGCGAGCCAACCCGCCATGGCTTTGGATCACCTTACCCAATTGCACAATACGTATATCATAGTTCAAAACGATACCGGGTTTTTAGTTATCCATCAGCAAAATGCCCACGAAAGAATATTGTATGAAAAATTTTTAAAGGCGGTAGATGGTAAGCCTGTGGCAATACAACAAAATCTTTTTCCGGTTACGCTTGAACTTGCAGCAACGGATATGGCCATACTTACAGAATTGTTACCGGAACTGCATTACCTGGGTTACCATTTAGAACCTTTTGGGAACAATACTTTTGTAATTCAGGGTACACCTGCTGATGTAGATCAGGGAAACGAAAAGGTAGCCATAGAAAAAATGCTGGAACAATTTAAACATTTCAGCGCCGATTTAAAATATACCAAGAGAGAAAAATTGTTTCGGTCCCTGGCTTGGCAACAAGCGGTAAAAGGGGGCGTATCGCTAACACAAAAAGAAATGAAAAATTTGGTGGACAATTTATTTGCCTGCGCTTTACCCAATATTACCCCCAACGGAAAACCAACCTATAGCGCCTTCAAAAAAAATGAACTGGATAAAATGTTTGGCAGATAAATTTTAACAATACTGGCATTATTGCATAAAATGAAAGGTAACCAGCATAATGGTTATAAAAAGGCAGGTAAGTCCACCTAAAAATATATAATCGGCCAAATTCTCATATTTTGCCCCTTTGGCTGTTTTACTTCTTATTGATAAAAAGGATAAGAAACTACTCGTCATAAACAAAAAAGTTGCGACAGCAGTACACTCATCTATAAAAGTATTATCACTTAATTTAAAAACTTTTAAAGAGGTTAATACCAAAAAACAAATGCCCAGTAAATTTGCAGAGGTATTAAGTATATGAGGCGCTTTTGCAGGTGGTTCGGGCATAATTTTGTTTAGGCTAAAGGTAAGCAGCTTCTGCAACAGGACGATATTTTTTATGGGCAAAAGTCTTATGTACAAGTGATAATTTAGTTAAAATTTACAGTACCTATAAAAATGTGCAGACTAAAAAACCGTTGTTTAAAACAATTTTTAATTATACAATTATCCATCAATTTTTAAGTATTTTCATAGCCTTAATACTGCCGTATGCTATTTAGTTTTGACATTAAAAATAAAAATGGGTTTGATACATTTATTTTAAAAGATAACATTGCACAAACAAAGGTGGAAATTATTCCAGCTTGCGGTGGTATACTTCATGGGTTTTCAGTTGTGAGCGGTGGGAAATATTTAAATTTAATTCAGCAGTACGAAAATGCAGGTGACTTTAAATTAAATGTAGAGAAAAAAGGATTTAAAAGTTGTAAGCTTTCGCCATTTGCTTGTAGGGTTAATAATGCAAAATATACTTTTGAGCATCAAAAATATAAGTTTAATAAATTTATGCTTGGTGATAACGCATTACACGGATTGTTGTACGATGCTAATTTTAGCGTAGTAAACCATACCGCTAATAATGATTTTGCCGGTATAGAATTATTGCACCAATACCGTGCTGCAGATAAAGGTTATCCCTTTAATTATGATTGCAAAATAGGCTATTACCTGAAGAAAGATAACCGCCTTATTATAGAGACTACCATTTGCAATATGGATAAAAAAAACATTCCGGTACAGGATGGCTGGCACCCTTATTTTACCTTTGACAAACCAATTGACAAGCTGCAGCTTCAAATAAAAACAGTTCACAAAGTTGAACTCGATGCTTCCTTAATACCTTCCGGTAAAACAACCGCCTATAACGAATTTGAAAATTTGCGGGATATTAACAATACGATTTTTGACGATTGTTTTATGGTAAAATTTGAGGCAGACCATCCCGTTTGTATTTTAAAAGATCCAGCGCAAAATGTACAGGTAGAAATTTATCCGGATGAAACCTATCCCTATTTACAATTGTTTACCCCCAACGACAGAACCGGAATTGCCATTGAAAATTTAAGTGCAATACCCGATGCATTTAACAATGAAATAGGTTTAATAACTTTAGCGCCGCAAAAAAGTAAAAAATTTACGACAACCTATAAAATAACACTTTTAAAATAAAAGATGAATACAATTGCTACTTCCGTTTTGAACTGTTTTACCCAAAAATTTTCCGGTGTTCCAAAAATTTATTTTGGACCGGGCCGAATTAATTTAATAGGTGAACATGTAGATTATAATGATGGTTTTGTACTGCCGGCAGCAATAGATAAAGGAGTTTATTATGCCATAGCTACAAACAATAGCCAAGAGATTAATTTTTTTGCTATGGATTTTGAGGAAGCGCTTTCTATTTCCATTTCGGATATAAAAAGAATGACCGGATGGAAAAATTATGTACTTAGTGTAATAAACGAATTTATAGTACTTGGGTTAACAATACCCGGTTTTAATTGCGTTTTTGCAGGTGATATTCCGCGGGGATCAGGTATGAGTTCTTCTGCAGCTGTTGAGGGCGGACTTGCTTTTGCCTTAAATGAAATGCTGGAAACAAATTTAGATAGAATGAAGCTGGCCCTACTTTGCCAGCGGGCTGAACATAATTTTCCGCAAGTAAATTGTGGTATAATGGACCAGTTTGCCAATATGATGGGCAAAAAAGATAGGGTTCTTTTATTGGATTGTAAAAGTATGGAATATCAATATTTTCCCTTGCAATTAAGCGGCTATAAAATTGTACTGTTAAACTCAAATGTGGAACATGAATTGGTTTCTGGTGAATACAATATCAGGCGCAGCCGTTGCGAAGAAGGTTTAAAAATATTGAAGGCAGCATTGAATATTAATTCTTTCAGGGATATAGAAAATGTGGCCTCATTGGAAACTTGTAAATCTTTGATGGAAACAAAGGTTTATAACTGTTGCCTTTATGTGGTGGAGGAAATAGCCCGTGCAAAAAAGGCGGCTGAATTATTACCTCAGGGCAACCTGGAGGCCTTTGGCAAATTAATGTTTGCAACGCATGCAGGCCTTAGTAAATTGTATGAAGTAAGTTGTAAGGAACTGGATTATTTGGTGGACCTGGCAGCACAAAATTCCGATGTTATCGGGGCAAGATTAATGGGCGGAGGATTTGGCGGATGTACCATTAATATTGTAAGCGAGAATGGCGTGCAGCAATTTATTGACACTGCAAAGTTGGGGTATCAACAGCAATTCAATATAACTTTAGAAGCTTATATTACAGAAACAGGCGATGGAACTTATCGAATAAGCTAGCCATCGCCTATGCAAAAATAGGTATGCTTTTTATTAACCCCGTTCGCTTAACTCAAGCCAGCGGGTTTCTTTTTGGTCTAATAATTCAATGATGGCACTTACCCGCTCAGCTGCTTTTTGTAATTCGTTAAAACCGGGGTTACCGGTATTCATGTTAACTTCAAGGCCTGCCTTTTCTTTTTGTAATTCAGGAATTTCTTTATCTATTAATTCCAATTCCCTTTTTTCTTTGAAAGATAATCTTTGTGAAGTAGCTGCTGTTGGTAGTATCGGGGCTGGCGCTTGCTCTACTTTTGGTTCAGTTTTTATTAATTGCCTGTCATCTGTTAGACTTCCATTGGCAATAGCTTCTCTGTATTGGGTATAGTTGCCCGGGTAGTCTCTTATTACACCATCGCCTTCAAAAGCAAATAAGTGATCTACCATTCTATCCATGAAATAACGATCATGGCTTACAATGAGGATACAACCCGGATATTCCATTAAAAATTCTTCCAGCGTACGTAAGGTTTGCAGGTCTAAATCGTTTGTTGGTTCATCCAGTACTAAGAAGTTAGGGTTTAAAAACAATACGCTCATTAGATGCAAACGCCTTTTTTCGCCGCCACTTAATTTACTTAGCGGGGTAAATTGTTGTTCTGCGTTAAATCCAAATTTTTCCATAAACTGACTGGCACTAATTTTACTGCCATCATTTAAAGGAAAATATTCGGCCATATCTTTTACATATTCTATGGCTCTTTTATCTTCTTTATATACTAAACCATCCTGACTAAAATTGCCAAAAACTACGGTATCACCATGGTTTATCTTACCGCTATCCGGTTGCTCCATCTGCAAGGCAATTTTTAAAAAGGTAGATTTACCCACACCATTTTTACCCACTACTCCAATGCGTTCGCCACGTTTGAAAGTATAATCAAAACCTTTCATTATTTGAAGGTTGCCATAACTTTTATGCACTTTTATAAGTTCTAAGATCTTACCGCCGAGCCGGGTCATTTTTACTTGCAGGCTAACTTCTTCCACATCTTTTTTAAGCTTTACCCTGTCTTCCACTTCTACAAAAGCATCCTGCCTGCTTTTACTTTTTGTTGTACGGGCCTTGGGTTGCTTGCGCATCCACTCCAGCTCTTTTCTAAAAATATTTTTATCTTTCTGCAGTTCGCTTTGCTGCACTTCGAGGCGCATACTTTTTTGCTCTAAAAAGTTATCGTAATCCCCTTTATACACAAAAACCTTTTCTTCATCAATTTCAACAATTTCATTGCTTACCGCATCTAAAAAATAACGGTCATGGGTAACAAGCAGCAAGGTAACTTTTGCCGCAGCAAGATACCCTTCAAGCCACTCTATCATTTCCACATCCAAATGGTTGGTAGGCTCATCCAATATCAATAAACAGCGACCCGCATGCAGGTCGGCCTCAATAAGGGCTTGTGCCAGGGCTACTCTTTTCTTTTGTCCGCCACTTAAATTACCTACTTTTTCGGTAAGGTGGTGCAGGTTAAGTTTACCCAAAATTTGTTTAAGGTCACTTTCGAAACTCCAGGCATTAAGGTCATCCAATTTGGCCATTAATTCGCCCAGTTTATCCATATCATCGAGGCCTTCCTCTAAAAATTGTTCGTATTCTTTTACAACTCTTACTACAGGGTTATCCAGGCGAAGTACATTGTCCCAAATGGTTTTATTGCCATCAAAGTCGTTGTCTTGTTGTAACATCACCACTTTAATATCTTTATGTACCCAAACGGTGCCGGTATCGGGTGTATCCAAACCGGTAATAATTTTTAGGAGAGTACTTTTACCGCTACCATTGCGGGCAACCAGGGCAATTTTGTCTCCTTCTTCTATATTTAGGCTGATATTACTAAAAAGCGTTCTAATCCCGAACGATTTGCTGATGTTTTCTATTGAAGCGTAATGCATGGTGGCAAAGGTAACGAGGGAAAAATTAAGATGGGCATTTTGGGAAGAATACGAAGTTAAATTATAAAATATTAGAAATATATTTTTCAAATTTACTTTGTAAGAAAATTAAATTTTTCTTCGCTTTTTAAACAGATTTTGCATAACCAATACTTTTATGCTGGAGTAAAAATTACGATGCAAGAAGTTTAAAGGATAAATAGAGAGTGAAGATAAAATATATTTAATTGAAGATTTATTAAATCGATTTGATCCCATGTTAGTAGCAATTAAAGAATAATTTCTGGCAACAAAATTAGATTTCCGGATACCTAAAAATTTTACTACACTATTATCTGATAAAGATATTTTTAATAAGGTAAGGAATCGATCTTCTATTTGTTTTTTTGAAGATGAAATGTTTACACTTCGCTCATCATGTTCAATTAATATTGTGGTAATCAATTGAGAAGTATAAATCGGAAATCTTGCTGCCAATCTCAACCATAATTCATAATCTTCTGAAGCCGACAGTTTTCTATTTTCATTAAAGGGATAAGTGGCTGCAATATCATTTCTTACAATTACCGGATTACAGGCAAGAATATTGCCTTTGTATAAATGCCTGTTACAAATGGGGGAGGGTAAAATAACTTTCCTTGACGTATTTAAGTTTAAGCTGTCAATACTGTAGGATAGGGCTAAAATTTCAGGGTTTTGGTAAAGTTTAATTATTTCAGCAGCTTCCTGCAGGTGGTTTGGTAACATTAAATCATCCGAGTCGAACCAATTTATATAATCACCGCTGGCTAAATTTGTTCCATAGTTTCTTGCTGCGGCCCGTTCAGCATTTTCTTTTTTAAAGTATTTAATATTCTCATTTAAATATGGCAGTAGTACTGTTTCTGTACTATCTGTACTGCCATCATCTACAATTATTATTTCGTAATTGATATAGGTTTGCCTACAAATACTATCAATAGTTTTTGTAATAAAACCAGCACGATTAAAAGTTGGAACTACGATTGAAAAAAAAATTGGCATGTTTATATCGTTATCCATTTTGATGGTATAATATCCTGATTGCCTGTTTTGTTGGCAGGAAACCAGGCTTTAGGTGCAATAACAATTTTATCTTCACATGTGTTTAACCAAACTGCCCACCAGGCAAAACTGCTGTTTGGAATAATAAAATGTTTGCAGGCTGCCATCAGGCGCATTTTATCTTGGTATTTCTTTCCATTGTATTCTTTACCTACAAAAGTAACGGGATGAGAAAAAAGCAGGTTTTCTTTAGCCCAATTTATTTCATCAGAAAATACAAAAAAATGTGGGTTATTAATTTTAGCTGATATGATTTCTTCCGCTTGTTTGTAATAATCAGGACTGCAAGTTCCATGAAATGGATTGTTTACAAAATCGCCCCTCCTTACATTTACGGCGATCGAATTTGTACTATGTATTTGGGTTAACAGATTATTTCCATGAAAAGAAAGCGGCGCTCGGAAAACGAAATACTTATTTTTAAGCTCCTCTTTAATAGCAATAAAATATTTTTCTGTTTGCCAATATCCCTCTAAATAGCAATTATCCTGCGCATTAAAACAGGCTTTAGAAAAATGAAAATGGGGTTCTATAATAAAGTTTTTTTTAAAGCCGATTACTTTGTTAAGAATCCTGTCTGCAATACGCCAATTTAACCTTTTGGTAAATTTATTTATTTCATTTTCTGATGCAATTTTATCATCAATATTAAAAACATCAAGGTCGTAATCTCTGAAAGTAAAATTACTTCTCGGGCTTCTGTCTAAAAGAAAAGAAGTATCAAGTTTTAAGGTAGTATTATATTTGAGGGCCAAATTTTTTCCAAAAGCGTATTGAAACATTTGATTTCCCAGACCTCCTGCTAATTTAGAAATAATCATACTGATATAACTTTGGAAAATAAAACAATTTTATAAAATTCTTTCTCTATGGATATCGTATTTGAAATAAAAAAAGGAAGATGCACAACATAAATGAATGCAATAAATTCAAATTTTCTTACAGATTTTTATTAGAATTGAACAGGTTGCAATTTTTTTGAGTAGTCCTACTTTATATTCCAAATATGCTTATCAATGTAAATTGTATTTATATAAGTATCAGCATAAATAAAATAATCATTAGAAATAAGTTTTTCGGATATTCCGTTTAGCTTAATTTCTTTACCAATTGTAGAGAATGTTATGGTTTCAATACAAAACACACTAGGCCGGTCCTTAGATAAATCCATAGATGCTACTATTTCTTCATTTAAGCCTTCTACATCAATAGATACTAAATCAATTTGTTGTTTTGGAGCATATTTTTCAATTATATTATTAAAGGAAAGAATTGGAACCTTTAAAATTTCTACAATTTTATAATTTGGCTCCTTGTCTAATAATTCCGCATCTTCTTTAGAAAAGGTACTTAAAGTGTGCGGGTCAATAATATAAAAATTCATTCCATTTTGAACTGAATTACCAACCCCAATATTTAAACATAGATCTCTATTTCTTTTTGATTTTATACGGTTAAGTAATGTTGTATTTGGTTCAATACAGATACCGTTGCTGCCGTTTTGGTAAAAAAGATACGTGTTACTTCCGTAAGTGGGCTCATTTGCACCTATATCAATATAAAATATTTTATCTTTTTTCAACATTCTGAAAATATGAGCTAAAATCCTATCTTCACCACATTGTGAAAAGGTTGGATGATAACCGAAAAGTTTTAAATTAATTCGATCAAAAAGTCTCATGAAAATGGTTTTGGTTTAATTGTTTTGGTTTAAGATAAAGGTAATTTATTAAACTTTAGAGGTGTTTTTTCTAAAAAAGAATAAACTATTTATTACTACCTTAAATAATTGTTTGGCATAAAACCAATTAGGTGTGCCTACTCGTAAAATTTCTTTTATTACTACTTTATAATTTTGCTTATTCACTATGGAATAAATATAATTTTTATTAGTATTTTTTACAGCCTTTTTATAGTAGGGATGTTGGTTATATTTATTTAAAGTTTTAAACGTATCAACTATATGTTTATTAAAATTTGCTGTCAAATAAAAGGTTGAAGGATGTCTTCTATAATAGACAAGAGGCTTGTCAAAATAACCTATGGGAAAATGCCGTAATATTCTTAGCCATATATCCCAATCATCAACCATAATATCTTCATCATATAACCCAATAGTATCAAATACATCTTTACGCATTACATATCCGATAGGAAAATAGATACCCTCAAGTAAAACACTATCAAAAATTAGCCCTGACTTGTACTTACTTGTATCAGGTTGAGTTATTTCACCACTTTGATTATTGTATAAATAACCATTACAATAAACAAGTCCAAATTCTTGGCTTTTTTCGTAAAATTTAATCTTCTCTTCAATGTTGCTTAATTCCCACCAATCATCGCCGGATTGTGGGGCTATATATTTTCCCTTACAATGAGATAAAAGAAAATTTAAATTTTCGGGTATATTGTAATTCTTTTCCCTTTTAAATCCTTTATATGGCAACCCGCTTTTTAAAAAAATTTCATTAGCAATTTCAAAAGACTGATCAGATGAATTATTATCTACATAAATGATTTCAATATTTTTATATGTTTGCTGTACTATAGAATCAAAAGATTGCTTTACATACTCAGCATGATTCATCGAAATGCAAAGTATACTTACCAATGGTAAATTATCCATAAATTAAACAATATATTTTTTCATTAAAAACCACATAACTACCCAGTATAAGGCATAGTTTAAGCAGAAAGCGTAGGTGGTTCCGATAAGACCAAACCTTCCCATTAACAAAAAACTTAAAATTACAAAAGAAACACTAAAAAGAATTTCTGTAATGATAAAGGTTTTGGTTAATGCTTTCGAAATCATAATAAACCCTAAAAGCCAACTGCCTATTTTTAAAAAATCACCAAATAATTGATATTTAAATAAAGGAAGCATCGGCATAAAGGCTGTAGTAAATAATATTTGTACAATCCAAATTTTACAAACCCATATTGAAAAAGCTAAAAAACCCACAGCCGGTAAAATAATTTTATACCCTTTTAAAACCTCTTTCCGTAGTTCATGCTTGGTGTTTATTTCTGATAAACGAGGCAGGTAATACACCGATAAAACGGTAGTTATAAAAGCAAGATAATAATCAGAAATTCGGGTTACAGCTTGCCAACAACCTGCATCTACAACCGAAAATTTACTCATAATTCTATCCCTTACTAAAAATTGAACTGCCGGCGCAGTAAATCCTGAAGCTAAACCCATTAATGTAAAAGCAAATAGCAACTTAGCCATTTTATTATTCCAAAGCTTAAAACTTGGAAACCAATTAATACCCTTTATTTTTCTTATGAAATAAATGTTAACAAAAAATATTATGAAAGCAACAAAATTACTTGCTATTAAAACCCCTTTTACACCCATGGTAAAAGCAAAACTCACCGTAAAAACTATATTGAAAATTGAGCTAATAATATTAACAATGGTTAGGTTTTTAATCTCTTTAAATCCGTTTAATACAGCTGCAAAAAAAGAATTTAAAGAAATTAAACTAATAAAAATTCCATATAAAATATAAACCCACCAAAATTCATTGTTATGAAATACCGTTTTTGATAAAAATACACAGGCAGGAATAATTAGCAAGCTTGCTAAAAGTGAAAAGGTTAAAATTATAGTTATGGAGGTAGTAATCACCTCTTGCTGTTTATCTATACTATACTGGTAACTTGCCAAATATTTTACAACACCTGACAGGATAGCACAAGTAGATAACATTGCAAAAATAGACAAGGTATTTTGATACTGACCAAAATAGGCCATACCGGATGGACCAATTTTAACCGCCACCACTTTTATAACAATAAATCCACTAATAAATGTAATTGCTGTAGAAATACCGGTGTATAAACTTGTTTTTATTAAATTCAAAGCTAATAATTGTTAATAATATCTGATACTTTTTTGTATTCCTCAAAGCCTAAAACCGGGCTAATTGGCAAAGAAATAATTTCACGATGTATCTTTTCAGAAATTGGATAAGACCTGTTATTCCAACATTTATAAGCAGTTTGTTTATGTGGTGCAATTGGATAATGTATTACAGTTTGTATGTCGTTTTTTAAAAGATAATCCTGAAAATCTTCCCGGTTATTAGTACGTACAGAGAATATGTGCCAAACATGATTATTTAAGTGACTTATTTTATAATCTTTAGAAAAAGGTAATATTATTTTATCGTTGCAAATATTATTTATATAGTACTCAGCAATATTTCTACGATGTTGATTGTCTGCATCTAAGCATTTTAATTTAACTGAAAGTATAGCAGCCTGCAATTCATCAAGTCTGCTATTAATTCCCAGATAAAGGTTTTCATATTTAATTTTTGATCCATAATTACGTAATGCTCTTAGCACTTCAGCAAGTTCATCATCATTAGTGGTTATTGCACCACCGTCGCCCAAAGCACCCAAATTCTTACCAGGATAAAAACTAAAAGCACTTGCATCTCCGAGATTTCCACTTTTAACTCCATTCAATACTGCACCATGTGATTGTGCACTATCTTCAATTACTTTTAATCCATGTTTTAATGCAATTCTATTTATTGAATCCATATCGCATAATTGACCATATAAATGTACAGGTAAAATTGCCTTAGTTTTAGCGCTCATTTTTTCATCTATAAGTAATGGGTTTATTAAATAAGTATTTAAATCAGGTTCTACCAATATTGGAACTAACCCAGCTTTTGATATGGCGAGAATACTTGCAATATAAGTGTTGGAAGGAACAATAACTTCATCGCCAAGAGCCATGTAACCAAGTTGTTTATATCCTTCCAAAATTAAAATAAGAGCGTCTAATCCATTAGCTACGCTTATACAATTATTTACGCCACAAAAGGCTGCGAAAGCATTTTCAAAATCTTTCACTTCTGACCCCATAATATACCAGCCAGAATCTAATACTTTATCAATTGCTATTTGTATTTCAACGCGCTGGCGTTGGTTAATTGCATGTAGATCTAAAAACTTAACCATTATTTAATAATATTAACATTTTATTTAAAGTTTTTTTTTACTACTGCAGGATTACCAGCTGCTAAAGTATCTGATGGTATATCATTTAAAACTACCGAACCTGCGCCTATTATACAATTATTACCAATAGTTACACCTTTAAGTATAACACATCCCCAACCAATCCAAACATTATTACCAATAGATACTGGTTTTTTATTAACAATAGAATGATCAATTTTATAGCCCATACATTCTAGTTCCCTTTGCTTGGCATTTAATGGATGGAAATCGGTATCAGATATCATGGTGCAAGAGGCTATTTGGCAGTTTTCACCAATAGTAACGCAATTGTAAGCTGTTATTGAAACACCATTTAACATTGTATTATTACCAATTTTTATTGTTCCGATCAAACCGCAAACTAACGTACAACTAAATGTCAATGCTGTATTTGAATTTTTTGCATCCGAGTTTAATACAACTTTACTACCTAAAATTAGTTTGCTATTTTCCGGTAATTTTAAAATTGGTTGATTTCCTATTATTCTTATAGGTCCATCACTTTCAAGCCTATTTCCATATTTCCATTTAAGTAATGCGGATTTTAGAATTTGCCTCCAGGATATACTACGCTGATTAACTAATGGTTCATTCATTTTACAACTTTATAAATCTAAATCGACAATTTTTTCTACTATTAAATCAGGTTCATATTTTAATAACTGTTCCCTATTTAAAAAACCTGTTAAAACTGCGGCAGTCTTTATTCCCAATTGTTTACCGGTTTCAATATCTTTTCCTGTATCCCCAATAAACCAATCCTGTTTAGAAACTTTAATATTTTTATTTATCAAATCAAATTTTTCTACTTTCTGTCCCGTAACAAATACTTTTTCAAACAGATTTTCAAACTTAAACTTTTTTATTTGGTCTAAAACCATTTCATTAGATTGCCTTGCTGTTACAAGAAACAATAAATGGTTTTGTTTCAATTTATTTAAATACTCCGATACACCTTCAAAAGGATGATCCAAAGACAACCATCTCTTAAGTTCAATATTTTTCATCCAATCTATTTCAAATAAATCAATATTTTCCTTTGCGAATTCAAATTCGTTAGCAAGAATTTTATTGTGATTGATTTTATTTCTTTTAAAATTCCAGTAATTTTCAAAACTTAAATTAGATTCCGGAACTAAATATTGGAAAAGCTGGTAAAGCCGTTGCCTTGAATCAATTAATGTACCATCCAAATCAAAAAATAATTTCATGCAATGGTTTTCATATATTTAAATTCCTGCAATAAACCTTCCTCTAAAGAAACTTCCTCCGCTAATAAAAATTTTTTCATTTTGGTATTATCAAATATTAAATCTCTTCCTGCGGTTAAAACAGGTATTGATTTTATTTCACATTTTATCCCACTGATTGCAATCATTTTATTTACCAAATCATTAATTGAAATTTTTTGATTACCCACTAAATTTACTGGGCCAATAGAAAGATTCAATTCAACAGCGTTTAAAATAGAATTAACAATATCTTTAATATATATAAATGACCTTATCTCGTTTCCTGTTCCCCAAATTTCTACTAACTGCTTATTTAATATGTTCTTAAATGTTATCGGTATAATTTTTTGATAGAGTTCTTCTCCCGGACCATAAACATGGCCAACCCTTAGTATTTGGCAAATTTTATTATTTGAAAAAGCCCAGGCATCTATCATTTTTTCTATATAAAGTTTTGAGTCACCATATAATGAAATGGGCTTCACTAAAGAATCTTCCTTAATTATATCGCTTTGTCCATATATATCTAAGGTACTTAAATATATTATTTTTTTTAAGTTGGGTAAATTAGCTCCTAATAATGTGTTAGTATTAAGGATGTTGCTATTACATTTTTCCCAATTATTTGCGTCTTTGCCAATTTTAGGTGTAAATGCACCAGCATGAATAATAATTTCTATTTTTTGAGCCACATTATATTTAACAAAGAAATCTTTACTAAAATTGTAATTCTCATGCAATAAATAAGCACTCGTAGTAATAGGGTTAGATGTTAGAGCAATAATTTGATTTGCCCCAAATTTTTTTATTATAGCATCAAGTAAGTGTTTTCCAATAAATCCAGAGGCGCCGGTTAATAAAATCATGATAGGTTTACTATTGTATTTTCTATTTCCGCTTGGTTACTTAAAAGAGGTTTTACATCCATACCTCTTAACCATAATAACCCATTTGGTAAAGGGTTAATTATTTTTTTTAGATCTGGAAATTTATTATACAAGGCTATATTTTTAAAAATTAAGGGCATATTTAAGCCTGCTTCGGTAAAAAATAAAACAGTCGTAAAAAACCTTGAGATATTAATTTCTGTAGGATTTGGCACTCCATTTTTATCATAAGCCATATCAACTCCAAAAATTCCATGAGGTTTTTTAGAGACAGCTTTAATTGTTTCAATTGAAATTCGATCAACTTCAGGGTCAGAAAAAGTTTGACCAATTTTTGTTACGCCTGTTACTCCAGATACCGTTCTATTTCCATGTGTCCAGCCTTTTCTTATTCTAGTTTGGGCTACCACTAATTCCCCCTCATGCCATATTGACAACCAGGTTACTGTATCGGGAGTGAGCATTTCTGCTGCTATAAAATATCCCCACCCATTGTACCTATTTATCCATCCTTTTGCAAAATCAAAATCATTTGTTGGCAAGGCTCCTTTTCCACCTCCACCAATTGAAGATGCTCTTAGCCAGATATTACCATTTTTGTCTCCTAAAGTAGAAAAGGCTTTTTTAAGATCCTCTTCATTATCAATCAGTAAATTTGTTGGAACAGTAATACCTGCTTCTTTACATTTAAGATATGTTTTATATTTATGAACGCAAGTATCAATTACTTCATGATCGGGCATAAATAATTTTGTCCCGGTTTTAGTAATATCATCTCTTAAAAAAGATGCATGATAAATTTCCAGATCATTTTGAAAATGAATCAGGTCTGGTTTTTCGTTGAGAAGTAATTTATGTAATGAATCCTTATATTCCGGTGTATTTGCATACGGTATATAAAATTGTTTATGAGAATTAGACATTACCAAATCTGTTGGTTCGCTACCCATTCCTAAAATAATTTCTTGTTCGTCACTTTTCAACAATGAATTTATAACGCCTTCAGAAGGAGCGCCGCCTGCGCCACCTATTAATATTTTTTTCATTAAAATTTTTGTTGTTTAAACTCTTTATAATCGCGTGTGTAATCGTTTTCGTCATAAACCATGCTTGCAATGCACATTTGTACTGCATTATGAGTATATTTCATTGTTCTCCAGGTATTCTTGGGTATATATAAACCGTGATAAGGATTATCAAGAACAAATTCCTGTATTATCCCATTTAATAGTTCGACACTGATAATAATTTTACCTGCCATTGCTACCAAAACTTGTTCTAAATTAAAATGAGCGTGACCGCCCCTTTCAACACTTTCCGGAGTATAGTAAGTCCAGTAAATTCTTTTAATTTCAAAAGGCAAAAGTTCTTTTTCCGCTACTGAAATATAACCAAGTTGCGAATTGCCAATTTTAGGAAAAGTAATAATATGAGGATATTCTACCATGGATTGTAAAGTTATTCATTTTTTAAGTACTATTATTTTATGATTTAAACTAATCCGTAATTCCACCCGCACAAATTTGGTTTCTAAATTCTGTCGAAAAGATAAATCTGCGTGTAAAAAGCCATATTATATTACAAGATATCTTATTACAATATTTTATTACCGTAAACCCAATAAACCTATAGAATATTTAAGCGCTTTTGGAGGTTCGCGCTACCAGAGCCAATGGAACAGTAAAATTATTTGCAAAAAGCTTTCCTATTTAAATATCCATTTTGTTAGCGATTGGTACAGTACATCAAAGCTGGATAGTATAAATGGCCTGTATACCTATTACACGATGCTTAAACTTAACATAATTTAAGTACACAATTTTTATCAAAAATAAAGTTTACTTAAGTGAAACATATTAAAAAAATTTAATTAATTGTAGACTAATACCTGTTTAACTGCAATCAATTATATATTTATTATTGGTCGTTGTTTAAATTCAACCAACAAATAAATGGCAGTTTAAAGGCTTTATACTTTTTATAAATAAAAACTTAATAAAGCAATGACCCTAACTTTACAGTTAATAGTAGTAACCTTATTAACCAGTCTGATCAACAACCTAACACCATATTTTATTTTCTTAAATCTAAAACTCTTACAGTAAATTAAATGGTGAGCCTAGTTCAAAAGTTTATGATAGATTTACAGTCAGAAGCATTCCTTGCTAACAGGCAAATCAAAACTTAAGCAGCGTTTTTTATATATTAGTTCACAATTTTTAAAAGGGAGAAGTTACCAAGGATAAATATAATACCATGTGCGGAATAAGCGGATTTATAGATTTTAATAAAAAAATTACAAAGGCTCAGTTAACTAGCGCCTGCAATAGCATCACACATCGCGGTCCGGATGATGGGGACACCGCCTTTTTTGAAACCGCAGAAGCATTTATCGGGCTTGGCCATCGCAGGCTATCTATTCTTGATCTTTCGCCACTTGGTCACCAGCCCATGTATAGTACTGATAAAACAATTGCAGTAATATTCAATGGAGAAATATATAATTTTAGTGAAATTAAAAAGGAATTGATCGCAAAAGGTCACCAATTTATATCTCATTCCGATACCGAAGTAATTATAAAAGCATACCAGCAATATGGTCTGGAATGCCTTAAACTTTTTATTGGGATGTTTTCTATAATTATATATGATGCAGTAATTAAAAAAATTTTTCTAATAAGAGACAGGCCCGGGGTTAAACCCTTATATTATTATTATGCAGACGATTGCCTACTGTTTGCCTCCGAATTAAAAGTTTTTCATCAATTTGTTCCCTTTAAAAAAGAAATTAATGAAGATGCTGTATCCTTATTTTTTAAATATGGCTACATAAAAGCGCCGCATAGCATTTTTAAAAATACGTTCAAATTATTGCCAGGGCATTATGCTACATTAAATTTAAAAGATAAATCATTAGAGCAAACCGAATACTGGAGTGTATTGGATGCGTATAAAAAATCCGAAATAAAAATAGACGAGCAAGAGGCTTTAAAACAATTGGATAGTTTATGCACCAGTGCCTTTCAATACCGCATGGTAAGCGATGTGCCCGTTGGGATATTTTTAAGTGGTGGTTATGACAGCTCTCTGGTAGCTGCCATTTTGCAAAAAAATACTACTAATAAAATAAAAACATTTACCATAGGATTTAAAGATGCTGCCTTTAATGAGGCTGAACATGCAAAAAAAGTAGCCAACTACCTGGGCACGGAACACAACGAATATTATTGTACCACTAAAGAAGCGCAGGATATCATACCTACACTTCCCTATTTTTATGATGAACCTTTTGGGGACAGCTCGGCTATACCAACCATTTTGGTAAGCCGTTTTGCCAGAGAACAGGTAACTGTGGCATTATCGGCAGATGGAGGAGATGAAATATTTGCCGGTTACAGCCGATATGATCAATTAAGCCGAATTTATAAAGTACAACAAAAAGTACCTGCTCTTTTAAAAAAATTAGGAGCGAAGGCTATAAATATTTTGCCAGCAAAAAGTATGCGTCAAGTTAAAATAGCTTCTTTATTAACTCAAACAAATTTACTATCAACCAGCGATTTGGTAAGCAGTCATTTTTTAGTTGAAGATTTAAAACAACTGATTTCTTCATTTTCGCAACACGACTTAAATTTAAACGAGCTGAATTCAATACCAGACCTAGGGTTTATTAATACTTTGTTGGCAGCAGATTATAAAACCTACTTACCGGATGATATATTAACAAAAATAGACAGGGCTGCCATGAGTGTAGGTTTAGAAGGAAGGGAACCCTGGCTCGATCATCGGATTATTGAATGGGCCGCCCGGTTACCTGTTGAGTTAAAATATAATAAAGGCAATAAAAAATATTTATTAAAACAGTTAACACATCAATATTTACCGGAACAATTAATGAACAGGCCAAAAATGGGTTTTGGTATTCCGTTTGATAAATGGATGAAAGGTGATTTAAAACCGATGGTTTTGGCTACCATTAATGAAACAAGTTTATCCCAACAAAATATTTTAAATAAAGAATACGTACTTAATTTGTTGAACAATTATTATGAAGGCCGATCAAAAGAGGATTGGCAAATTTGGCTGATATTTATGTTTATGTTGTGGTGGAAGGAATGGATGTAAGGATTAGGAATTATTTTTACTTAAATCTTATTAATATGCATAAGCATAATAGGGTTTTAATATAGATAAATATGCCTCATGGTTTATGTCCTCATCAAATTCCTGCTCAGCTTTATTCCGGCTATAATTACCCATTTTTTCTAATTGATAGTGGGGCATCTTAATCATTTTTTCCATCGCTATTTCCAGTGCCTTACTATTTTTAACCTCAATCAAAAAACCATTTTTACCATCCTCAACGGTTTCTTTGCATCCTACATTTTTGGTGGTAATCAAGGGTAAGCCTTTAGACAGTCCTTCTATTAAAATTTTGGGGATACCTTCCCTGTAAAAAGACGGGAGCACCATCACATCCACGCTGTTTAAAATGGCTGTCATATTATTGGATACCCCCCAATAATTGATAATACCTTTATCATGCATTTTATTAATAACATCTATCGGAATTGCTGATGGGTTATTTGCCTGCAAACCCAATAATGCAAAAGTAACCAGGGGGTATTTAGGTTTTAAGTTTTTAGCAGCTTCAAAATATTCGTAAATTCCTTTTTCTTTTATTAAACGGGAAGAAAGTAAAAATACCAGCTTTTCGTTTGTATTAAAATCCAGCTTTTGATCAAATTCATTAAGGTTTGCCCCGGATCCTTTAACAACTATTATTTGCTGTTTTTTATCGATGATATTGTATTTTAAAAAATAGTCTTTATCATCGTTATTTTGAAAGAAAATCGCTTCCAAATTTTTAAATGCAAGACGATATAATTTTTTTACGGTAAGTTTCAGCCATTTATTTTGATCTTCATTAAATACAAAACCAAGTCCGTTGATGGTGGCTATAACTTTAATAGTAGTAAACTTAGTGGCTAAACAACCGTATATATTAATTTTTGGCGTAAAAAAGAAACAAAAATTTAAATCGTTCTCCTTAAAAATTTTACGCAATTCCAATGTTAGCAAAATATCCTCTAAGGGGTTTTTACCTTTATTGTTAATATTCTTTAATTCAATAAAAGTACAGCCAAGTGCTTCAATTTCGGGCACAAATTCATCCCTTGGGGCAATTGCAAATACGCGGTGTCCCTGGTAGATCAATTTTTGTAAAAGACCTTTTCGAAAATTAAATACCGACCAGGATGTATTAGAAACTACGGCAATATTTTTTGTAGTGTTAGAAGACAATTCTTTGGGTTTGTTTTAAGTTTATTAAAAAGAAATTCGTTAAAAACTGTATTTTCCAAAGATAGCTTTTTGCTTTTAACAAAAGGAGTCAATAAATCGATAAAAATAACATATGTATTATTTAAAAATTGTAATAAACTGAAAATTAAACACTTTTAAAGAACTGGATAGTATTGGTGATTGAATTTTCAAGTGAGAACTGATTTTTTAAAAGATTTTTACCTTGTAATCCAAACTGTACTGCTAATTTTTTATTGTGCAAAAGATATATTATTTTTTGTGCCAATTCGGTTGTATCGTAAGGTTTTGCAAGGCTACCGGTCTCATTATCAATGATGTTTTCATTAAATGCGGTAACATTGAATGCTACAACAGGTTTTGAGCATCTGTATGCTTCTAAAACAACCAGGCCAAAAGGTTCTGCAATTGAGGGGGCTATTACCAGATCGCAATTTTTAATATGTTCGTACACATTATCTGTAAACCCCAAAAAATCAATCCATTGGTTTAATTTATATTCCTCCATTTTATTTTTTAGATTAGCCAACTCTTCTCCAGTGCCCAATATAATTAATTTTACAGAAGGTATTTCAACCGTAATTATTCGCATTGCTTCCATCAAAAAATGATGTCCTTTAAATTTTCGGAGTCTGCCAAAAATTAAAATTTGATGTTCAGCATACCTTAAGGCAGGATTAATTGCAGGATCAATTTCTGTTTCTATCCCATGATAAATCACTTCCATTTTGGATGTTGTACAAATGCCGGAAAGTGTATAAAAGTCAGAGAGACCTTTTGAAACTGCAAAGTTTTTACTAACAAAATGCTGCAAAAATTTTTCAACCTGATAACTAAAACTAAGTTTATTGATTTTTTTGTAGTTTAAACCATGTACATCCATAAATTTTTGCAGATAGCCGTGTTTGGTAGTTACCAGATTGCAATTCGTTTTAAAAAGCATTTTTGATAACGCACTTATTATTTCTGCATGAATTAGATGGGCACTTAAAATAGTATATTCCTCTTTTTTTATAATTTGAGAAAGGCAGTGTGCGGCTTTTATTGAAATGGAGGAGGAGGAATCAAATACATAAACGGGTATGCCAAACTGACTAAAAATAGTGGTAAAATATGCTACTATTTCATGATTATTTTGTTGCCTTGTACAAAAAAAACCAACTTCAATATTTCTTTTTTTTAATTCGGGTAGTAAAGTAAGCAAATATCTTTCGGCTCCACCCATTAATACAATTCTTAAATAGAATAAAATCTTCATTGGTTATATTAATTAGGTAAACGAATGCCCAAAGGGAATTTATTTATTTAAAAGGGAATTAAAAACTTGCTTATATTTTGCAAACATAGTGATATTGCTATAATTTAAAAAAGCGTAATCGTAGGCTGCCTGCCGCATTTGGGAGGCTTTAACAGGATTTGTAATAATAAAATGCAATGCGGCTGCAATTGCTTGCGGGCTTTTAATTGGTATAAGTAACCCTGTTTTATTTTTCTCAATCATATTATTTATTCCCTGTACATCAGAGGCTATTATTGGTAATTTGCAAGCCATCGCTTGCATTATTGCAGTACTCATTGTTTCACCAAGGGAAGCATGAATGTATATATCGAGCGATTGCATAAAATTAATAAGTGCAGTTTCATTTAGTAAACCGGTAAAATCAATAAGTGCTTCTACCTGCAGCTGGTTGGCTAATATTTTTAAAGCCGGTAAAGATTCTCCATCGCCGGCAATTTTAAGCAACAATTTAATTCCCGGATATAAATTATGAAATATTGCCAATCCATTCAATAAGGTTTCATGGTCTTTAATAGGAACAATGCGACTCTGCATCCCTATAATTATGGTTTGGTTGGTTGGTTTGGCAATGGGTTTAAAAAAGGAAAGATCCATACCATTACTAATAACACCAACTTTATTTTTGAGATATAAAAATCCAAGCTTTTGACTAACCTCCTCTTTAAAGTTATCGGTTAAAAAAATAATTTTGTCTGCCAAAAGCATTGCAAAACCAAGCCATACCCATTCTGCTTTTGTTTTTAGGTGATTGGCCTGAGTTTCTCTGACCACAATTTTCTTCTTTTTTTTACTTAGGAGTGCTGCTATTTTTGCTAAAATAATAAATCGGCTTCCATGTAAAAAAATAATGGATGATTTACTTTCTTTTAAGGTGGTAATTATTTTTTTATTAAAAGAAATATCAATCCCTCTCTTTTTGTGTATAAATTTCCAATTAACATTACTAGCTTCCGATTTGGTAATATATTCTTCCCTAATATTTTCCACACCGGCAAAGATGGCTTCAAATTCAAAATGCTTTTCTTCGTCTGCTTTAATAAAAGAAAAAAAAACATTGCCATGCCCACCTAAACCTGAATATAATATATGTAGTATTTTCATAATATAGCGTAAAAAACACATAACAAATTTGTTATATATATTTATTGATTATAGTTAATGTGAATTGATAAAAATTAATTTTTATTTTACTTACCTCTACTAGAAAATGAAAAGTTTTAAAAGTATTTTAATTTGTTATAGAAGACCCTGTTGGACCATTTATAATTTTATTTAAATTTTTCTTTTCCTTAAGCTTATAATAAATTAAAATTATATATGTATAATAAAAAGGTACTGCAGGGGTTTTATACCTTACCAAAGTGCCAAAATTAAACGATACCAATCCAGCTAAAGGTGCTAATAACAAAGTGAAAATTAGCGAAAAGGTTAATATTTTATTTTCCAAAGCAATTTTAAAAAAACCAATTATTTTTAGTTTATAAAGTAAGTAAAAGCTCAAAAACATTACTACCAAGGATTCAAGAGCATTAGCTATTCCTATTACATTTGGTGTTTCCCAAATATATGGTCTGAATAATGCCACATTTAATGATAATATATAGGTTTTAATAACACCAAAAAAACCACCGTCGTCAATATTAGGGATCATATATGATGACCCTCCAGCATCCATTTGTGAATTTTGTATTACAAATACATCATTAATAATATTGGTTGTAAGAAATAAATTAATATTATCTTTTTCCAGGAAACCTACCAGTACAATTATTAAAAACATTAATATAATTACAACTCGAATAACAACAATGTGTTTTTTATTAATTTTTGAAAGTAGATAAATACAAAAACTACAAAATGCTGCAACACAAAATATATATAAAATATAACTTTTTAAAGAAAGCAATAAAAAAATGGCAATTGCTATCTGAATTATCATTGTTAATTTAAATTTACCCTTCATTATGCTATAAATGATACTAAAACAAATACCTAACGCATAAATACATAAGGGCTCTTTCATTATGTTAGTACTCCAAAATACAAAAGATGGTGCAAATAAACAGGTTATTGCAATTTTTTTATAATGTGCAGGAAATTCTTCTACAAAAACCATAAAAATTTTCCAGGTGCCTATAAAGCTAAGTAATGTTATAATTAGCGCAATGGGGAGGTAAGCCCCAAAACAAAACATACCAATAAAACCAGCTATTTTAAACATCGCAACTATATTATAAGAATATATAGGATTTCCTATATGTTCACCGAATGACTGTGCAGCATCTGAGCATTCGGCGAAAGGTTTAAAAACCAATTCCAAACCATAAATCGGGTTTTGCAAAGTTGCACTCCAAATATTTTTAACCCCTTCGAAATAATTGGCCGAATCGCTATAGCCATAATAATATTCAAATAAAAAAGCTAGCAAAAGGCAGCTAAAACATTTTAAAATAAATGCAGGGAGAATGTATTTTTTGACTGGCGAATTTTTGTAGTATTTATTTTTCCACCTAATAACCCAAAATAGCAAGAGCAAAAAATAGATGGGTCCTAAATAAGCATCTGAATATGTAAGCATAATACTAAGACAACCAGTTGTTTTTAATAATTATATTGAAAAAATCAAGGTAAAGATATTGACAATTATGTTTCGACACCAAATCGAAAGCCCGGCTACAGCATTTTAATAATTCAGGTTTGATAGCATTTTATTTTTAATCTATTGATATACAAATAGAACCTACATTAAGTATCGCCGAATGGTGTAGTGCATAAAATAAAAACGCCCTTAGAAGGTTTGCCACATCCTATATTATATAAAGTTCGATGTACATTTTAAATATATTTTTCAAAAGCCCTTGTTCAATTCCTCTATTTTCTTATTCTTATTAAAATAATAACATTGAAAAAATAGGCAAATACTATAAACCAAAATGGAATTGTAATATAAAACATTCGTTTATAAGCACTAATAAACGAACACCCCAATAAATAGATGGTAAAAAAGGCAAAAAGCAGTTGAATCGCAATAGGGTATTTTTTATACTGCGTAAGGCTAAAAACTGCTGCAAATACCATAACTACTACAATAAACATATTAGGAATAAGAAGCAAATACATTCGGATACTTTGGACTTTATTTGAAAACGGCATTGAAAAAACATTCTGCCAATATTGGCCAACCAGTTACTAAAGTATTTTTTGGGATGTTGCTTAATGTTAATGATTGCCCTTTCCTTGTATGCAGCATCTTTTTGCAAAGGTGTTAAATTGGCAATGCTGTCTATAAATACCGTATGGTTGGGATGAGGTATTGATTAAAATTTGTTATATTTTAATGATACTGTTGTTATAAACAGCGCATCAAAATTGTTTTACTAATCATTTTCTACCTGCTTAGAACGATTAAGTAAGCATAGCTGGTGCTGTTTTTAGCTTTTTATTTATATTTTTACCATCTACTAATTAAATAATATATGCATTCAATATTAATTACGGGTGGTGCCGGGTTTATAGGTTCTCATTTAACAAGGTTATTTGTAAAAAAGTACCCCCATTATAAAATTATTAATGTAGATAAATTAACCTACGCCGGAAACCTCGAAAACTTATCCGATATCGAGCAGGAAAGTAATTATCAATTTATCAAAGGAGATATAACCGACCTTCCATTTTTAAGAGAAATTTTTCAAAAACATGCTTTTACAGCAGTATTGCATTGTGCTGCAGAGAGCCATGTTGATCGTTCTATAACCGACCCGCTGGCATTTGTTACCACCAATGTAATGGGTACAGGATGCTTGCTGCAAACTGCAAAAGAGTTTTGGAAAGCTGATTTCTCCAATAAAATCTTTTACCATATTTCTACCGATGAAGTATATGGTTCTTTGGGCGCTGAAGGCTTTTTTACAGAAGAAACCGCCTACGACCCCCGCAGCCCTTACTCTGCCTCCAAGGCTTCTTCTGACCATTTGGTACGCGCCTTTTTTCATACCTACCACCTGCCTGTAAAAATCAGCAATTGCAGTAATAATTACGGCCCCTTTCATTTTCCGGAGAAATTAATACCGCTTTGTATTCATAATATTATCAATAATAAACCGCTTCCTATTTATGGTAAGGGTGAAAATATTCGCGACTGGTTATATGTTGAAGATCATGTAAGGGCGATTGATGTAATTTTTCATACGGGTAAAATTGGGGAAACCTATAATATTGGCGGTCATAACGAATGGACAAATATTGCGTTGGTTATAGAATTATGCCGACAGATGGATGAAAAATTGGGCAGAGAAAAAGGGGAATCTGAAAAATTAATTACTTACGTAAAAGATAGGGCGGGTCATGATTTACGTTATGCCATCGATGCTACCAAGCTTAAAAATGAATTGGGCTGGTTACCTTCTTTACAATTTGAAGAGGGTATTTCAAAAACAATTGATTGGTACCTGAGCAATACAGAATGGCTAAACCATGTTACCAGTGGCAATTATCAAAATTATTACCAACAACAATATCATACCAGATAATATGAAAGGAATTATTTTAGCAGGCGGCAGTGGTACAAGATTATATCCTATTACCATGGGCATTAGTAAACAATTGATGCCGGTTTACGATAAACCGATGATCTATTATCCGTTAAGCACCCTAATGCTGGCGGGAATTAAGGAGGTATTAATTATTACCACACCAGATGACCAGGCACAATTTATACGTTTATTGGGCGATGGATCGCAATGGGGTTGCACCATTAGTTATGCCAAACAAGAGATCCCTAATGGGCTTGCACAAGCATTTGTAATTGGTGAAAAATTTATTGGAACAGATAGTGTAGCCCTTGTTTTGGGGGATAATATATTTTACGGAAGCGGCTTCAGTAAATTGTTACAAGCCTCCGCAAACCCCGATGGTGCCGTAATATTTGCTTATCCCGTTAGCGATCCCGAAAGATATGGTGTTGTTGAATTTGATGATAAATTAAATGCCATCAGTATTGAAGAAAAGCCCGAAATGCCCAAGAGTAATTATGCCGTACCGGGATTGTATTTTTATGATAATGAAGTGGTTGAAATTGCAAAGAATATACCGGCCAGTCCAAGAGGAGAGTTTGAAATTACCGATGTCAACAGGATCTACCTAAAAAATAAAAAATTAAAAGTTGGAGTATTGGACAGAGGTTTTGCCTGGCTTGATACCGGTACCTTCGAATCATTAAACGATGCTAGTGAATACGTACGGGTAATAGAAAAACGACAGGGTTTAAAAATTGGTTGTCCGGAAGAAATTGCCTGGCGCATGGGTTTTATTACCAAAGACCAACTAATAAAGGAAGCCATAAAACTTAAAAAAAGTGGCTATGGTGAATACCTGATGCTTATTTCAAAATAAATTACCTTAATTGAAGCAGCAATTTGTTTCGCCAAATATGTAGCCCCTATCAAAATTATAAATTTATTTTATCCGATTAAAAGAAAGACTATATGTGTGGTATTGCAGGTTCAATAAATTTCAAGTTAAGTTATCCGGATATCAATAAAAATATGTTTCATCGCGGTCCGGATGAGCAAAACGGTTTTAAGGCCGACAATGTTGATCTCTATCATTTACGGTTATCAATTGTTGATATTAGCGGAGGGCGGCAACCCATGCATCTGGATGACCGATACACAATTATTTTCAATGGCGAAATTTATAACCACCAGGAGATAAGAACCCAACTCGGCCTTGCAGGCAAAACATCCTCTGATACAGAAACTTTATTATTATTATACCAAAAATTTGGTGTTAACTTTTTGCATTACCTCGAAGGCATGTTTGCATTTGCCATTTATGACAAGCAGGAAAAAAAAATATTTATTGCCCGCGACCGTGCCGGGAAAAAACCGTTGTATTATTATTTTGATGGCGAAATTTTTGTTTTTGCAAGCGAATTAAATTGTTTAAAAGGCTTGCTGCCCCTGCAAATGCAGCAGGAGCATTTTTATCATTACCTGCGTTTAGGCTCTTTTTACGGTAACCTTACCCCCTATAAAAATGTAGCTGAATTAAATGCAGGGCATTTTTTAATGGTGGATTGTAACTCGCTGGATATTACCAAAAAATGCTGGTGGACCATCAATAATTTTTATGAAAAAACCCATACCGACAGTTTTGAGGAAAGTATGGAAAAGGTGGATACTTATTTAAATGAAGCCGTTAAACGAAGGGTTTTATCGTCTGATTTGGAAGTAGGTAGTTTTTTAAGCGGCGGCATCGATAGCGGACTTGTTACCGCCATCGCCAGTAAATACAATAATAAAATAAAAACCTTCACGGTATCTTTTGATGGAGAATATGATGAGGCGCCGCTTGCTAAACTCGTTGCCGAAAAATATCAAACCCAACACACAGAAATAAAAATTTCTTTTGATCATCTCAAAAATGATCTGGAAAAAATAATGTGTAACTATGGAGAGCCATTTTTTGATAGTTCGGCAATACCCAGTTATTATGTAAGTGCAGCGGCTAAAAAACATTTAACCGTAATTTTAAATGGTGATGGAGCCGATGAACTATTTGGTGGATACAGGCGCTATGTTCCCTTTGCCAGGTACGATTTTTTTAAAAGTAGTAGGTTAATAAAAAATGCTGCAGGCCTGGCTGCCGGTATATTACCTCCATCCAACAACAAAAAATCGAAGTACAATTATATTTATCGCCTGCTTTCCTTAGCCTCTAAAAATAACCTAGAAATATATTTGGCTGCCGGTGTTGATATTATGGAAAGCTTCGAAGCCAATATTATTGATAACGGCATAGATTATATGCAACCAATGCGTAAGGATTTTAAGGAGGTAGCCAATGCAAATATTAGCGGTTTAAGAAAAATAATGAATATCGATTTTAATACCACCCTATTTACCGATTTATTGGTTAAAATGGATATTGCAAATATGGCCAATTCACTGGAAGGCCGCAGTCCGTTTTTGTGCAAAGAATTGTTGGAGTACGCTCCCGGTATGAATGATGCGTTTAAAATAAAAGGCAGTTCTACAAAATACTTGCTTAGGCAATTATCAAAAAAGTACCTGCCCGATCAATTGATTAACCAGCCCAAAAGAGGTTTTGAGATACCATTGAAGAATTGGGTAGAGCAAGAGTTAAAAGAACTTGTTTTTGACTATGTAGGCGCACCAAACGCCATAAGCCGCACCTTTATTAAACCGGTATTTTTAAGTGGATTATTAAACAATACCATCAAAATATCGGCGGAAAAGAGAGCTAAAATATTATGGACCCTCTTAAGCATGGAAATATGGTATAAAAAAACTTACCTGATATAAATAGGCTGAAGAAAATACCACCGCTATTTTACATGTCTAATTTTTGAGATCTATAGGCGGATATTGACCGTTTTTTAAATGCGGCATTAGTTTAGTTTATAAAATAAATAAATCGCTTTTTGAATTGAATGTAGCAAATTAATAGAATTTAAATTTTTGAAATTTTCAAATCCCCGGTTTCCCAATTCCAATATTTATGTCCTTCGATTTATTTTCCACAGGTTATGTCCAAAATAATTTCAACACTTTAATTATAAAAATGGGGTAAGGCAAATAAATCATATAAAATAATAAAGTCAATATTTTGCATACTTTTTACTGTTGTTTTATAACCTGCAAAAAGAAAAAAAATAATTATCCTGCAAAATTAATTTCATTTTTACAAGCTCCAGTGCCTCAAAACAATGGAGCTTCTATTTAATACTAACAATTAAACTAAAGCATAAAATGCAGGCGCCAATTACCCTAAGATTTCATAATATTTCAATTAAAAACATATTGAAATAATATTTAAGCTTCTTTATATTTTAGTCTAACAAATTATACCGTTCTTTAAACAAAATGTATAAAGTCTTGTTACATAAACCAAACAATTCAAATGAATCTATTTACAATTAAAGATTTAGAAAACTTATCCGGTATCAAAGCGCACACCATCAGAATTTGGGAACAACGATATAATTTTCTAAAACCTAGCAGGTCAACTACAAATATTAGATATTACAGCAATGAGGAATTAAAGAAGGTGCTTAATATTGCCCTGTTAAATAAGTACGGATTCAAGATTTCACATATTGATAAAATGACAGAAGGGGATGTTAGGGACAAAATATTATCTCTTTCACAAATTCAAGCCAAGCAAGAGAGAATCGTAAATGAATTAATACAGTGCATGGTGGATCTTGACATTGAAAAATTAGAAGATACCCTAGACCAACATATTAGAAATAAAGGAATTGAACGCACAATTACCCAAATAATATTTCCATTTATGGAAAAAATTGGTATTCTGTGGCTGACCAATCATATAAATCCGGCTCAGGAACATTTGGTAAGTAATATTATCAGACAAAAATTAATGGTGGGCATTGAAGGTATTTCAACAGCCCTTAAAGTAAATAAAACAGTTTTGCTATTTTTACCTGAGGGTGAATATCATGAATTGGGTATGCTATTTATGTATTATATATTAAAAAGCAGGGGCATTTCTACCATCTATCTCGGTGCTAATGTGCCTTTAAATGATGTAGAATATGTTGTAAATTTAAAAAAGCCGGACTACCTATATTCTCACTTAACATCGGTTGGTCATAATTTTAATTTTGATAAGTTTATTGCATCTATAACCAAGAAGTTTATTGGTACGCCCATGATTATTTCCGGTATGTTAACCCACAATTATGAGAAAAAGATACCTTCTCATATTAATTTCAAAAAGTCTTTCCCCGAAGTAATGGAGTTTGTTTCAACCATTTAAAATATCTAGCCCGTCTTTTGTACTACACATCCTGAAGTTTTAAAATTGATGTTATAACATTGTCTTATTCTTTAAGTTTAAGGTTCAATTTATAATTTGTGTTTTAAAAACTTACCAGGTCTTTATCTACGTATATAATTTAAAGTTAATAGAGAACGCTTTCAAAATTGACTTTCAAATATATGTTGTAAACTGTATTTTTGATTATTAACCCATTGTTATATTTTTTAATATATAATCTAGTGTAATAGTTATTAATGGTTTATTTATGTATATTAGTATTATCTATTCTTGTACCCATTTGTAAAACCTCCATCCCGCCTACGTATAACAATAATTAATCTACATTTTTTTTATCTTTCATTTTTTTCGAAGTAATAAAGTATTAATAAAAGTGTTTAACAACCCATTAATATAAGTTAAACATTTAATTTGATTTTATAATATTTTATGTTTAGATTTACAGAATAATAATTAAACACAACGTTATGGCAACAAAAGATTTTGATCAACTGCTTATTAATAATACTGAGTTTTTAAAGCCCTTTGCAATCACCTTAACAAGAGACAATGAAGTAGCAAAAGATCTGCTGCAGGAAACAATGTTTCGCGCGTTAGCAAACAAAGAAAAATACAATGTAGGCACAAATATTAAAGCCTGGCTTTACACTATTATGCGTAACATTTTTATAAATAACTATCGCAGAAAAGCGAAGCAGAATACAATATTTGATAATACGCCTAACGAGTTTCTGTTAAACTATAATCAGGCTGCAACTTCTAATGCGGCCGAAGGTGTTCTAAAACTTAAAGATATACAAGCAGCTGTACATAAACTTCCGTCAATATTCCGCAACCCGTTCATGTTATATTTTGAAGGGTATAAATACTTTGAAATTGCTGAAATGCTAAGTGAACCATTAGGTACTATCAAAAGCAGGATACATTTTGCCCGAAAATTATTAAAGGAACAGCTTAATAGGTTTTAAAATACGAGCAGGTAAACAGCGTATTAAAATCATTCACCTAATTTAATTCGTTGAAAAAAGTAGTAATAATTGGTAGCGGATTCGCGGGTTTATCAGCAGCATCTTATATGGCAAAAGCTGGCTGGGATGTGACCGTAGTAGAAAAACATGCTATTCCCGGTGGTAGAGCACGTCAGTTTAAAGCCGCAGGTTTTACGTTTGATATGGGGCCCAGTTGGTATTGGATGCCTGATGTATTTGATCGTTTTTTTGAGGATTTCGGTAAAAATGTTTCCGATTATTATGAGCTCAAAAGACTTGATCCCTCCTATAGAATATATTGGCCTGAAGATTCAAGTGATATCCCGGCTAAATATGATGAGTTAAAATCCTTATTTAACACCATTGAACCAGGTAGTGGAGATAAATTGGATTTGTTTATGAAAGAGGCTTGCTATAAATACCAGGTAGGTATTAATAAGCTGGTGCGAAAACCCGGACAATCAATTACTGAATTTGCTGATTGGGATTTTATAAAAGGCATTTTTAAACTGGATGTTTTTACCTCAATTAAAAAACATATAAGTAAATTTTTTAGCGATAAGAAATTGCAACAATTATTGGAATTTCCTGTTTTATTTTTGGGAGCTCTACCGGAAGACACGCCCGCATTGTACAGTTTGATGAATTACGCCGATATAAAACTGGGTACTTTTTTTCCCAAAGGCGGGATGTTTAATATTGTGGAGGGTATGTTTTCACTTGCTAAAGAATTAGGTGTAAAATTTTATTTTAACCATAATGTAGATAAAATAGTTATTGAAAATAACATCGCTACAGGGGTTTTAGCAGAAAACATGAATATTAAATCTGACGGCAAACATTTTTTTAATGGCGATGTAGTTATTGGGGCTGCTGATTATCATTTTATTGAAACAAAATTATTGGATAAGGTGCATCAAAGCTATTCTGATACTTATTGGAAAAATAGAATAATGGCGCCCAGCTGTCTTATTTATTATGTAGGTATTAATAAAAAACTTAAAGATATCTTGCATCACACCTTGTTTTTTGATGTAGATTTTGAAGAACATGGAAAAGAAATTTATAAAGAACCAAAGTGGCCATCAGCACCTTTATTTTATGTAAGTGCAACTTCAGTTACAGATGATTCCGTTGCTCCGGAAGGATGCGAAAATTTATTTTTTTTAGTACCGGTTGCAACTGGCCTTACCGGTGATACAGAAGAATTAAGGGATGTTTATTTTGAGAAAATAATGGATAGATTTGAACATAGGATAGGAGAAAAAATAAAGTCATTTATAATATTTAAAAGAAGTTATGCAATAAAAGATTTTGAAAATGACTATAATGCTTTCAAGGGTAATGCATATGGATTAGCAAATACATTATTACAGACAGCCATTTTAAAACCATCCTGCCGAAGTAAAAAAATTAAAAATTTATTTTATACCGGTCAATTAACTGTTCCTGGTCCTGGTGTACCTCCGGCGTTAATAAGTGGAGAAATTGTTTCTAATGTTGTAATTAAACATTTTTAATAGTAAGATAATAATAGTTAAAGCCGCAAAAATTTTGATTGGTGAATGTTTAATTTTTATATTAATAATTAAAGCGCTCAAGATAATATTGGAATATTTTAAGTTAATAAAGTTGAAAAATAATTATCTATAAAAGTAATCAGGCATGATGAATCTTTATCACGAATTAAGCAGGCAGTGCAGTAAGGCCACTACAGAAAAATATAGTACTTCTTTTAGTAGTGCTATAAAGTTATTGCACCACAATTTACGTATGCCCATTTTTAATATTTATGGTTTTGTACGCCTGGCCGATGAAATTGTTGATACTTTTCACCAGCATGACCAAAGGGTATTACTTTCCGAATTTAAATCACAAACATATACTGCAATAGAAAGATCCATCAGTTTAAATCCCATTTTACATAGTTTTCAATCCACTGTTAATACTTATAATATTCCGCATGATCTTATAGAATCGTTTTTTAAAAGCATGTATATGGACCTCACAAAAGAGTCATACAATAATGCAGATTATAACGATTATATTTATGGCAGTGCCGAAGTAGTTGGACTAATGTGCCTCTATGTTTTTTGTGAAGGCAACCAAAAAGCATATGAAAAATTAAAACCTTCCGCACAATCATTGGGTGCCGCATTTCAAAAAGTTAATTTTTTGAGGGATGTAAAAGATGATTATCAATTATTAAGCAGAACGTATTTTCCGGGAGTTGATTTTTTAAATTTTACGGCTGCAATGAAGGGAAAAATTGAAGCAGATATTTTAAATGATTTTATGAATGCCTATACGGGTATTATAAAATTACCAATTAAAGCAAGGTTTGGAGTATATGTAGCTTACAAGTATTATTTATCTTTATTTAAGAAAATACAAAAGACCACTCCTTTAAATATTTTGGAACATCGAATTCGCATACCCAATTATGGTAAAGTTTTTATTGTAGCAAAAGCTGGCTTACGCCGTCAATTAAATATTTTATAAATAAAGAGATAATGGACGTTATTTTAGTAGACGAAAACGATGTGGCTATTGGCAGGATGGAAAAAATGGAAGTACACCGTAAAGCACTGCTGCACCGGGCTTTCAGTGTTTTTATATTTAATAGCAAAGGCGAAATGCTTTTACAAAAAAGAGCTGATAAAAAATATCATAGTGCATCTTTATGGACCAATGCATGCTGCAGTCACCCGCAACCGGGTCAGCAAACTTTAACCGCAGCCAACGCAAGGTTAATTGAAGAAATGGGTTTTACTACGCCGCTAACCAAAGCTTTTGATTTTATTTATAAAACGCCTTTCGATAATGGATTAACAGAGCATGAATTTGACCATGTGTTTGTAGGTATTTACGACAGCCATATTATCATGCCAAATAAAGAGGAAGTAAGTGATTATTGTTATAAAACAATTGACGAAATTGAAGCATCAGTATTGTCACACCCTCAAAAATATACAGCCTGGTTTAAGATTGCGTTTCCAAAAATGCAATCTTATTTAGCATTGCCTATAACTGCCTAATTTATAATCAACAAAAATAAAAGGGAATCAATATTTCCCGCAGTTTTTTTAATTACTTCAAAATGTATCCCCAATAATTACAACTTCCATAAATAGGCAGTAATTTGGCCTTAAAGTATAACTCCATCAATGGAAAAAGATAAAGCAATCATCATTGGAAGCGGCGTTGGGGGTTTGGCAATAGCCATCCGTCTTGCAGTGGCTGGTTTCTCAGTTAGCGTTTTTGAAAAAAATAGTGAGCCAGGCGGTAAATTATCAGCGTTTAAAAGTGAAGGGTATAGTTTTGATTCAGGTCCGTCATTATTTACCCAACCTCAAAATATTCAGGACCTTTTTACACTTGCTAATGAACCAATAGAGGATTACTTTACTTATCAGCAGGTTCCTGTTGCCTGTAAATATTTTTATGAGAATGGAAAAATTGTTCAGGCATATTCTGATACCAATTTATTTGCCCGGGAATTAGAAACGCAACTAAATGAAGATCCTGAGACTATTATATCTTACCTTAAAAGAGCCGAAATTACTTACAACAATATTGGGAGTATTTTTTTGAATAATTCTTTACATAAAAGAAAAACATGGTTAAGCAAAACTGCTTTTGTTGCTTTAAAAACGGTACGTTTTGGTTTTGTTTTTAACAGTCTCAATAAGCATAACCGAAAAAAATTTTCCTCTCCTGAAGCAGTACAGCTTTTTGACCGGTTCGCAACTTATAACGGCAGTAATCCCTACCAGGCTCCATCTATGCTGAGCGTTATTCCGCATCTTGAACAAAATGAGGGCACCTACTTTCCCAACGGAGGAATGATAAGTATTACTAATGCGTTGTACAAGCTTGCAATAAAAAAAGGGGTAACTTTCTTTTTCAATAACCCGGTACAACGAATAATCAATACCGAAGGAAAAGTGGTTGGTGTAGTGGCAAACAATGAAAATATATTAGCTAATATTGTAGTTAGTAATGTTGATGTTTACTTTACTTACAAAAATTTATTAAAAGATGCCATCCAAGCCAAAAAAATATTAAAGCAGGAAAGAAGCAGCAGCGCTATTATTTTTTATTGGGGAATTAAAAAAAGTTTCCCCTCCTTACAATTGCATAATATTTTATTCAGTAAAGATTATAAAACAGAGTTTGATCATATTTTTAATAAAAAAAGTTTAAGTAACGACCCTACTATTTATATAAATATAACTTCTAAGATCGAAAAGTCACAGTCGCCTGAGGGTACCGAAAATTGGTTTGTAATGGTAAATGCACCTGCCAATACTGGTCAAAATTGGGCGCAATTAAAAAGTACATTGCGGGCCGATGTTATTAATAAATTAAACAGAATGTTGGGAGAAGACATGGAGCGTCTGATTGAAACAGAGTATACACTCGATCCTGTATCTATTGAAAATCAAACAGCTTCTTACATGGGGTCTTTGTATGGTACCAGTTCAAATTCTAAATTTGCTGCTTTTTTCAGACCGGCTAATTTTACCAAAGCAATTAAAGGTTTATATTTTTGCGGTGGTAGCGTTCATCCCGGAGGTGGAATTCCTCTTTGTTTAAAAAGCGCTAAGATTGTGGCGGATATTATTGCAAACGATTTTAAAAATATTTCCCATTAATTTAGCAACACTTAACAATAAAAACTTTATAGCAACTATAATTGCTGTCCTTTTTCACGGAATTGGATTGATTGGTATTTTAATTTTTAATAGTCCGCTAATAATTAAATCAACCCCCATTAACCTGCTGCTAAGTGCTGTTTTATTAATATGGACGCAGCAGCATAAAAGCCTTACCTTCTTTACATTTTTGGTACTTACCATTATTACAGGCTTTGCTGTTGAAGTTATCGGAGTTAATACCAGCTTACTTTTTGGCAACTACAATTATGGGAAAGTGTTGGGATTTAAATGTTTACAAGTACCCTTGATAATAGGTTTTAATTGGTTTATTATTATGTACTGTTGTGGTATAAGTACCACTACGCTGTTAAGTAAATTAATGTCAAAAATTACCATACCCGCAAAAGCTCCGTTAACCACGCTAAAAGCAATATCGGTAATTACAGATGCTGCTGCCCTGGCTGTTTTATTTGATTTACTTATTGAACCTGTGGCTATTAAATTAGGGTTTTGGCATTGGAACGGAGATGGAAGCATACCACTTTATAATTATATTTGCTGGATAATAATTAGTCTTATTTTACTTACTGGTTTTCATTTTCTTCGATTTAATAAACAAAACAAATTTGCCATAAATTTGTTACTTATTCAATTTATGTTTTTTTTATTGTTACGCACTTTTTTGAAATAAAATTAATATATGAACTGGCCTTTATTCATAACTATTACCTTATTAACCTTCTCCATAATGGAGGGTATTACCTGGTTAACACATCGGTATATAATGCATGGTTTTTTATGGTTTTTGCATGAAGATCACCATCACAAAGGAGAAGGTTTCTTTGAAAAAAATGATGCGTTCTTTTTAATTTTTGCTATTCCTGCCTGGCTTTCAATTATGCTTGGTTTACAACATAAAATTTATTGGGTTGCAGCCATTGGTTTTGGCATTGCGTTATACGGTCTTGCTTATTTTATTGTGCATGAAGTAATTATTCACCAACGATTTAAATGGTTTAGCAGGTCAGACAATGTTTATATAAGCACCATCCGATGGGCACATAAAATGCACCACAAACACATTAATAAGATTGAGGGTGAAAGTTTTGGAATGTTACTCGTAGCCAAAAAGTATTGGATTAAAGTAAAGGCTGATAAAGAAAGAAAGTTAAAACAGGCATAATAAATCTTTAATTTCACTAAAGCAATACGATCAATTACATGGATACTAATTGTGAAGATTTACTTTAAGAACTTTTCATTTGTATACAAGTAATAATGATCTGCTTAAACTTTTGATGTACTTATTGACTCAGGATTAAAACAATTTTAACCAAACATTTGAATAATCACTTTACATATTTTTTGATACTCGCCGGTTCTATAGCAGGACCACTAGCATTAAGTTTCGATAAAAAAGTGGGCTTTTACAAAAAATGGAAATATCTTTTTCCGGCCATGATACTACCCGCAATTTTTTATATTGTATGGGATATTATTTTTACTTCCTTAAATATCTGGCATTTTAATGCTGCTTATATAACCGGACTAAAATTTATAAACCTCCCTATTGAGGAGGTAATGTTTTTCTTTATAGTTCCATATTGCTGCGTTTTTATTTATGAATGTGTTTGCTGTTACCTGCCGAACTTACCCAATACACTAACGGCTATCACTATTTTAAAAGTATTGGCGTTGTGCCTGGCTTTAGTTGGCTTTATATTCATCAGGCGAAGTTATACCAGTTGCACTTTTATTTTTACAGCCCTTTTTATAGGATCACTTTATTTAAAAAAAAGGTATTTTCAGTTATTTAATGCTGCTGCATTTTTAATTAGCTACGCCATTATTCTGTTACCTTTTTTAATTGTGAATGGATTTTTAACTGCTATCCCCGTGGTTATTTATGACAATAGCCAAAACCTTGGCATTAGAATTTATAGTATTCCTGTTGAAGATATTTTTTACGGCATGCTGCTCACTCTTTTAAATATTGTTATCTACGACCGGCTTAAAAATAAAAATGCCACCTCAATAATTTTAAACAAGACAACAGCAGTTAGTTTATAATATTGCTGTTGCTTCAATTAAATAATTGCATCCCATAACAAAAAAGTGCACCATTGAATTCCTCTTTAGGCGATGTGAAATTTTCGTCGGTTTATAAGCTCCGTCGGTTTTTACTCCTTCAACTTCTCCAAAAATAAATTGCAGCATTTTAGGTGTGATCCCTTTTTAAATTTAAAACGCTTTTATAAAATTCTTTTGTCAAAACTAAATAAATTAGTAAATTTATACTAATAAAATACGCAATAATTTTTATTATAAGGTGAAATGTCAAATTCAATAGGAGTGCTAATTTATTTTGTGTTGCAATCTTACCTGAAAGGAAATTGGATTAAAGTTCGAATTGAAGGATATGCTCACAAAATATACTATGATATTGGTTTTGTAATAAATTTTAAAAAAGCTCAACATATAAATTACTGGAATTATCTATCAAAAAAATTTCAAAAACCGCATTTTGAATTATTAAAACTGCTTAATTATCAAATTATAAATGACTACTCAATTACAGCAAGACCATCATAAAGTTAAACCTCAAAAGATTGACAGCTTAAAAGGTTCCCAGCCGGATAGCAATGAAGGCGAAGCTTTTTTAGAAAATAATTTTGAAGGTAACGGCTACAAACAAGGAAGGGGTGCACAATATAATACCTACAATAAATTTAGCAACTTAAAAACCACACAAGAACATATTGAGGGTATTGATGATTGGCAAGAAAGCAATAGCCGTACGCAACATATAGAACAACAAAGTAAAACAATTGTAAATAAGGTGGATAGTGTTGATGTTGGCATGTGTTATAGCATGAATCCATATGCGGGTTGCGAGCATGGATGCATTTATTGTTTTGCTCGTAATGTGCACGAATACTGGGGCTATAGTGCCGGGCTGGATTTTGAACAGAAAATAATTATTAAGAAAAATGCACCGCAATTATTGCGTAAATTTTTGATGCATCCAAAATGGGATGCTTCACCAATAATGTTAAGTGGCAATACAGATTGCTACCAACCAGCCGAACAAAAATATCGGCTAACGAGGTCATTGCTGGAGGTTTGTAATCAATTTAACCAGCCTGTGGGTTTAATTACCAAAAACTCCAGGATTTTAAAAGACAAAGACCTGTTGCAGGAAATGGCAAAAAAAAATATTGTTTCCGCCATGGTTTCTATCACTTCCCTTAATGAAGATTTACGTAGGGTAATGGAACCCAGAACAACCACCGCGGTACAAAAATTAAAGGTAATTAATGAATTAAGTAAGGCTGGTGTTAAGATGGGCGTAATGATAGGGCCCATGATTCCGGGATTAAATGAACATGAAATGCAACGCATAATGAAGGCCGCTGCTGATAATGGTGCAACCTTTACGGGTTATACTTTCATCAGACTTAATGGCGCCATACAATTTTTATTTCAGGATTGGTTGTATAAAAACTTTCCAAATCATGCCGATAAAGTTTGGCATTTAATAGAGCAAGCTCATGGTGGTAAAGTAAACGATAGCCGCTGGGGTATTCGCATGCGTGGCGAAGGTGCATTAGCAGATATGGTTGCCCAGCAATATAAAAAATATGGAAAGTTATACCATTTGAATGCAGAAGAATGGCAGCTGGATAAAACCCTTTTTAAACGTCCCGGCGCCCAGGGATCCCTTTTTTAATTTTAAAAATCTACCTATGCAATTGATAACAAAAAGTTATTTGACAAGTATTATATTTCGTGCAGTTAATGAAACACTTGATACCCGCAGGGCATCTCAAAAAAATATATTATATTATTTAAATTACCCCACAGCTACAAGCGAAGAATTGTTAGATTTTATTGACTCCTGTCCATTTTTTGATACGGGACTAAAAACATACTTGTTAGCGAGCTTCAGCGATGAATCTATTATTATAAGCCAGCATTGGGAAACTGCGTTTATCGTTAAAACCAGGCAATGGGCAAGTTCAGGCCAATGGCTGCATGTTGATGTAATTGTTTCCATTGGATTTTATGCAGGGCATTTAAACCGGGGTGCCGATTGTATAAAATTACCGTATTAAAAGGTGCTCCATACAATACTACAAAGACGCTAATAATTACAATATGGCGTTTTAAATTTAGGAATGGTAATGATTCAATCCTATCCCTCAAAGCAAGATAGCTATACGCAGACAGGCTCCATGAGGGATATCGCCGGAAGAGAAAAAATCAGCCGCAATTAAACCCTCCTAATAATCCATCCATTCAATAAATCCTAATTCAGACAGTATTTTGTAAACTCAGTGAAAATGAATCGATTAAATCCGTAGTGAGCCAATATTTGAGCGTTATCCTGGAGACACTACTATATAAATAGTTAAAGAAAAATAACTTATAGCTTACTTTAGGGCGCGGCAGTAAATTTTATTACCCCAATAAATTATTGCCTTCCAAAAGCTCTGGAAGAATTAAAGTTCCCCTGACCAAAAGCACCGAATTGATTTAAAGGAGCATAAGAATAATTGCTTCTATCAATATTAATACTGCCGGAAATAGAGAAAGTCTTTTGATCATTTACATACATTAAACCCATTGTAGCCCGGGGATTCACATTAAAACTATTGGCTGCAAATCCATTATTAGCTTGAAAAAATTTATTTGACTGTCCCTTTAAAAAGCTGTTGTTAAAATTTACATATACAGGGCTGATAGATAAACCTGCAAAAGCATACCAGTTATTGGATAACCTTCTGTTTAATTGTACGCCAATCGGAGCAGCAAGATAGGTTGCGTTGCCACCATTAAAAAACAGTGTACCCGAACTTAGCCCAATTGACCTGCTGAAAACCCATTTTTTTTCAGGCACGAAATTGTTAAGCTTAACGGAATCCGCCACAGCATTAAATTGTCGGGAACCAAAATTATTTTGGGGGAAACTATTTTGAGCCTTTAAAGTGCCTGAAAAAATTATTGCCAGCGCAAAAAATAATACAAAACGCATATCCATCAATTTATGGTTTAAAAATACAAAATGTATTGAAATAATCAGGTAAAATTATAAACCTTAACCATCAAAAAGTTTGTTAATGTCGTAAAAACGCAAGCAATAATTCCAGCCATCAGACGATTAGTTTTCTAATAGTAGTAGTTATTCTTTGGAGACTGATTATTTTATAAATCAATAATTGTGTTTTACGCAGCACAAATAACTTTACCTGGTATCAATGGATATTATAATAAAACGCTATTTATTTATACTATTTTTTTTTATTCAGTAGATGTAATTTCAGGAAAAATAATTTTGGAACAAAGTTGGAATGTAGCTGAAGGTTCCAAGCAATTTCAATTAATGTAAATAATATTTAAAGGGCATTTATTATCTTCATCTAAATGGGGAAAGGGTTTTGGAAAATATACGATTTATAAAAAAATAATAGCAGGTGCGTATGCTTTATATGGTTTCTATGTAATAAAAATTAGGAATAGCGTTAAACTGTAACAGACTTAAAAAAATTGAATTATCCAATCATTTAGCTGAGGAATTGGTAACAATTTGTAATTTGAACCAGGAATTTAAACAGGTGGCACACCTTGCAGCTGCTGCTAAATTCCTGGTTCATATAATAACGGTTTTACAATTTACTGATCATAAATAATATACCCGAATCGGTTATCGCGTATAGCTTTCCGTTCATTTCAGCAACATCCCTAAAGCGCTCTTTTTTATCAAGCAACAAGCTTTCTTCGCCAACAACTTTGTTGTTTTCTATTACCAGCCTATCAATGTGTAAACTGCTAAGGCAAGCAAGAAACAGGTTATTTTTCCATTCAGCAATAACATTGCTGTTATAAAAAACCATACCGCTGGGAGATATTACCGGATCCCAATAATATACCGGCTGCTCCATTCCTTGTTTTTGCTGAATAGAATCTCCAATTTTATTTCCCTCATATTCTATACCGTACGTAATGATGGGCCAGCCATAATTTTTACCTGGTTTAATAAGGTTAAGTTCATCTCCGCCACGTGGCCCAAATTCAGCTTCCCACAAATCGCCGGTGGCCGGGTTAATATCCAGACTTTGCGGATTTCTATGTCCATAGGAATATATTTCGGGCCTGGCGCCAGCCTGGTTTATGAATGGATTTCCCGGAGCAGCCTTTCCATCTTTTGTAAGACGATAAATTTTACCCAGTCCTGAATTTAGGAATTGCGCCTGTTTTCTACCTTCCAAAATAAACCTTTCCCCTGCAGTTACAAAAAGATATCCTTCCTTATCAAATAATAATCTGGAGCCAAAATGGGCTTCACTTTTAAGAGCAGGCGTGGCTTGAAAAATTACAATCGGGGAAAGAATTTGCGTTTCATCTTTTGATAATTGTCCCTTGGCAACAGCAGTAAGGTTTGCGTCGCCAACCTTTTGGGAGAAGGACCAATAGATGGTGCTGTTTGTTATAAAATCAGGGTCAAGCGCAACATCAAGCAACCCGCCTTGTCCGGCATTAACAACTTCAGGTAATCCTGTAACCTTCTTTAACAGTACTCCATTTGCATCATGAATGGTTATAAAACCAGATTTCTCCGTTATCATCAATCGCCCGCCGGGCATAGGTATTATTGCCCAGGGCCTACCTAATTTTTCTGCCAGTTTTTCTACTTTATAGGGTGTTACGGTTTTAATTCTTTTTATCCTGGTTTGCCCCTCAAATGCTGGCTTATAATCTGCATTGGCTTTACCATAGGCTTCTTCCATTGGGGTTAAACTTTTACTGGTATCTGTAATTGCAGTAGCCTTACCCTTGCCTTTACAACCTGCTGCGGCAACTGCAGCCAGTAGAGCAACTGTTATAAATGATTTAATATGCATAATTTAATTTTAAAGAAGTGAAATACTAAAGTTAAAGATTTCGAACTTCATTTAGGATGCAATTAATTATTTATAAAATTTTTATCCAATTGCTATAAGGTGTAAATGTATTTTGCCCGGAGGATGGCAGGCCACTTTTTGACTATATAAAATTTAAATACCCATAGTAAAATGCCGCTTTTAACTTGCCTTAAATTTAAGAGATTTTAATATTTCATTACATCGACTTTTAATCTGTAAAAATTGAATGCAACCAATAGCAGTACTAAAAACCCATCCCATACTTAACACAAAATAAACTTCAAATATAAAAACCGCATCGGGGCAGGATGCGGTTTTTTGAAAAGATTTAAATCATAATCTATACTACACGCTTATTTAAACAACTACATGAGTGCTGTAAATTTATGATTGTCAACCAATAAAAATTTGGTTAGGCAAACAGTGTATTTATGTTTTTATTTATGACCATAAAAATATTCAGCTGGTTAACAATTTATAAAATGGATTTAATGCTGAACATCTAAATGATTTTTTTGGATCGTTTTAAGAACCCTTGCTTTCCAAATTAAAGGTATTTCAGAATAACCATCTTTACTGATCGCATCTACCCACAACTTATAATTCATATTTCCTTTTAACCGATGGTAGAACTTTCTTCTTGTAAGATGGTTCGCAAATTCGATGTACGAGCTTTGGGGACTATCGTACAATTTATATACACTTCGTTTACCATTGGGTTGATGCCAATTATTTTTACCAATCATGCCAAAATGATTATGAAGAAGTTTTGCATTACGACTTTTTCCACAACCCGATTCCAGTGTGGCTACTCCTAATATTACAGCCGAAGGTATTCCTAATTTTGCCGAAAGTGAATCTGCAATAGGACGAAATTCTTTTACATATTTTGATTGGGCTTTTACAGAGGAAGTGCTAAATAATATAAATGCGATAAAAGGCAGGCAGATTTCTTTTAAGGTTTTCATTTTAATAATTTAATGATTAGGGTATATATTCGGATGCCGGTTTAAATTATTTTTTAAAAATCTTATCACAACTGCCACAGGCTTAATTCGCTTCCTAATTACCCGGCTAAATAACAAATCAACCAACATGAATTCAAAGGAATAATTAGTACATCTATAACGGTTTAATTATCAATTTAGTGTATAAGGAATTTCTACAACTTTATTAATGGGTTAAATTATATACACTGCTAACCATAAAAAATTGAGGATGGTTATTTAAATAGTTCTCGCAGGCGGGTATTTGAATGAAGCGTTTAATTATTTTAATATATTTACATCTTTATAAAGAAATAATGAACAGCACAAAAAAAATAATGATTGTTGATGATGATGAGGGTATTTTAGATGCCCTTAGTATGATGCTGCAATATAAAGGTTATGAAGTGGTTACCTGTACAAACGGAAATACTATTTTAGCTATGCAGCAAGATTATCCAGACCTGTTGTTATTGGATATTTGGATGAGCGGTATTGACGGAAGAAATGTATGCAGACAATTAAAGGAAAAAATTCAGACAAAAAAAATACCAATAATTATGATATCTGCAAGCAAAGATATAGAGCGATCAGCCATTGATAGCGGAGCAGATGATTTTTTAGCAAAGCCTTTTGAGATGAATGAATTAATCAAAAAAATTGAATTAAACATTATAAAAGCTGCCTGAGAATTGTTGATTAGATGATTAAAGATTTACACAGGCTGTTCAAGTTACCGCCCATTTTAATTGGTTAAAATAGGTTTAAGCTTTTTACCTGTACTCCTAAAAATTACAAATTTTATTTTGGTATGTTACCTAAAATAGGATGCGGGAATTGTTTTCCAAAGATCATGAGAAAGATGTCCTATCAGTAATTCATAAATTAAATAGGCAGGCCAAATAATATAATGAACCAATAATAAAATAATACTGTGGTTATAATGCCAGCTTATCAATAGTGTATAAATTCCTAAAAGAAAGTAAACAATGCCGGTATCTCTGTTGCGCATATTATTTATATTTATTGGTTACAATATTTAGTTTATTTGGTTGTAGGTACAATTCATTTTGGATAAAATACAGCTTTTATTATGATTTTAATCTATTTTAATTTTTTCAATAAATGCAAAATAGTTGATCTTAAATTTTGATACTGCAAAAGTCAATAAAATTACTTTTATAAACTTCCGCTTCTTCCCCCATCAACAGTAATATTAACACCATTTATATACGCAGCAGCAGGAGAGCAAATAAAAGCAACAACCGCACCAAGTTCCCCGGGGTGTCCAAACCGTTTTGCAGGGATAGTTTCAATTATTTTTTGTTCTACTTCCTCAATACTTATTCCGGCGGCTTTGGCACGGGTGCTTAAAAGATATTGCAATCGCGATGTATTGGTGTAACCAGGTAAAATATTATTAAAGGTGATGCCACTGTTACCCTCCTCGTTGGCTAATGTTTTGATGTAGTTTGCCACTGCGGCTCTAACCGTATTAGAAATTCCTAACCCATTAATGGGTTGTTTTACTGAGGTAGATAATATATTTATTATCCTTCCGTAAACAGCTGATTGCATACCGGGCAATAAAAATTGCACCAATAAATGGCTACTGATAACATGCGTTCTGAAGGCTGTTTCTATAGCCGCCGCCGATGTTTTAATTAAGGCTCCGGCCAAAGGCCCTCCGGCATTATTTATTAATATATTAATTACACCATTCCGGCTGATCCAATTAGTCAAAATAGTTTTAACTTGCTCCTGTTCAGACAGGTCCAATACCAGGTAACTATGCTTTTGTCCTTCCTCCACCGACAGCTGTTTTACAGCTATTTGCAAACGATCCATATTTCTGCTGGCTAAAATAACGGTAGCACCAAGTAATGCCAATTCAATTGCGGCCGCCAATCCAATTCCCTGCGATCCCCCGCAAACCAAGGCAGTTTTATTTTTTAAACTTAAATTCATAATTAAATATATGCGCTTAAATTTTAAATTAAATACATGTACACAGTTACAAAATGAAAAATGTAAGGCAGCCTCACCAGCATAGCTAGTATAATTATATAGGTTAATTGTCAAAATAAAATTTACCTGCAACGCGATTTATCAAATCACAGTAGAAAACCCTCAGCTTATTTTTATATACAGGTAATTTTAATAAAACTGCCTGCTGCTCCTTTTATTTTAAAAGTAAGCCAGGTGTGTACATAATATTTAAAAAACTGGCATTTCAAAAATTATTGTGCCTATTTCATAATTTTTTATAATTATTAATTATCTTCTTATACACTTATAAATAAAATGAAAAGTAAACAGCCAAAAAAATAATAGTTTACAACTATCTGATTATCATAATAATTTATACAAAATTTTAATTTACTTTATCTAAAATTTTCCCCAACATGTGGCATAATATTTAAAACAATCACCATAACAGGTTGCCTCAATTACAAGACTGATTGAAAAATGAAAATTAAACTGTAGTTTTATATTCTATTTTTAATCGCATCCTACCAAAAATCTCATATTCCAATTTTTCTCTTATTTTTATTGACAATGAATTTTGTGCAAATATTGGCACGGCAAATGCTTAATATTCTATGCGCTGCAGTTAGCTCAAAATGCCTCATCCTTAAAGACCCTTTCCAATTTCCATTGAACTACGCTATTATTTATTGTCAAGTTATTATAATCCTGTGCTCTATTTTGAACCATTTAATTTATATTTTTTAAAAAGCAATACAAGGACTCATTATTACCGTAATTTAAAATAAATCGAAATGGAACATTCTTACAAGGCTTACACCAAAACTATTAATAAAACAGAATACTATTTTGTAAAAAAATATAGTTGCTTTCCTGAGCTAAAGGATGTACCCGCTATACTGCAGAGTTATGGTATGCATACAAATTTTAGTACCGCCTGTAAAATAGCAGAGATTGATGATGCAGCTATACAACAACGTCTATTAAACGAAGCCAACCCAAGTTCTGTTTATGGTTATAATAAATCAAAACCTGCACTATCAACAAGTCTTCGTGTTGAACTTATAAACAATAAACCTTCGATCGTTACAAAGCTGTCGGGTATTAAAAAAATTATTTCAGCAAGAATACCGCACTGGAGAATATTATCTCATTCTTAAAATATTTGTTCTTTTTTCATATTATTAATGATCCAGCTCTGAAGGCTGGTTTTTTATTTTACTAGAATTTATTATCCTTTAGGCTAAGAAATATAATTTTATGGAGTGGGTAAATAGACAAAGAAAAATATCAATTGTTTCAATCTCACCCTCCATTAATAGATTAATTTGTAGTTTTATTATCCATTAAAAAAATTAATAGCATTCCATTTTAAATAATTAAACATGGCACTAAACAATACCACAGCCGAGGTTTGGCAACGAGGTCCATTACCCATTATTCCCGGTTTGTTGCAACCAGTTGCACATGCATTATTACAAGCAGGAGAAGAGGTAAATTTATTACTTAATAATTTTGACGAAAGCTTACTGTGGCAAAAACCAATGTCGCTTGCATCAATTGGATTTCACCTGCAGCATTTATCCGGTGTGTTGGACAGGGTATTTACCTATGCACGTGAGGAGCAATTATCCGCAGTACAATTAGCGATATTGGAAGAAGAAAAATATCCGCCGCAGGCTGCATTAAACAGCAAAATATTGCTTACCCGATTTAATAACCAAATTGATACAGCACTGCTTCAACTACAAATTACAGACCCGAAAAAACTCACTGCGATTCGTACCCTCGGAAGAAGAAAAATTACTACAACACATATTGGATTATTGGTACATGCAGCAGAACATACTATGCGTCATGTTGGACAATTAATAGTTACCATAAAATTTGTACAGTTTCAAAATGCCAAGATTTAGATATCGATAAGCATTCCCAATTCAATAGTTGCTGCATTATTAAAACCCTTATTTTCTTTATATTTCACATATCCCAATTGATTGGTAATAAGCTTTGTTTTACCAATTACAAAGCCGGCAGTATTAATGTGGTGATGCCCATATTGCCAATAATCTACTGCCGAACTTTCTACAAGATTTGATAGCTCAGTTGCAAAAGCCACATTCAATACATCGTTTTTATATTTTGCAGGATAGTTTAAAAATGTAGGGGCGTGATGGGTAATTACCATTTTTGCAACTGCGTTATTATTTTCTAAAACGCCGGTTAAAAATTGTAAATCCTGCAAGTGAAGCAAGTTGTAATCAGGAGGAGAAAGAAGATTTCCACCTTTGTGTATGGCATTAAAATCGGTAAGTCTTGAAACAACATTTTTAAAATTGGGTTCCGGAATATGTGACCATAAAGTAGAGAAAATAAGCGCCGTATTTTTGATATTTATAACCTGGTTGTTCACTAAAAAAACATTACTTCTTATCGACTCTTTAAATGAACCATATTTATCAGCAATATCAAAATGATAATACTCATGGTTGCCGGGTAACCAAAATATTTGTTCAAAATTATCTGACAGGTAATTAAAAAAGTCCTGATGTTCATCAAGTAAAGCAAAAGGAACAATATCTCCACCGAGTATTAAAATTTCTCCTACGGGCACTAGCGGATTTTTAGTAAGGTACTTTTTATTTTGAGGAAACTCAAGGTGCAGGTCTGAGCAATATTGTATGGTCATTTCATTACTTTATATAATTAAAGATAGCTTGTAAATTTTAAGAGCTGCATGCTAACTTCACCCTCTAAAACAAGTAAATGGCAAAACAAACAATAATAGTTTATACTGACGGAAGTTGCCATACCCAGCAGTTGATTGGAGCCTGGGTAGCCATAATTTTTATTGAAGGAGAAAAAATTATATTATCCGGGGTGCAAAATAATACCACCCATAACCGTATGGAATTAACCGCAATTATTAAGGCATTAGAATTTATTAGCCAAAGAAACTTAATAGAATATCCAATTACGATTATAACAGATAGCCAATATGCAGTAGGGCTTCAGGATAGGGAACAAAAGTTTTCGGCAAGTAATTTTACAAGCAAAAAAGGTAACACAATAAGTAATGCAGACCTTGTTAAAACGCTTTTACAACTCCTTAAAAATTGGCCTGCAAAATTTGAAAAAATAAAAGCGCATCAACAGCAGTCGGAAGAAATTAATTATAATATTGAGGCAGATAAACTTTCGAGAAACCTGGTAAGGAAAACGATTAAATCAGGTCAATTGAAAACAGAAAGAATTTAAAAGACAATTACGCTTTTTAAGGCGTTCGCCTCTTTTGTTTATTTAATTGGATACAAATTCAGGGATACAAAATGTATCCCTGAAAAGCTTGAATTGTAAAAAAGTATACACGAATAAGTCCCAAGATTTAATTAAAAATTAATTAAGATTAGCCGGTACAGCGTTATACATCCTTTTAAAATATGGAAATTAAACCATTACAAATGAGCTAAGTCCGAAGAATAGAATGGCTTATTACTCCTTACTTCTTTAAACATAACTTCATTAAAACTTTCTTTTTAGACCCTTTTCACTAAAAATGCCATCTCACAAAAGCTTCCATTGCAGCGTATTGCGTAAGTCCTAATTGTGCGTATAATTGGGCAGTACTTGCATTACGCTCTTCGGCACGCTGCCAGAATTCCCTATCATCCGTACCTTGAAAAGGAATGCTATCTTTTTGTGACTGGTGAATAAATATACCGTTTCGTTTTTTAACCACCTGGTCAGGACTCATGGGTATGGCCATTTCAATTTCGGTGATATCCCACTCTTGCCAGGCGCCTTTATACAACCAAAGCCAGCAATTTTTTATCCAGGGTTCCTTAGCGGCCTTTAACCTTTGCAAAGCTTCAATAACTACATCAAAACAAACTTTATGCGTGCCATGCGGATCAGCAAAATCGCCGGCACAATAAATTTGCTGCGGCTTTATTTTTTGTAATAGTGCCATGGTTATTTCCACATCAGCAGCTCCCATTGGTTTTTTCTCAATGGTGCCTGTTTCATAAAATGGCAGATTTTGAAAATGGATCTGTTCCTCTTTTAGGCCAACATATTTGCAGGTAGCTTTTGCTTCACACCTTCTGATTAAACCCTTTATGGCCCTAATTTCGGCAGTATCCTTTTCGGTAGATTTTTTTGTAGCCAGAAATGAAATGGCGTTTTCAAGTATTGTCTTACTCTTGGTTTCGTCGATATCGAACATACTTTCAAAGCCTACTGCAAAATCTATAAACCTGGTTACAAATTCGTCTGTTACCGCAATATTACCACTGGTTTGATAAGCAAGATGTACCTCGTGCCCCTGGTCGTGCAGGCGCATAAATGTGCCGCCCATACTTATAATATCATCATCCGGATGCGGGGAGAAAAGAATTACTTTTTTAGGAAATGGTTCGCTGCGCTCCGGATGATTTATTCTTTGTTCCGTTTGCTTTCCGCCGGGCCAACCGGTAATGCTATCCCTTAATAAATAAAATACCTGCAAATTAATTTCGTAGGCATCTCCTTTTTCCACCAGTAAATCACTCAGGCCATTATCATTATAGTCGATATTGGTTAAACTCAATACCGGTTTTTTTAATTGAAGTGCCAGGTTTACAACGGCGCGCCTTACCATTTTATCTGTCCAGATGCATTCGCCTGTAAGCCAGGGTTTTTTAAACCTTGCCAATTCGCCGGCACAACTTTCGTCAATAACAAAAGTGCAATCATCATGATTTTGCAATAAGGATGCAGGTATTTCTTCCGTATCATCTTCCTCAACCGCCTTTTGTATCACGGGTGCTTTTGCCTGGCCCCATGCCATCAGGATAATTTTTTTTGATTTTAAAATTGTACTAATGCCCATCGTGATGGCCATTCTGGGCACCTGACTCATATTTCCAAATTCATAAGCGTTGGCAATACGGGTGCTATTATCTAAAGTAATGAGTCGGGTCTTGGTATACATACCACTACCGGGCTCATTAAAACCAATATGCCCGTTTGTACCAATGCCAAGTATTTGCAGGTCTAAACCACCGGCTGCAGCAATTTTATTTTCATACTCGGCACAGTGTTCTTTCACTTTATCCTTAGGAATCATGCCATCGGGTAAAAAATAATTATTGGGGTCAATATCTGTTTGTTCAAATAAATTTTTGCGCATAAAATAGTGATAACTCTGCAGCGCATCTGCCTCCATTGGGTAATATTGGTCAAGATTAAATGTAATAACATTTTTAAAACTTAAGCCTTCAAATTTATGCATCCGTACCAACTCGGCGTACAAGGTTTTAGGAGAACTGCCAGTGGCTAACCCAATAATACATTTTTCGCCAACGGCTTCTTTTTCTCTTATTAACGAAGCAATTTGCTCCGCCACATACAATGATCCTGAAGCCGACGTAGGAAAGATTTTTACGGCAATTTTTTCCAGGGAATCTGTAAAATCAATTTTATGCTTCATAGGCTTTTTTTAAAATAATTTATAGGTAGTTTAATATTTTATACACAGATTAGTTTTATTTAAAATCCTTGGGCTAAGAAATTATTTAGCTGTTTTTTGATGCGCACAAAATAATAAAAATTACAAAAGCATTTAAATCAAAATTACGCTATCCTTATTTTTTTGACCTTAAAGCCAGTATTTACAAACCGAAATCTTTATTACAGTAATTGATGCGATTACTGTTAAAAAAATCATTCAACAAATTGCATCCGCCATTAAATTATTGCTGTGATTTTTTTATTGCTATCCACCACCATCTTTTGATATAAGTTTTCATCAAGGGCGTTTTCGCTTTTGGCAATTACTACAGTTGCAACCGTGTTGCCAATAAAGTTAATCAGCGCCCTTCCTTCACTCATAAAACGATCAACACCAACTAAAATTCCTAAGCCCTGTAACGGAATAACTTTTAAAGCCGTTAGCGTGGATGCCAGTACTAAAAAACCGCTTCCGGTAACACCTGCAGCACCTTTACTTGTAATAAGCAAAATTCCCAAAATGGCTAATTGTTGACCAATACTTAGCTCTACATTAAAAACCTGTGCTAAAAAAAGTACACTCATACTTAGGTATATTGTTGTTCCATCCAGATTAAAGCTATAACCTGTAGGAATAATTAAACCGACTACTTCCTTTTCGCAGCCTGCATCCTGCAACTTTTTCATTACAGATGGTAAGGCTACCTCACTGCTGCTGCTACCAATTATAATTAAAATTTCTTCTTTTACATAAAGCAACAATTTCCATAAACTAAATTTATAGTAACCTGCAATCAAGTTGAGAATTATAAATATAAAAAAAAGTCCGGTAGCGTAAAAGGTAAGCATCAGTTTACTTAAAATAATAAGGCTTGAAAATCCAAATTTACCAATGGTAAAAGCCATTCCACCAAAAGCCCCAACAGGACTAAGGCGCATAACTATTTTTAGGATATTAAATAATACAGCATTAATTTTTTCAAAACTATTCAACAATGATTTTCCGGAAGATCCCAACCATTTTAAACCAACTGCAAAGAGGACACTAAAAAATAATATCTGCAAAATATCGCCTTTAGCAAAGGCGTCTATAATATTTGAAGGAACAATATGCGTAATAAATTCGGTCCATTTAAAATCTTTAGCCTGGCTTGTAAATTGTAAAACTTTATCTGTTTGCGCACCGGTATATTTTATACCAGCCCCTGGTTTAATTAAGTTAGCCACTATCATCCCCAATATTAAAGCGAGCGTAGTTACAATTTCAAAATACAGAATTGCTTTGGCGCCAATTCTACCGGCTTTTTTTAAATTACCGGCACTTGCAATACCTATAACGATGTTAAAAAAGATAACGGGTGCAATCACCATGCGTATCATATTTATAAAAGTTTCGCTGATGATTTGTGCGGAAGGCGAAAAAGAGGGAAACAAATAACCAACTAAAATACCCAACACTATCCCTATGAGCACCTGTATGTACAAAACCTTTAAATATTTCAAATCATTTTATTAAGCTCTTAAATTATAACATTTTAAGGTTTTATAGAAATAATATTTCAATTATAATAAGGGCATCATTTTATAATTACGAAAAATAATACAGCACAAGTGGTGATTGGCAGGGTATTGTAGTTTTTGATGACAACAAATACTATAGTTGGAAAAGTTAAGTTATTGGAGAATTAGTTAATTATAAAACCTTATTATTCTTAGGGAATATTATTATGATACCATTCAAAAAAATTTAGGGAATTAAAACCTGTTCATAAACAGGCCGGCATGTAAAATAAAAATTTTGTTTTAGCAACAGGTAGCGCCATTTTGCATTGGCGGACAAACAACCGTACCATAACTGCAATACACACAACAATCACCCTGCTTGGGTTTAAGCCTCAATTTACATTTTTCACATTCATAAAAATATTGGCAGGCATTGGTAGGCATTGTCTCTTCTTTTTGATGACCGCAATGGGGACAGGTAATTACTGATTGAAGTTGAAATATTTGTTCCATAATTGATGACTGTTTTGATAAATCAGGTTGTTTTGCGTTGCTTTAAGACGAAAGAATATTTGTTATAAAGACTTCATTATCACCGCGATTTTTTTTAAATAAATTATTATCTGCGCTGAATTTCATAGGCCCAACACGCACTATTATTCATACAATTTTTTCTAACCCATTGAATTGATAGGCTTAAATATTTAAATTTTACACTATGCCTCATAGTTGAAGGCTTATATCTATTTTTAAAATAAAAATCAGCATAATATAGCTTCCTTTTTTGATGAAGGTAATTATTTTAGCAGTTTATTCAACAAAACCATCTGAATATCAATTATTTTGTTGCTGAAATACCCGGCATAAGAGATTAGTATTGTAAAGGAAGAGAAGTTTCTTTCTAAACAATTATATTAATAGCTGGTTATAATATATTAATTTTATTTTAATATTATACTATAGATATTTTGTCAAATCCCTATCAATCTCCCGCGATACTTCTAAGGATTTCTACTTATTAACCGTATAGGTTTCGTATTCTTTGCAATAATCCATTTAAGTGATGAAGCATTTTATATTCATTATAATCATATTGAATTTTTCATTGGCGGTGCAATCCCAATCCATAACCACGGGCGGGCCAACAACAATTTGCGGCACAGGGAATGTTTTACTTTCTGTATCCGGCGCTGCATCGGGCGCAACTTTTCAATGGCAAAATAATAGTATTAGTATTGCAGGACAAACTGCCATTAGTTTTAATGCCACCAGCTCCGGAAATTACGGTGTTATTATTACCAGCACAAACCCTCCCGACACCCTGGCAGCAATTAATGTTTCCATTACAACACCGCCGGTAGCAGACTTTAATTTTGATGCAACAGCTGCAACCTGTGCCGATATCCCCATTAATTTTACCTCCATAATCAGCAGTGGTATAGCTCCATTTACTTATAATTGGAATTTTGGAGATGGCACTTCAAGCGCCGGCGCAAATCCATCTCACGCACTTAGTTCGGTTGGCTGCGGTTTTGCTACCCTTGCTGCAACGCTCACTGTAACAGATGCAAAAGGTTGCACAAGTACCGTAACAAAAAATATAACTATTAAGCAGGCGCCTGATGTTCAATTATCAGATTTACTTACACCCGGCACTCCGTTTAGTAACTGCGCCAATGACCCTTCGCCAACCAATCCAAACTATACTATTTCAGTGGGCAACGCTTCTCCAAGTGCAGCCTGTATAAGCGCTTATTCTATTGACTGGGGGGATGGAAATATTGAGAATGCCATAAGTTTTCCTGCAAACCATACTTACACAAGTTTAGGGGTTTTTAATATGCTGGTTACTGCGGCGGGCACGAATGGCTGCAACCATACAAAGAGTTATGTGGTAGCCAATCAAAAAAATCCGGATATTGGGATCGGTACTTTTGGTTTAACAGAAGGCTGTGCGCCGGTACCGGTAAATATTGTAATTTCTGCCTGGCCCAGTAATTCGCCGGGCACTACCTATTCGCTTAATTTTGGAGATGGTAAGGATACTTTTTTTACACATCCTATTAACCCGAGGTACACCAACGATACCCTTGTTCATAACTATACCACCACCTCCTGCCCCAACCTGCCGGTTTTTAACATTACCATTAGTGCTACCAATGCCTGCCGATCAAAAACATTTGTTGGCGGAGATATTGTAGTTAAAATAAAACCACAGTCAGATTTTATTATACTTACATCGCCATCCTGTGCGGGCAAACAAGTATGTTTTAACAACACCACCAAATCCGGCTTCGATGTAAATTGTAGCATTTACGGAGCTACAAAATGGAATTTTGGTGATCCGGCAAGCGGAGCCAACGACAGCTCAGCACTTAATAGTCCGTGCCATACCTACGCCAACCCCGGAGTGTACACCGTTACCCTAACCACACTCAATATTTGCGGTCCTTCCACCATTACGCATACGGTGTGCGTTACACCAAAACCATTAACAGGCTTTACTATTGATCAAACTACAGGTTGCAGTCCGTTGGCTGTTTCCACAACCAATACCACCAATTCTTTTAATGCCTGTGCTAACCCAACGTACAAATGGCGGGTAGATTATGCTGCAGGTTTTTGCGGAACAACAAGTGCTTTTAGTTTTACAAATAATACAACAGACTCTTCATCAAACCCCTCATTTTCTTTTGTAAATCCCGGGACTTATACATTGGTACTTTTGGTAACAAGCCCCTGTGGTGTAGATTCTTTAAAACAAATAATTGTTGTAAAGCAACCACCCCAGGTAACCATCAATTCCATAACAAATATTTGCGCAAACGGCAGCATTAACCCTACTGCAATTGTAGCATCCTGCACCCCGCTTACTAACTTGCAATACAGTTGGGTTTTTACAGATGGGTCTCCTGCAATTTCAAATGCAATAGTACCTGGTAATATTGTTTACAGTACTCTGGGCATTCATCCCATTCAATTAAGTGTTACCAACGAATGTGGTACCACAACACCACCATCAGTTCAGGTAAATGTTATTGCAGCGCCGGTTGCAAATGCAGGTGCAGATAAAATTATTTGCAGTAGGGCAAGTGCCTCAATAGGTACGGCCGGGATACCCGGAGTTAATTATCAATGGACACCAACTATTGGCTTAAGCAGTATTAATACCGATATTACCAGTGTAACATTAACTTATACCGGATCGGGTGCGGATACTGTTTACACCTATGTTGTAACTGCATCCGCAGGTGCAAATTGTTCCTCAACAGATACTGTACTTGTTACGGTAAATAAAAGACCTGTAGTTGTATTAAACCCGTTAAACCCCATTATTTGTGCAGGCAGTTCCATTCAACTAACCGCATCAGGTGCAGCACAGTATAATTGGATTCCGGCGGGCGGATTAAACAATTCAAATACCGATACTGTAATTGCAACCTTGAATAATACCGCTACTTACCAGGTTACAGGCACCAATATAAATACCTGTTCAGATACTGCATCTATTACGGTTACCGTTTTAGCTTACCCCATTACCAATGCCGGTAAGGATAGTACGGTTTGTAACAACAGCAGTTCGGTACAATTTAATGGCTTGCCTGCAGGCGGTTTATGGTCGGGCAATAACATAACGCCGGGTGGTTTATACAATCCGCAGGCGGCCGGCAATGGGCAACAAACTTTATACTATTCCGCTACCAATAGCACTTGCAGTAAAACGGATAGTTTGGTGGTAACTGTTATTAGTCCGCCATTGGTTAATGCCGGCAAGGATACCACTTTATGCCGCAACGATTCCATTGTTTCCTTTACGGGTAATCCGGCAGGAGGCAGTTGGTCCGGCACTTCACTTATTACCCCTGCAGGAAAATTTACTCCATCAACTACCGGAAGTTTTCAATTAATTTATACTTTCAGTGCGGGCTCCTGTTCCACTTCCGATACGCTTATTGCAACAGTAGGTGCCGGCATAAGCAATAATACCATCAGCCCGAATCAAGCCATCTGTATTAATACACAGCCTTCCCTAATCAATGGATTGCCTGCAACTGGCGGTGGGGGCTCTACGGCGTACCAATGGCAATCCGGCACCGATAGTTTAACCTGGACAAATATTCCGGGAGAGACGGGTTTAAATTATTTGCCGCCGGTTTTAAACAATACCACATTTTACAGACGCATTGCTTTTACAACTTTATGCGCAGGCACCCAAGGTAGTTTTAGTGCGCCGGTTAAAATAACCATCAACCAAAATACAAAGGCAAACTTTATAGCAAACCCCCTACTTGGTTGTGCCCCTTTTAATGTAGCTTCTGTTATAACCGTAACAACGTATCCGGATAGAAATGGATTGTATCAATGGTTTGCAAATGCAGTACCGATCGGCAGTAATTCAACGGGTATTTTTCCCGGTTATATATTAGGAGCTGCCAACGATTCTGTACTTATTAAATTAATTACTACCAGCCCTTTTGGTTGTAAATCAGATTCAATTCAACAACAATTTAATACGCGTTTAACAGCACAGGCAAAATTTATAAAAGATACCAGTGGAGGATGCGGCCCTGTAACAGTAAACTTTACCAACACAACCGGTATAATAACCGGCACGCAGTTTAACTGGAATTTCGGCAATGGAGCTACCAGTAATATTGCCCAACCGCTGCCGGTAATTTTTACTTCCAGCCCGTTTAATTCCGATACTACCTATCAAGTAACGTTAAAAGCATTTAATGGCTGCGATACTACAATCTGGCGTGACAGCATCAGGATAAGAGCTAATCCCAAAGCACGTTTTGGGGTTGACACCACCTATGGCTGCTCCCCATTTACCGTGCACATTGACAATACAAGTTTAGGTGCACCCAATACTTATTACTGGAATTTTGGTAATGGTCATATTGATACCACTTATACTACCGGACCACGAACCTATACTTATAATAGTGGCCCGGGTGTAGATACCTTTTCCATTCAGCTTATTGCGGTTAATGAATGTAAACGCGACACGCAAACAATAAATATACGGGTTGCCCCTAATGCAATTGTTGCTAATATAAACCTTAACAGTACCGATCTATTTGGTTGCGCCCCACACAATATTGCCATTAATAACAACAGCTCCGGTGCCACTACTTTTACCTGGTATTTTGGGGATGGTTCGCCCGTGTTGGTTACCAATGCCAGCCAAAGTATTGTGCCGCACGCTTATACCGATACCGGCTCGTTTACCATCAAGGTAATTATAAGCAATGGTTGCAGCGATACTACCGTATACCGTGCTGTTACGGTTTATAAAAAGCCAACCGCATTATTTACTACTAATAAAAATATTTATTGCCAGGGCGATGAAGTTGCTGTTACCAACACTTCTATCAACGCCACTAATTACCAATGGTTTTGGGGAGATGGAACCAGCAACACCGGTTTAAACCCCTCACATATTTATACCGCGCCCGGCAATTATACCATTTATTTACGGGCAGAAAAAACCAATAACTCGGGCTTGGTTTGTTATGATACCCTTGTAAAACCTGTAACTATTTTAGGTAAGCCCATTGTGTCGGTGGCATCCAATATAAACGGCTTAAATTGCGCGCCGTTCACCCTACAGGTAACAGCCCCCGGCATAATCAACGAAAATACCAATTGGTATTTTTTTGACAGCACAGCCAATCCTGCAATAACTATAAAAAATGGGGTAACTGCTACCTATACTTATACCAAACCGGGTAATTTTTATGTTAAATTATTGGCTAAAAATATTGCAGGCTGCAGCGACAGTACCATTATACCGTTTACGGTACAAGGCATGCCTGTTGCCGCTTTTACACCAACAAACTTATCCGTATGCACAACAGATACAACCATTGCCTACCTCAATACGACCAGCTATAATGGTATAGATGCCATCCGCTACAATTGGCAGGTGGATAATGTTTCCTTATCTGCCAACGGCAATTTTACCCATCGCTATACAGCATCCCCGGTAACAGTTTTACCGCAAACTTTTACTACCAGCCTTATTGTTAGTAATGCTTTTGGCTGCAGCGATACTGCCCGGGCAATATTGCAAATGAACCCGGCGGCAAAGGCGCAGTTTACTATTGGCAATACCCTGATTTGTGTGCCTTTTATGCCCATTGTAAACAATACTTCTCCATATACCACAAACTATAAATGGCTTTTAAACGGTCAGTTGGTGAGCACTGCCGCTAATCCGGATATCGTTATTTCAAAAGGCGGCACTTTATATAATCTTACTTTAATTGCCAACAACAACTATGGTTGTAAACCGGATACTTTATCCGTAACTTTTACAAGCAGAATAAAACCAGTTGCTGGATTTACTGTTAGTGATACCTTGGGCTGTACAGGTATACTAAATGTGGGTACAATAAATAATACCACCAATGCAAATAAATATAACTGGGATTGGGGAGATAATTCGCCGGTAAATAATTTTATTAATCCCTCGCATAATTACAACAATACAGGCGAATATCAAATTACCCTTGTTGCAACAGATGGGGTATGCAGCGATACTGCCAGCCAACTGGTAAAAGTTAGCAATAAACCGTTGGTAGATTTTACCGCAAATACTACCCTTACCTGCGATACGGCAAGGGTGCAATTTATTAACCTTACTTCCAACGGTAATAATTATAGCTGGAGTTTTGGTGACGGCACTTTCAGCGCAGATATTAATCCTTCAAAATCTTTTGCACCAAGCGCAGTTCCATATACTGTAAAACTTGTAGCCTATAGTAGTTTAGGTTGTAAAGATTCGGCAGTTAAAGCAAACCTTATAATGGCCAAAGTACCGCCGGCAGCAGATTTTTTTATTAGTCCAACCCCGGTTATTACTGTACCTGCCTATACATTCAGCTTTAATAATTTAACCCAAAACCAACAGAATTATCAGTACCAATGGTCATTGGGAGATGGCAGCTCGGCAATTACAAGAGATGTATTAAATCATAAATATGCAGATACAGGAACCTACCCTATCCGTTTGATTGTTTTTGATAACCTCACTAACTGTGCCGATACAACAACAAAGCTTGCACGAATTGGCGGTTTTCCGGGATGGATGTACATTCCCAACGCCATTTGCCCTAATTGTCTGCAAGAAAATCTACGTACATTTTTACCCAAGGCGGTAGGATTAAAGGAATATCATTTGCAGATTTTTACCACTTGGGGCGAGCTGGTTTTTGAAAGTACCAGTCTGGATGGCAAGGGCAGTCCAAACCAGCCATGGAACGCTACCTATTTAAAAGGGGGCGGGGTAATTCAGGATGCCTATGTTTGGAAAATACAGGCTAAATACATTAATGGTTCAGAATGGTTGGGCATGATTTATCCCGGAGAGACCCGGTATAAAAAGGCAGGCAGCATTACGGTGGTAAAATAAATACCCCGAATATTTTATTAGGATCAAGCAAATCATATACAATGAAAACATTTTTAGTACTCAATCTATTACTATTTAGTTGCGGAATATTTGCGCAGGATCCCTTTTTTACCCAGGCATTTACAGCTCCCTTAACGCTTAACCCTGCAACTGCAGGTACAGCAGAAATGGATTTAAGGTTTACAGGCACTATAAAAAAACAATGGATAAATGTACCCTCCAATATGCAATACGCTGCAATTGGTATAGACAGGTACATAAAAGAATTGCATGGTGGTGTCGGCCTTTTACTAACCAATAGCAAGGAGGGTTACCTCAATAAAAATAGTTTACACGCCATTTATAGTTATGCCCTTTGTTTGCCGGGTGCCCGGCTGCATTTGGGTTTACAAGCGGGCATTGCCAACCGGTCTGTAAATTACAATAAACTTTATTTTAGCGACCAGATAGACAATACAGGCATTATACCCAACTCCGTTTCGGGTGTAGATATTGCACTTAACAACAATAAATATTTTGCAGATTTTGCAGCCGGCTTTTTATTGTACCTGCATGATGACTGGATGATTGGCGGGGGTGCACAACATATTAACCAACCCGATGAATCGCTTACCTCCAATACGTACAGCCGATTACCCATCCGGTGGTTTAGTTATGCGCGATATAAAATAAATATTGATGAAGATGGAAGCAGCTATTTTTTACCCAGTATTATTTATTACCAGCAGGCCAAAAGTAATTCCATCAGTTTTGGTTGTGAGTATAAAAACGAAAGGATAGGCATTGGAGCCTGGTATAGAGGCAATGCAAATTTTAAGAACAGCGATGCTTTTTCAGTAACCTTAAGTCTGGATTTGTTTGACCGCCGGTACAATGAAACAGACAGAGCGCGGGTAGGGTTAAGTTATGATGCAACCACAGGAAAACTTGGTTTTTCGAGAAGTGCCGGTAGTGGCGAAGGTTCCTTTGTTTACGAAAGATTAACACCCAACGGCAAACGGTCTGATGAACGTTGCGATGCTGATTACAGCATGAAAGGAACGCCTTGCCCGGAAAGATTTTAGGAAGGAATATGCCCACCAATTAATTGATTAATATCAAGCGTAACGATATTCAATCAACCCAATTACTTTAATATTTCCTGCAATTTTTTTTGCAACTCCTCTCCCCTTAAATTAATAGCAATTATTTTACCGGTGGTATCTACCAAAACATTATAAGGTATGCCATCAAAGCCATATAAAGCAACAGCGGCGCTGCTCCAATATTTTAAATCGCTTACATGGTGCCAGGTAAGACTATCAGATTTAATGGCATCTAACCAGGGTTGCTTTTCCTTATCAAGTGACACACCCAGTACAGTAAAATTTTTATTTTTATACAAATTATATGCTTTAACAACATTGGGGTTTTCGCCACGGCATGGACCACACCAGCTTGCCCAAAAATCAACCAGTACATATTTACCTTTTAACATGCTTAATGCAAAGGGTTTCCCTTCTGTATCGGGCATATTAATATCCGGCGCCATACCACCCTCATGAGGTTTTGCATTGTTTTGTTTCACCAATTGGTTAAACTGCGCTACCAGACCATTTAACGCTAAATTAGAAGGAAAACGTTTTGGCAATCCATTAATAACCATCTCCATTTTTTGTGGCTCGATACCACCTGTGTAGCCCAGGGCAAAAAGTGCGACTACCGCATCTTTTGTAGTATCTATATATTTAATGATAAAATTTTTGTAGTCTGTTTGTTTGGCTTCAATTTGTGTGGTTACAATAGCGCGCACACTATCAGGTTCGCCCGCAGAAGACATTTTTGAAAGCTTTTCCTTTTCATTTTCAATTATTGAACGATTGGTTTGTACCCCTGCAATAAAGCTTTTAAGCGATGCATTTGCAGGTGTGTTAAAATTTCCGCCTTGTGTGCCAAGCTTGTTTAAATCGGCCGTAAAGTTTATTTCCTGCTGATCGCTGATGAGGATAAAAGTTGCACTGTCTTTTTCCAATCTAAGCCGGTAAAGTCCTTCTTCAGGAGCCAATGCAGCAACGGTAAACTTGCCATTTTTTATATTACCGGTATCTAAAACTTCAGGATCTTTTTCGCTAAAAAATAATTCTTCCAAATATATTTTTTGATCCGGAGTGTTGGTGATCTTTCCGTTTACGATAAACTTGCCTTTTTCAATGGTTGTTTTACAACCAAATAAAAGCGAAGCAAACACTGCAGCAATCCATACTTTTTTCATGCGGATAATTTAATTTAATTTTTCAGCCAATAATTTATTTACAATAGTCATATCAGCTTTGCCTTTACTTATTTTTTTTACTTCCCCTACAAACAATCCAATTAATCCCTTTTTTCCACTTTTATATTCCTTTACTTTTTCGGGCATTTTTGCCAGCACTTCCTCAACCCAGGCTTCTACAGAACCGACATCGTTTGTTTGCAATAGATTTAGCGTTGTGGCAATTTGCCCGGGTTCCATTGTTGGTGCCGCCAGTAATGCAGCAAATATTTTAGAAGAAGCAATGCTAAAATTTACATTTCCATCATCAACCAATTGTATCAGCGCACTAATTTTTTCCGGCGACAATGGAAAGTCACTAATTTCCATATTTTTTTCGTTCAGGTAACTTTTAACCGGCCCCATTAACCAATTAACAGCCGCTTTATAATTGGTAGTAAAACTTATTATTTCCTCAAAAAAGTCTACAAGATCCTTATCACTGCAAATTACATGTGCATCATATACGGGTAAATTAAAGACAGCGATATATTTATTTTCTAATTGTTGCGGCAAGGCAGGCAATAAGTCTTTAACCCGTTGTAAAAATTGATCGGTAATATTAAAAGGCGTAAGATCAGGATCTGCAAAATAGCGGTAATCGTCGGCATCTTCTTTACTGCGCAAAGAAAAACTGGTGTTTTTATCTGCATCGTAACTTCTGGTTTGTTGTAAAACTTTTTCGCCACTTTCTACTATTTCGATTAAACGGCTTACTTCAAGATCAATAGCCCTTTTTACGTTGCGGATACTGTTTAAATTTTTTACTTCAACCCGGGTACCCAATGTTGTTTCTCCTTTTAAACGAATAGAGATATTAGCATCACAACGCATGCTGCCTTCTTCCATATTGCCATCGCAAATACCCAACCATCTTACCAGCCTGCGCAATTCTGTTACATAGGCAAACGCTTCTTCGCTACTGTGCATATCGGGCTCACTTACAATCTCTAATAAGGGAACACCCGCCCTGTTTAAATCTATGGCAGTAAATTTATCATCCACATCATGCAGGCTTTTACCCGCATCTTCTTCCATGTGAATGCGGTTTAATTTTATAAAACGCTCGGTGCCGCCAACCACAATTCTTACCAGACCATTTTTGCAAATAGGGGTAGTGTGCTGACTAACCTGGTATCCTTTTGGCAAATCGGGATAGAAATAATTTTTTCGGGCAAAATAGTTTTCGGTTTCAATATCGCAATTTAATGCAAGTCCTAATTTTACAGCAAACTCAATAGCCTGCTTATTCATCATGGGTAAGGTGCCGGGATGGGCAAGAGTTATAGGGCTAATATGTGAATTGGGTGGTGCACCAAAAGCGGCACTATCGCCACAAAATAATTTACTTTTTGTAAGGAGTTGTGCATGTACTTCCAAACCAATTACAATTTGGTATTTATCATTTATTTTCACTGAGCAAATGTACAAATAAGTTGGCGCTGTACCTTGATGCGGCTCTAATAAGTTTTAGCCTGCATTTATAACGATTGGTTAAAATTCACTGTTAATTTAAATTCATAGGATTAGGTAGATCCTTCGCAAACCTGCTATTTTAAGCTGTTTTTTACCTTTTTAAATGTAGCGCTTCAATAAACATACCTGTGATTAAGTAAGCTTGGTTAACCTTAGAAAACGCGACTATTTCTTAAACGTTATAATTTATAAGTCGCATTTTTTGAATCCAGCACCAGTTTTTGGCTGCATACCCTTCGCCTCCACAGCCGGCGGGCTGCGTAACTGCAACGCCACTCCATTGGCTTCTTTCAAAAAAAATAAGCTGCGCATTTTTTATTGAATCCGCCCATGGCGGACCGAACCCAATGAGGCGGCTTATGCAATTACTTGTGTTTTTAAAGGCAGTCTGAGAAGGGTATTATTTGTTGAAAATGTATAATTTGCATTGATAAAATATAAAAAATAAGCACAAATTAAGTCTTCGAATCAAAATGCTTTAAGTACACTTTTATATTGTCTAAAAGTTATACAGCTCGGGCTATACTGCTTTTGCGAATGATTTACTTAATCCTATAAAATTTTATTATCCTTAATAAAAGTAATTTTTGAAATTAATAAGTAATTAAAAGTAAAAGGAATAATCCTATCATTTAAATATGCTGCATTGCATTAAGCTTAATAATTTCCGGTGCTTAAGTTAAAAGCTTAGGCCAAATAAAGCTTAAGCAGCCGTTTTACTACAAAACAGTTTAGTTTTTCTATGATTTTTATAATGAAACCTGCACCGTGAGGGATTGCAGTGGAAAGCCCGCATTGAGCCGCCAGAATTATATAAACGGCTGCCGCGGACTTGCAACGGAAAGCCCGACCCAACCGACGCATCGGAGGATTGGGGCACGGACAAATTCCATTTTTACAAATGGTTTTTTTTAATTTTCCCCGGAATGTTTTAATTACTAATTTATTTTATGGAATCGATCTTTTTGAAAATAGATTATATTATTTTGTGCTGTGTTAGAATTAGTTAACCAGCTCCTAGCATTTTTTTGAAAGATTTGTATAATAATTCAGCTTATAATTTTATTAAAAATTATAAAATTCCATAACGAAACTACCAAGCACCATAGGTTTGTTCGTAAAATTAATTTTATTAACAATTGTTAAAAACACTTACCCTTAAATCTTTGCTGGTTTACTTATATTTGCTTCTAATAAAAAATACTAAAATTATTAGTAGCTTGCAGTTTCGTTACCAATTTAACTAGGCCTGTGTTAAAACTTTTCCCTTTAATATTGTGTTGGCGAATACTAACAATAAGTTGTAATAAATAAACTTGCATTCAGTTAGCTAAAAAATACTGGTACCAAATACTAATTAAATGGCAGATAGAGAAAAAATTGCGGCAGATTATAACGAAGATTCGATAAGGAGTCTTGATTGGAAAGAACATATACGATTACGGCCAGGTATGTATATTGGTAAACTGGGTGATGGCAGCAGTGCCGATGATGGCGTGTACGTTTTAATGAAAGAGGTTATAGACAACTGCATTGATGAGCATACCATGGGCTATGGCAAACATGTGGATGTTAATATTAATGGCAAAACAATTACCGTAAGGGATTATGGGCGCGGTATACCACTTGGTAAGGTGGTGGATGTGGTGAGCAAAATTAATACCGGTGCCAAATATGATAGTAAGGCTTTTCAAAAAAGTGTTGGTCTTAATGGTGTAGGTACCAAGGCCGTAAATGCTTTAAGCGATTATTTTAAAGTAACAGCCTACCGCGAGGGTAAAGAAAAAACAGCTGAATTTGCTAAAGGTGTCTTAACTGCCGAACACAAGGAGACCGGGTCAAAGGAAGAAAACGGCACTTTTGTAACCTTTATTCCTGATGAAACCATTTTTAAGAATTTTCATTTTGTACAGGAATACCTGGATAATCAGTTTTGGAATTATTGCTACCTCAATGCGGGCCTGGTAATGAACCTTAATGGTAAACGATACGTGAGTAAAAACGGATTACTGGATTTGCTGCAACGAAAAACAAATGAAGATGAAATAAAGTACCCGATAATACATTTAAAAGGCGAGGATATTGAAGTGGCTCTAACCCATGAAGGTGCTTACGGAGAAGAATATTATAGTTTTGTTAATGGCCAGTTTACCACCCAGGGCGGCACCCATTTAGCAGCTTTTAGAGAAAGTTACGTTAAAACCATCCGGGATTTTTATAAAAAAGATTATGATGCTGCCGATATCCGGGGCAGTATTTGTGCTGCCATTTCTGTAAGGGTTCAGGAGCCTGTATTTGAGAGTCAGACAAAAACTAAACTGGGTTCTCAAAATGTTTCTGAAGGTGGTCCGAGTATGAAAATCTTTATAGGTGAATTTTTAGGTCGGGAGCTTAACAACTTTCTACATAGAAACATCGCCACTGCCGAAGCTTTAAAAAAACGTATTGAACAAAATGAGCGGGAACGTAAAGAATTATCCGGTATTAGAAAACTAGCCAACGAAAGAGCTAAAAAAGCCAACCTGCACAATAAAAAATTAAGGGATTGTAAGTTTCATTACAATGATGAAGCCAATGGAAAAGACAAAGATAATATCTTAGAAAAACAAAAGGAAAGCACCATTTTTATTACGGAAGGGGATAGTGCCAGTGGTAGTATTACAAAAGCCAGAAATGTTAATACCCAAGCCGTTTTTAGTTTGCGTGGTAAACCTCTAAACTGCTTTGGATTAACAAAAAAAGTGGTTTACGAAAATGAAGAATTCAATCTTTTACAACATGCTTTAAATATTGAGGAAGGATACGAAACCTTACGCTACAACAATATTGTATTTGCCACAGATGCGGATGTGGATGGGTTGCATATTCGCTTATTGCTGATGACATTTTTTCTCCAATTTTTTCCTGACCTTGTTAAAAACGGACATGTTTATATTTTAGAAACGCCATTGTTTAGGGTGCGCAATAAACAAGAAACCATTTATTGTTACGATGAAACAGAAAAAAAAGCAGCCATTAAAAAGCTGGGCAGCAAACCCGAAATAACAAGGTTTAAAGGATTGGGCGAGATTAGTCCGGAAGAGTTTGCCCGCTTTATAAACCGTGATATGAAACTGCAGCCGGTATTAATGTTACCGGATACGCATATTCAACAATTGCTTGAATATTATATGGGAAAAAATACACCGACAAGACAAGAATTTATCATTGATAATTTGCAATTGGAAGTGGATTTAGTAGAAGAAGGAAAGGAAGTTTTGGAGGGATAATGATGTTGGTTTTAATATTTTTGTTTGTTATTTGAAACCATTTTTTTTAGGGAATTTTTTATCGGCATAGCCTTATGCGCTTAGTTAAAATAAGGCATATTTAGGAGGTACGCTGCTAAGATTAGGGACCCTTGCAAAGCTGTTGATAAAAATAAATTGGGTTAAACATAAAAAGTTACATTTTACAGCAAGGAATTAAAATATTTTAAAACTAACGGCTATTTTTAAAAATACTGTTTCAATAAATTTATACAAAGGAATGATACATATAGTTTTTAATGAGGCTGATATTAAAGTATTGCAGGAGGCTATTGCATTGGATGAAAGCCTGCAGGGTGATGTTATACTGATAAAGGACGACTATGCTGTTGGCCCTTTGTATAATATTTATATTGGCGAGGGAATGGAAGCCAGAAAGCAGTGGTGGCAGGAGGTTTTGGCAGGTGGCGACTATGAAGGTAAAGTGGAAACGGAAGAAGTAAATGACGCTAAAACCGTGGCCGAACTGGTAGGCAGGATGCGCAGGAACGAAGCTGAGGTAGTGTGGATATGGGCTGCGCAAAACAAGCATGATGTGAGCGGCTATTATTGGTTGCTCAAATACATGCAGGAATTTCAAAGCCGTGTATGTATATTGTATTTAAATAACCTTCCCTTTATAAATGTAAAAGGAAATATTTTTTATCCTGAATGGCTGCATGAAATACCGGCGAAAGAATTTTTAAAAGCTAAAAAATTAGCAAGGGAAATTACCCTCAGCGAATTTGAAGTTGATCCTGATGAATGGATAAAATTATGTGAGGAAAATAAGGGTGTCAGGATATTGGAAGGGGGTAAAAAATTGGGACAGGAAAATTATGATTTTTATGATCCGGAACTTAAAAAATTCATCACGGCCGATTGGCAAAAAGCGTCTAAAATAATTAATCAATGTATTTCAAAATCGAAGCAAACTACCGGAGATGCTTACCTGTTGTGGCGTTTAAAAGTAATGGTAGCACAAAATATGTTTGATGTGCAGGGAAAAATTGCCAATATGAAGGATTTTGAAATAAAGATAAAAGCTTGATAAATATGCAAATAAAAGGAATACATCATATCGCCATTCTTACAGATGACTATCCGAAAAGCAAATCATTTTATACCGATATTTTAGGCTTCTCCATTGTAGCAGAAACCTATCGGGAAGAACGACAATCCTATAAACTTGATCTAACTATCAATGGTATTTACCAGATAGAATTGTTTTCTTTTCCGGAATATAAAGAGCGTGCTTCCTTTCCTGAACAAAAAGGATTGCGTCACCTGGCTTTTGCAGTAAATGACATTGAAGCAGCAGTAGCTGAATTAGTTGAAAAAGGCGTTACCGTTCAGGGTATTAGAACCGATGAACTGACCAATAAGAAATTTTGTTTTTTTTACGATCCAAATGGGCAGCCGCTGGAACTTTACGAGCTTTAAAAGATTTATAAAAGATGGCAACAAGCAAAATAAAAGAGGATTATATACATACCGATAGTGGTATTGGCGGCCAATATAAAACCTGGTTTCTAAATTATGCCAGTTATGTTATTTTAGAAAGAGCAGTTCCTGCTTTGGAAGATGGCCTAAAACCAGTACAGCGTCGTATCCTGCATGCCATGAAGGAAATGGATGATGGCCGTTTTAATAAAGTAGCCAATATTATTGGGCAATCAATGCAATACCATCCGCATGGCGATATGAGTATTGGAGACGCCCTGGTGAACATGGGACAAAAAGACCTGATGATTGAAACCCAGGGAAATTGGGGCGATGTTAGAACAGGGGATGATGCCGCCGCGCCAAGGTATATTGAAGCCAGGCTTAGCAAGTTTGCACTGGAGGTTGCCTTTAATGCTAAAACAACCGATTGGGCTTTAAGTTATGACGGTAGAAAAAATGAACCGGTAACATTGCCAATGAAATTTCCGCTCTTACTTGCACAAGGTGCTGAGGGTATCGCTGTAGGATTGGCAACCAAAATTTTACCGCATAATTTTTGCGAACTTATACAGGCTTCTATAAAATATTTAAAAGGTAAAAAGTTTGAGTTATTACCCGATTTTTTAACCGGCTGCATCATGGATGCCAGCAATTATAATGAGGGTAAAAGAGGTGGTAAAGTAAGGGTTAGGGCCATCATTGAAGAAGTAGATAAAAAAACGGTTGTTATTAGAAGTGTGCCTTACAGTGTTACCACCACCCAATTGATGGAAAGCATTGTAAAAGCTACGGATCAGGGTAAAATAAAAATTAAAAAAGTAAATGACCATACCGCTGCCGAGGTAGAAATTATAATTGAACTGGCACCCGGTATTTCTCCGGATATTACTATTGATGCGCTCTACGCCTTTACCGATTGTGAAGTAAGTATTTCTCCCAATGCCTGCGTAATTGTAAACAACAAACCCCGGTTTTTAGGTGTTCCTGAACTGCTGACCATTTCGGCTGATAATACAAAAGCATTACTTAAAAAGGAATTAGATATCCGGTTAAAAGAGTTGCAGGAGAAATGGCATTATACCTCCCTGGAAAAAATATTTTTTGAAGAAAAAATCTATAAGGAATTAGAGAAAAAGCATGAAACCTGGGATAAGGTTTTAGAAGCCATCGACAAAGCATTTGGTCCGTTTAAAAAATTATTAAAAAGAGCTATTTCCAGAGAGGATATTGTTAAACTAACGGAAAAGCCTGTACGCCGTATTTATAAACTGGATATTGATGATTTAAATGAGCAGATAAGAGGGTTAGAAGAAGATATTAAGCAGGTTAATTACGACCTGGAACATTTGGTAGAATATGCTATTGCCTATTACGAGAACCTGCTAAAAAAATACGGTAAAGGCAGGGAACGTAAAACAGAAATTAAAGTGTTTGAGACCATACACGCAAGGTCTGTAGCCATTGCCAATATAAAGTTGTACGTGAATTATGCTGATGGATTTATTGGTACTGTTTTAAAGAAAGATGAATTAATTGCTGAAGTAAGCGACCTTGATGATATTATTGTTTTTACCAAGGGTGGTATCATGAAAATTGTTCGGGTTACGGATAAAGTCTTTATTGGTAAAGATATTATTCACGTGGCGGTGTTTCAAAAAGGGGATGAGCGCACCACTTATAATTTAATGTATGTGGATGGTAAAACCGGACTAACCTATGCCAAACGTTTTAATGTTACCGGTATTACCAGAGACAAGGAATACGACCTTACCAAGGGTTCAGAAAAAAGCAAGGTGCATTATTTTTCAGCCAACCCAAATGGCGAGGCTGAAGTTGTAAAAATAATTTTAAGTCCTAATGCCAATACCAAGAAAAAAGAATTTGAATTTTATTTTGAAGAATTAGAAATTAAAGGCCGTGGAAGTATTGGTAACCAGGTAACCAAGCATGTTATAAAGTCCATTAAATTTAAAGAAGCGGGTAAATCAACTTTGGATGCAAAAAAGTTGTGGTTCGATAGTAAGTTTGGCCGCCTAAATGCAGAAGAAAAAGGGGAGTACCTGGGTAAATTTGATGCTGAAGACAGGATATTGGTAATTTACACAGATGGCAATTACGAAATAACCGATCAGGAACTTACCCAACGTTTTGATACGGAGAAAATATTACTGATAGAGAAATTTAAGTCGGATAAAATTGTATCTGCAGTGTACCTTGACAATGAGAAATTACAGTATAATCTGAAACGTTTTAAAATTGAAACAACTACCTTAAAGAGTAAATTCTTTTTCATAAAAGAAGGCAAGGATAATCGGTTAGAAATGGTAACCACCGACGAAGAACCATTGTTAATTGTAAAAACGGGTCGTGGTCAATTGGTTCGCAACGCTAAGTTTAAAGTAAATAATTTGGTAGAAGTTATGGGCTGGAAGGCAGTGGGAGCCAAGCTGACAGAATATTCAGGTACGATAGAAATGGAATGGGAGAAAAAAATCGATCCGGACAATACGCAACCGGAATTGTTTTAAAATTTTTATTAACTCAATTGTGAAAAAAAAATCTTCAAATTATCTTGTATAAAAAAATGCCTTCAATTTGGAGGCATTTTTTATGTTGAGAAAGGAGAGATATTTTATCAATTTTCGTTAATTAATGAAATGAACCTATTGTAATGCTTGCAGTAAGAAAGTCCTTATCTACCGGCAGCAACCGCACCAATAAATTTGTAACGATTAATTTTAATACAAGGTTTTAATCTAACAAATGCAATTTGTGTGAATATTCAATTTTTATTTCTTCAATTATACCTTTAAAATTTACAGGTTTTATCTAAGTCACACTTACATTTGCTATATACAAGTAATGGACAAAGCTGATTTTAAAAAATAAAAGTATGCAAACAAAATACCAGGTAGCTATACTCGATGATTACCAGGAGGTGGCATTAATAATGGCAGACTGGTCAACCTTAAATAGTTTGGTGGCAATAACTATTTTTAAAGACCATTTATTTGAGGAGGAGCCAATTGTAAACCGGTTAAAACCATTTGAAATTATTTGTGTAATGCGGGAGCGTACACCCCTAACCGAAAGTATACTTAAGCAATTGCCCAATTTAAAATTAATTGTTTCAACGGGCAGCAGAAATGCCTCTATTAATTATGCTGCGGCGGCAGCAAATGGAGTTGTGGTGGGCAATACGGGTTATATTGGCACAGGAGCTCCTGAACTTACCTGGGCTTTACTAATGGCCATTGCCAAACATATTCCGCAAGAAAACAATGCTGTTCGTACAGGAGGCTGGCAACAAAATATTGGTATAGATTTATCCGGTAAAACCATCGGCATTATTGGTTTAGGTAAAATTGGTAAAAAAATAGCTACCATTGCGGCCGCATTCGATATGAAGGTTATTGCCTGGAGTACCAACCTTACCCGGGAAAAAGCAATTGAAGGCGGGGCTAACTTAGTTGATAAGGAAACATTATTTAAGGAATCTGATTTTATAACCGTACACCTTGTATTAAGCGAGCGCTCAAAATCTATAATAGCATACAAGGATCTTGTTTTAATGAAGCCTACTGCTTATTTAATTAATACCAGCAGGGGACCGCTGGTAGCAGAAGCTGATCTTGTGGAAATTTTAGAAAATAAAAAAATTGCAGGTGCAGCCCTTGATGTTTTTGATCAGGAACCATTGCCGGATCACCATCCGCTAAGA
>JAYTHI010000203.1:0-4225 GCA_043732685.1 Ferruginibacter sp. | reverse complement strand
AATTGGTTGCAAATGACGTGCATACCGTTACCGATTTAAATAATAAGGCATCCGGTTTTATCCCCGGCTTACATTTAAGGGTACCCAATGATGCAAATCTGGAAGGTTTAAATGGAGATGTAACTTTTATAACATCGGAACTTGTTACGCAAAATAAAATTCAATTCCCTGAAATGTGGTGCCTGTTTAAAAAAGATATAAATGATTTGCAACCTGCAGGATTTATTAGGGCATCTATGAGTATCCCTGTTTTTTTTGAATCTTATTTTATCAATGAAATTCCTTGTACAGATGCGGCTATCCAAAAGCAATGGATGGATAAATTTGGCGTGGCAGAACCACCGTCTACCGCCAGGTTCGTGGATGGCGGTATCCTTAGCAATTTCCCCATAAATTTATTTTATAATTCTAAGGTAACTACACCCAGACTACCTTCTTTCGGTATTGACCTGGACGATGCATTACCTGATAATAAGGCCAATCATGCAGAGGGTTGGAATATTATGGGCTACTTTGGCCGGATGTTTAATACCATCAGGGATTATTATGACAAAGATTTTTTATTAAAAAATAAGGTCTATAAAAAAGGTATCGGTACCATCCATCTGGCAGAATACAATTGGCTTAATTTTTTTTTAACGCCGCAAAATAAAATTGATATGTTTGTTAAGGGTGCTATCGCCGCAAAAGAATTTCTTATTCAATTTAATTGGGCAGAATATAAAGACAGCCGCAACGAAATGAGCCGCGATATAATTAATAATCTGCCTAAAAAATAATACCGCCAACAATATTTCAGTAACCGTTTAAATTAAAAATTATGCCTTTAACTATTATAAGCTGGCCAATTTTATGCCTGTTTTTTGGGGTATTATTATTAATATCCTTATTTATGCGTTGGCAAAGTACCTACTTTTATACCAACGATGTAGTGCTGAGAAAGTTTAGTATTTTAGATCTGGAAATTCCGGCAACGCAAGCAGAATTAATAAATATTATCAGGGGGCTTTATAAGTTACCACCAGAAAAAGGAAATGCTTCTGTAAAGGCTTTAAAGACTCAACTATATATTGATTTTATATTTATGCCCTTTGCCTATGGTTTTATTGCAATTTTATGTTTGCTGGTATCAAAAAAAATGAGCCTGAATGCAGGCACAAATATATTTATCATTTTTGCCTGTTTACAACTGCTTGCCTGGCTTTGCGACATAATAGAAAATACTTATCTTTTGAGTAAAATTAAACCAACGGTTACGCCATCTTCAACATCAATTCATAAGGCTTACCTGATAATGGAATTGGTTAAATGGGGTTGCGCATTGGGGAGTATTATTTGTGCTGTGGCTGCTATATTTTACTTTTGGCTATCCGGGCACTACACGGTGCAGGTATTACCTTATTTGGGAATTTTTATAGGAGAAATTATGCTGTTTATTTTGTTATCAAACCTAATCTTTAAAAAAACAATGATAAATCCGCAATCTCAGTCCTAACTTTAAAATTGCTTTATTGTTTGTTACTCAGGTTTTGAAATGCTATGAAAAATGATGTTAATTCAAGTGGGGTTATTTAATTTCCAAAACCACTATTGCTTGAGGTTCGTTGTTTCTCTTCGTCATTACCGGCATTGCGTTCGCGCGCATCTTTTATATGCGTGCCACCAAACCGATAGCTAAAATTTATTCGGCACTGGCGGCTCTCCCAAACACTGTTGGCATTAAGTTGCATCCCGCTAAAATTACTGGAGCCCTTAAAAGTTAGCGTCCTGAATATATCGGTGCCACTAATTTTTATAGTAGCCCTATCGCTCCACAATCTTTTTTGTATACCCACATCTACAGAACCAAGGCTCCTTGTTTTAAAAGTGCCGCCTACAATGGTTGGACTGCTAAAAAAACCACTTAATTCAGCAGTGTAGCCGTTGCCTAATTTAAAAGCGTTAATGGCATTTAAACTGAAGGAGCTGATGCTGATATTTAAAATTTTACCCGCCCCGAAATTTGCGTGGTAAATACTGTTAAAAAAACTTACACTGCTGTATAAATTCCACCATTTTGTGATATCCAAAGGTGCCGAAAAATTGAGACTGCTAACATCCTGACTGGCTAAATTCTTTTTGGTTATAAAGGTTTGGTTTATGTTAGCACTGTCTATTATATACGTACTAAAATTATTGATATGGCTGTAACTAATCGATGTAACGTAAAGGTTATTAAAGCTGTGTGTAAGCTGAAAAATATTGGTGTATTGGGGCTGCAAATAAGCGTTTCCCTTTATAAAATTCATTTCATCAACCCTTGTTTCAAAAGGGTTTAAGTCGTTGTAATTTGGTCTGTCAATACGCCTGCTATAGCTTGCATTTAAATTATTCTTTTCATTTATAGAAAAGGTCAATGAAAGGTTTGGAAAAAAGTCTGTATAGTTTCTATGAATAGAATCCTCGCTTGTCGCAAATTGCGGAGCCAGCCTTGTTAGTAAACTTTTGCTCACCGTATTTTCTACACGTAAACCGGCCTGAAGGTTAATATTTTTATTTAGAGCAGTAAAATAACTTACATAACCGGCATTAATATTTTCCTTGTAAACAAAATTATTACAACCATTTGAGTCTATTTTAAGTTGACCGCTAAGGTCATTGTATACGGTAAAAGTATTGTTGGTGTTAATATTACTAACTTTTACGCCGAGGCTTAATTTACCCTTACTTAAAGGGGTAATATAATCTGCTTTTAGGGTATTAATGGTAATATCAATGGGTGTATTGTTACTGTAATTGATCTCACTGAGAAAGGTTTCGGGCGCAGGGGTAAAATAGCTGTTTGGTTGATAGCTTGTTTTACGCGATCTGTAAAATCCATGGTCAGCGTCAATATTAATTTCATGGCCGGTAGTGTCAGCAAAATGATAGTTAAGGTTTATGTTTTGATTTTGAATAGCTGCGGGTATGGTATTGGTAGAATAAAGTACCCGCTCAACAATACCAGTTTTTATAGAACTGCTTGGGGTTCTTGATGCACTGTAGGTGGTGTTATCTGTAAAATTGCCTGTAAAAATTATGCCTAAGGTAGTTTTTTTGGATGCAAAAAAGTCTACGCCCGCTTTTAAGTTTCCAACATGCTCTTTAATATTCTGTGTGCTTTTTTGATTATAGAGGCTGTCATTTTGAATTCTGTCAAGATCAAAAGTATTGTAATTATTGCCCTGGTTATAACTATAGGTACTAAACAAGTTTACTGCTTTTGAGCGATAGTTAAGACTAAGGGATGTGGTTGTTTTAAGGGTTCTGCCAAAATTTAATCCGTTTGCAAAAGCTGCTGTAAATCCTAATGTATTATTTTTTTTGAGTTTGATATTGATGATGCCCGCATTACCCGAAGCATCATATTTGGCAGATGGATTACTGATCATTTCTATTGATGCGATATTTACCGAACTGATCGATTTCAAATAAGCGGCAAGATCAGCCCCTTCTATTACAGATGGTCTGCCATCAATATAGATCCTAACACCATTTTTACCTTTCAAACTAATATTGTCATCCTTATCTGTTGCCACGCCGGGCGATTTTTGTAATAATTCAAAGGCATTGCTCCCAATAGCATTTATGCTGCCTTCTACATTAAAAATGGTTTTATCGGCAGTTACTTCTATTAAAGGTTTTTGGTATTGACTTGTAATAATAACAGTCTCCAATTTTTTTTCTTCCAATTGTAAAATAAGGAGCGGGGCAGTAAAGTTTTCTGTCCCAACAATATCTATGACCGGGCTATTTAAATTTTTATAATTTAAATGGCTTGCATAAATAAAATATTTCCCCTTTTTAATAACGGGAAGTTCATAATTGCCGGCGCTATCTGTAAAACCTGTTTTTGATAAAATGCTGTCAGGCAAACTGTATAAATATATTGTTGAAAGCGATAATGAATTTCCTGTAGGAGTTTTAACCATCCCCTTTATTGTTGCACTTTGGGCAAAAGTTGATCCTATTGCAGAGAAACTAATCCCTACCGTTAGCAGTATAAGTTTTGGTGGCATTGATTAAATATTGTGTTAATTCGAAGATAATATAATAATTAGTTTTAAATTAAATATTTTTCATATTTGGTTGTTTAGGTTTCTTCCAGCCATTCTTTATCAAAACCGAACTAAAATAATTTTTAATTGACTGCCCGCAACAGTTTACAATAGAAAAGTATGGTTTAATCCGACCTTTTTTTTAATCG
>JAYTHI010000202.1:0-4227 GCA_043732685.1 Ferruginibacter sp. | reverse complement strand
TATATTCTTTTGCATGTTTCAATTTTATTACAGCTGCATTTAAAAAAAGAGAATCCGTTTTTTGAGCTTGTAGTGAAAAATTGGAAAGCAATCCCATTAACAGTGATATTATTGATAAATTCATAAATAGGGTATTATTTGAAAAAATTATATAAGTTCACATTTCATTTTAAAAATTCAATTATGAAAACTTTTATCAAGTCCGGTTCATTGATTCGATTTATATTTATTTAGTATTTTATTTAGAAAGTGATTAAACAATCAATTTTTACAATACGAAAAAGAGGGGCAACTTTGTATTTGGAAAAAAACAAAAATGACCACGCTACAATCTAACATTGGCAAGGTCCAAATTGTCTGCCAAGTTACGAACGATATGGGTATCTATTCCCCCATGGTGTACAAAATAATTTTTGCAGTTTAATTAAATGCTACTGTAAGCTGTAATAATTCATTGATTGATCATAGAGTTTTTTTGTATTACAATGTTACCATTAAAGTTTTCTTCCCACACACACAGACAAAGCGGTTTATTAAAATACTACAATTACTTTTATGCCAAAGTTTCTACCTATATTATACATGCCCAATTTACCCTGTGGGGATTGACTATAATACTCAAAGTATTTTAAACGGCTAAGATTGGATTGGTACGACACATCAAAAGCGTTATTGAGTTGAAAATACAATTGTAAAACATCTTTTTTAGTATAATTAATTTCTGTAGTCACCGCAAAATTAATTAAGGTAAAACCCGGTGTTATGGTTTCGGTTTGGTTCAAAGCCAAATACCGATTTTGTGCGGCACTATACTCCAATTCAGTTTTTAGATTTAAAGATCTTATTATTTTAGCCGAAGTTTTATATTCCTTACTAATGCTACTCAATAGCTTTGCAGGTGGTATAAGTGGTAAATATTCTCCATTAATACCATTTTGTTTAAAAGCCTGTTTTCTGTTATAGCCATAAATTATTGAAAAAGAATTATCAACAGAAAATCCTTTTAAGGAGGAAGGATGCAAGTTTAGAGAAGCCTCCAATCCATATAATTGAGCAGTTGCTTGTTGGTATTGATACGTCTTATTTCCTTGTGGATCTACCATCGCATTACCATTTGCATCTACCAATTGCATTAGATAAATATAGTGTTCAATATTATTATTAAAAATGCTAACAGCAGCCGAAAGGTTTTTAAAATTGCCGGAGATACCTGCATCTTGTTGTAAACTAAATTCAGGAATAAAATTTCTATTGCCAAGGTAATTAATGTGCGCACCGGGGTCTAAACCATTTGAAGCGATTTCTGCAATATTCGGGCTTCGGTAACCTCTTGCCATATTAGCTTTCAGGTTTAACTGATTCGATATTTGGTAGGTAAAACCAATACTTGATGATATGCCGCTATATTTTTTATCAAGTCCGGCAAAATGTAAATTTATTCCTGTACCCGGTAAAAAAAACTGTTTATCAAAACCATTGGCGGTATTGTTACCCACATAAAAATTATTACTTTTTAAATACCTTGTATCATAGCGTAAACCACCACTAACAGTCAGTTTATTTTGTTTCCACTTTCCATAAACATAACCGCCAAGATCTAATAGCTTGTAGTTGGGTATGGGAAAATCCGTTGCCTCCTTACTTTTATTATTTTGATACATTCCATTTACTCCAACTGTTAATTCAATATTTGAAAATGCAGCAGCAGTATAACGTAAACCATAATTAATAGTATTTAGGCGTACAAATAAACCTGCTTGTTTTGGTGCAGTTGGATGGCTGTATTCCCTGCGTATGTTTTGCTGAAATCCAATCGTAGCATCAATTTCGCCATTCCCAATCTGATAATGATTATTAGTGTAAAGCCTGTAATGTTGAATATGTTGGTGCAATGGGCTAAGTGTATAACTATTCAATTCAGTATCGGAAATAATCGGTCTGCTGGTAATGGTATCCAATGCGCCTTCATATAGTTGTTTTGTAAATTTCCTTGTCAAAGAATCCCTGCTTCCGTCAGGTATTCCTTGTAAGTTATCATATAAGGTAGCACTCAAATTTGTATAACCTTTAACAGCATTAAAACCAATTGTTGCGGCTGTATTTATTTCCCTGAAACCGGTATTATAAACTTTCCCGTCAATATTATTACTATAGTTTTTTGCAAGTCTATGACTGCCTCTTACAATCCAAAACCATTTTTCGTTGCCGTAGTTCAGTCTAAAACCATTACCAATTAATCCATTGTTATTTTGATATTCACTTAATACGCGACCGTGAATTTTCCCGTCTTTTTCTTTAGGTAAATACGGAAATAAGCTTATAACACCCGCCACAGCATCAGATCCAAACATTAAACTTGCAGGGCCTTTTATCACTTCTGCTTTGTCTATATTGTAGCCATCAACTTCAATACCATGTTCATCGCCCCATTGTTGCCCTTCTTGTCGCATGCCATCATATAAAGTAAGTACCCGGTTGTAGCCCATACCACGAATAAAAGGTTTTGAAATATTCGGTCCTGTTTTCACAGCGTTTAATCCCGATACATTTTTCACCAACGCATCAATTATATTGGATTCAATAGTCTTATCAATAGTTTTACCTGATACAAGTGCAATGGAAATGGGATTTTCCCTTAGTAAAGTAGCCCTGGAAACACCCGTTATTACAACTTCGTTTAAAACGCCCGGTGCTGCCTGCAAAAATATTGCATAGTTTTTTTTATTGGCTGCAATTTCCATCGTATCTGTTTTATAACCCAAAAAACTAACTACCAATTTTGCCGACAAATTACTTGATGGAATTTTTATTTTAAACCCCCCTTTAGCATCAGTAATGGTACCATCCTGTTCCTTTAAAAATTTTATAGTACAAAACCCAATGGGTTGTCCCGTATCAGCATCTTTAACAATTCCACCTATACTTTGTGCAGCTGCCCATGTTTTAAAAATAACCGTTAGGAGAATAAGTATATAAACTGTTTTTAAAGTGTACGATTTCTTCATTCTATTAAAAGTTTTACATGCAAATGTATAAAGTTAGATTAACCTAACAATTTTATTATTCAAATAAAATAAATAACTTTATTTTGTAACGGTTTTAATTAATTTAGCTTATGAATTCACTAACAGAAGAAAACTACCTGAAAGCATTATTCAACATTGAAAATTATGCAGGGGATGTTAATGTTACCGAGCTTTCAAAAAAGCTCGAAATAAAAATGCCAACCGTAACAAGTATGATGAAAAGATTGGCAGAAAAAGGGTTGGTACATTATGAAAGCTACAAACCATTGCGCTTAACGGAAAAGGGTAAAAAAGAAGCGGGACTGATTATACGCAAACATCGGCTTACCGAAATTTTTTTAGTAGATAAAATGAAGTTGGGCTGGGAAGATGTTCATGATATAGCGGAACAGATCGAACATATTCAATCAGCTATTTTTTTTGATAAAATGGACGAACTACTTGGTTTTCCAAAAGTTGATCCGCACGGTTCTCCCATACCGGATAAAAATGGTAAAATTGTCAAAAATGATTACAACAAATTAAGCGGGTGTAAAGAAGGTGAAACGGTAAGGTTGTCAGCAGTTATAAATACAACCTCCGATTTTTTAAAGTTTCTCAACACAAGAGAATTAAGTTTGGGAATAAAAATAAAAATAAAATCCATAGAACAGTTCGATAAATCGATAGTGATAAGCTATGGTAATAAACGCACGGAAGTATTAAGCAATATAGTATGTGAAAGACTCTTGGTGCAAAAAGAAATGTAGCTGATTTAACAGTTTCCTTATAAAGAATCGTCAATAAATTTATACTATTAGCGTACCAATACGGATCAAAATAGTATTGGAAAATCAATATCCATCCAGATAAAATTAAAACAGTAAGTTGTCCTGATCCACAACCGCTAATTTTTATTATCAACCAAAGGTAGGAAGTCTTTTTTTAGTGGAAAAACGAAAAAATAATTTTGTGTAGGATCACTTTAATTTGAAAAAGTATATGAAAAAAAGAAAAGCGATTGTAACTAATTTGAAAGGCAAAAATAACTATGCTTTTGTGTATTGATAAAAAAAATATTTTGGATTGGCAAATCGATATATTCCTTATAATAACAGTTCAAATGATGATGCCGAAGCTATTTTTTAAGCGACAATGATCGTGTTGGTTAAAAGGGTTGGACAAGAAGATTGAAGCGGGAGGTATCTGTAAAAAATTATAC
>JAYTHI010000201.1:0-4280 GCA_043732685.1 Ferruginibacter sp. | reverse complement strand
GTTTAGATAAAACATCTTTTAAATTTTGCGTAAAGCCAATTTTTGTAATACAGCAAAATAATACAATGGTAACCAACCAGTTTAATTTGATGATACTTTTCATGATGGATTATTTTAAGGTTTATTTATAAAAATTTTCATTTCGCATCGGGCAGCTATTTTACCCTTGCAAAAAATATTTCCTGTAATAATTGTTACATCAAAAATTTGATTGTCTATTTTAATTTCTGTAATTATTTCCTCATTTATTTTTGGAAAGAAAAAAAGTTCCCAATTTTTTATCGCACCAATATATCCATTTAAAATAGGTTTGTTTTGTAACAATGCGGTATAGCCAGCCCTTGCTGCAGCCGATTGTGCTATATTTTCCATTAGTCCGGGTTCCTTTAAAAATCCATTTTCAACAAAAATATTTTCTGCCAGAATCATAAAGGAGGTTAGGCAAATATCCTCAGTACATTTTAAAAGCTTATCCACCATTACCATGGGGGTTCTTTGTGGAATATATTGTAAAATATCAGTTGAACTATTTTCCATATCAGCTCCAAAAATTATAATAATTAAACCATTGTTCAGGATATTTTTTAACCATCAGTTCCATATTTTCTGCATAGTCTGTTAGCATGCGCTGCATACCTGCTGTTTTTTGCAAATGACTGTATTCTTTTATTTCACTGGCAAAAAAATGGTAATGAAAGTTATTTTCCTTAACAGCAAATACAAAAGATACTGGTACTTTAAACGTTGCAGCAAGCACAAAAGGCCCCATCGGAAAGCGGGCTTCCTGTCCTAAAAAAGTTGTAGTCAATATTTTATTACCTTCTAAAAAACGATCTGCATGCATGCATACCAATTCGTTATTTTTAAGGGCTTCACTAATTTCATAAATATGGGAGAGGTCATTTTTTATAAAAATAATATTAACTGTTTTTTTACCGGTTACGGCAGCTAAGTATTCCTTTATTTTTTGGTGCTCGCCATCAAACATTACAATATTTATTTTGGTATCCAAACGTTTTAAAAGCTGTCCCGCAATATCCCAATTACCAATATGTGCACTTAATAAAATACCGCCTTTGTTCAAAGAAGTTATTGCTCTTAAATTTTCTTCTCCATCAAAATGATAACTAAAATTATTTTTAATACCTGCCATCATCACTACTTTGTCAATAAGTCCCTGACCTAAAAGATAATAATTTTTATACAAATTTTTTAGTGCCTTCATTTTTTTATAACCCAACCTTTTATGGTACAGGTTAAAAATTTCTTTTGATGACCGGTAAGAAAATAAAAAAAAATAGGCAACAACAACTTTTAAAAGCAGGTATGCGGATGGTATCCCTAAGTTTTTTAGAACCCAAACAAAAAATTGGTATCCGGTTTTATTGCCTTTAGATTTTCCTTGCCATAAAGACATTATGCGAGTTCTTTAGCATTAACTTTTGAAATCACATAATTGTAAAAATCCTGCAGCGTTGCAATTTGGATAAAATCTTCGGGCTTTACTTTAAAAGCAAAGTTGCTCTCGATAACTACTACCAGATCAATATAATCCAGACTATCCAATCCTAAAGTTTCTTTTAAATTAGCATCAGGAATAATTTTTTCGGGTTCTACTTCAAATTCTTCAACCAAAAAGGAATGTATTGTTTCTATAATTTTTTTATTTTCCATAAGAGGGTTTTAAGGTATTTTTCTAATAATCAGGGAAGAGTTTGTGCCTCCAAAGCCGAAAGAGTTAGACAAAAATACAACTATATCTTTCTCAATTGTTGTTTTTACGATGTTCAATTTTGCAGAATCTTCATCAGGATTTTCAAAATTTATATTGGGGGCAACAAAGCCATTTTGCATCATCAGCATGGAATAAATAATTTCACTGGCACCCGCCATCCAGCATTCGTGGCCCGTCATAGATTTAGTAGAACTTACCATGGGTTTATGCATGCCAAAAACTTGATGCAATGCTTTTGCTTCGCTACAATCGCCCGCAGGTGTTGAGGTGGCATGGGCATTTATATAATCTATATCAGCAGCTTGCATACCTGCATCTTTTAATGCTTTGTGTAAAGATCTCACCGGTCCGTCAACTGTTGGATTAGATATGTGTGCTCCATTGCTGGAAAAGCCATAGCCGACCACCTCTGCTAAAATAGTTGCTCCGCGCCTTATTGCAGCATCATAACTTTCTAATATAATTGTTGCCGCACCGCCGCTGGGTATTAAACCATCCCGATCCCTATCGAATGGCCGCGAGGCTTTTTGAGGCGTTAATTCCTGAATCGAAAAGGCCGACAAGGCATCAAATGTACCCATCGATAAATGATTAATTTCCTGTGCGCCACCACAAACCATACAATCCTGCAAACCGGTTTTTATAAAGTGATAGGCAACACCAATTGAATGTGAACCACTTGCACATGCAGCACTGATGGTAGCATTAATACCCGTAAGTTTAAAGATGGTAGAGAGGTTCATGGTAACCGTAGAATTCATTGTTTGAAATACCGCACCGGAACCTACAAGGGTGGTATCTTTTTTTTGTCTGATGATATCATTAGCCTCAATTACCGCCTTGCCCGAACTATCGTTTCCATATAAAATTCCTATTTCATGCGACTCAATATAATCTCCGTCAATACCGGCATTAAGCAATGCTTCGGCAGTTGCCATGTATGCATACTCTCCTTGTTCAGGTAGCATAATTCGCGCCCTTCTGTCTAAACTATTTTTTAAATTGGGCCGTTCAACATAGCCTGTTAAGCCCGACCGGTATCCATATGCCTTGCGCACCGGATCAAGAATAATACCCGACTTACCTTTAAATAAGGAGTCGCGAACTTCTTCTAAATTTTTTCCAATGCTGGAATAAATACCCATGCCTGTTATAACAACTCTGTTCATATTTTTTGGGTGACTGAATTTATTTAAATTATTTAGTAGTAACTATTTGCTTGTCAATAAAAAATCTTGCTACGAGTACAATCCGCCGTTAACTGAAATTACTTCTGCCGTAATATAAGCCGCTTCCGGAGACGCTAAAAATCCTACGGCATAGGCCACTTCTTCCGGCAAACCAAATCGTTTTAAAGGAATCATATTTTTTAATTCGTTTTCATTTAAACCTTCTGTCATATCAGTTTTAATGAAGCCCGGTGCAACTGCATTTACAGTAATTCCCTTGCGACCAATTTCCTGGGCAAGCGCTTTTGTTGCGCCAATTACGCCGGCCTTTGCAGCCGAATAATTTGTTTGTCCGGGCAAGCCCTTTAAACCGGAAAGCGAAACGATATTAATAATACGTCCATATTTTTTCATCAGCATGCTGGTTACTACTAATCGGGTAACATAAAAAAATCCGTTGAGGCTGGTATTAATAACGCTATCCCATTGTTCATCTTTCATCCACATCATTAAGGCATCTTCTCTAATGCCGGCATTATTTACCAATACCTCGATGGTATTTTGCGGTTTAGTCTCCATCCAATTACCAAGCACTTGCTGTACCTGATTTTTATCCGACACATCAAATTGAATAATTTCAGCAACCAGCCCTTTTTCTTCTACTAATAATTTGGTTTGGTTTGCTTCGGTTTCGTTTACTTTATAATTGATCAAAACGTTATAACCCATATCTGCCATTTTTATTGCAATGGCACGCCCGATACCTCTTGACCCTCCGGTAACTAAAGCAAATTTCATTTTGTATTTATTTTGGTAAATGGTAACGGTGCTATTTAAAATTTATTTCAACCAATGTTTTATTAAAATAGGTTATTCCATTAAAGCAACCAGCGCCGGTTCCAGTGGTTTTATTTTAAATGATATAACCGGATCTATTTTTTGAAAATAATTCTTTATTTTTTCAAGGTCTTTGTACTTTGGTTTATCCTCAATAAACTTAGGAAATATTTTTCTAAGTTCTGTATATACGTGAAAGGTTTCTGCAGATAATTTGGGCACACATTCCAAATAATCAATAGCCTGCAATAGGGTCATCATTTGAATACCTAAAACTTCAAAAGTGTTATCTATTACTTTTTTGGTCATAAGGGCTGCATTGCAACCCATACTTACAATATCCTGATTGTCATTATTATTAGAGATGCTGTGCACATACATAGGGAAAGAAAGGGTTTGATTTTCTGCCACAGTAGAGGTTGCCGTGAACTGCATTCCCTGCATACCGAAATTAAAACCAAGTACGCCAAGGTTAACAAAAGGAGGAAATTTCTGATTTAGTTTGTCATTTAGAAGATAATTCAATTGCCTTTCTGACA
>JAYTHI010000200.1:0-33050 GCA_043732685.1 Ferruginibacter sp. | reverse complement strand
ATTTATTGGCAGCATTTATCGTCTGTAATTAGAAATGGATATTTAAAAAATGTTAACGGATATAATTGATTTAATATGATTAACCATTAATTTTATTTTATAAACTATTTCAAATTAAGTAAATCCTTTGCGATTTGATAGCCGGTTTCAGGTTCAATGCCAGGCAATGGAATTGCTGTTTTAAATAAAAATGATTCCTTAAATTAAATCGATACCTCAGGAAGTTTAGTGTTGGGACAGGTTTTTTAATTAACTACAAAGCATATCATGTACGAACAGCTATTAAATAAGAAAAAAAAATTAGCAGTAATAGGACTGGGCTATGTTGGCCTGCCCATTGCATTGGAATTTGCCAAAAAAATTAGCGTTATTGGTTTTGATATTAATGCAGACAGGGTAGCAATGATGCGCAATAATATTGACCCCAGCAAAGAGTTAGCTGAAGCTGCTTTTGAAGGGTGTGATATTCAATTTACCAATGACCTGGCCATTTTAAAACAAGCTGATTTTTTTATTGTAGCCGTACCAACACCTGTTGATGAACACAATGTTCCCGACCTTATACCCGTTAAAAAAGCCAGCGAAACAATTGGTAAGGTCATTAAAAAAGGTGATTATGTTGTTTTTGAAAGTACTGTTTACCCCGGCTGTACCGAAGAAGATTGTTTACCTATCATTGAAAAATTAAGTGGTTTAAAAAATATATCAGATTTTAAAACCGGCTATTCGCCTGAACGAATAAACCCGGGTGATAAAGAACATACACTGGCTAAAATAATAAAAGTTGTTAGTGGATGTGATGCAGAAAGTTTAAATGTTATTGCAAAAGTATACGAGCTGGTTGTAACAGCAGGTGTGCATAAAGCTTCCAGTATTAAAGTTGCTGAAGCGGCGAAAATTATTGAAAATACACAAAGAGACCTTAATATTTCTTTGATGAATGAGCTGTCCATCATCTTTGATAGAATGGGCATTAATACTTTTGAAGTGTTGGAAGCTGCTGGCACCAAATGGAACTTTTTAAAGTTTCAGCCGGGCCTGGTTGGTGGCCATTGTATTGGTGTTGATCCCTACTACCTTACCTACAAAGCCAAAGAATTAGGATACCATAGCAGAGTAATATTAGCGGGCAGGGTAATTAATGATGGCATGGCAGCCTACATTGCTAAAAAAGTATTGTTACACATAATTCAATATACAGGCAATGTAAAAAATGCCCGGGTATTAATAATGGGTGCTACTTTTAAAGAAAATGTTAGCGATATACGTAACAGTAAAGTGGCAGATGTTGTAAAGGAATTGCAATCTTTTTCGTTAAACGTTGAGGTTGCCGATCCACATGCCAATGGCGACGAAACCATGCATGAATATGGGTTTGGACTTATTACTGAAATAAAAGGTAAGTATGATGCCGTAATTATTGCTGTGCCACATAACAGTTATAAAATATTGGACGAAGGCTATTTTGGTGGCATAACAAATGATACGGCAATCATTGCAGATTTAAAAGGAAGTTACCGGGGAAAAATCCACAACCGAACTTACTGGAGTTTATAATTATTCTAATTTAAGTTCATAAACCAATCAATTTTTAAAAGGTGAATTTTTTTGTTACCATCTTTAATCCTTTAACCAAGCAATTCGTATGAGTAACACTTTTAGTACAAAAAATTTAAGCGACAGTAGTTTTTTAGTAACTGGTGGCGCAGGTTTTATAGGAAGCCATATTGCCGAATACTTATTAAAAAATGGCGCTAAAAAAGTACGGGTTTTAGATAATATGGTGAATGGTTTCAATAGTAATATTGATATACTTGCAAAATATAGCGGTTTTGAGTTTATAGAAGGTGATATACGAAATATGGAAATTTGTCAAAGAGCATGTTCCGGAATAGATTATGTTAGTCACCAGGCTGCATTGGGTTCTGTTCCCCGATCTATAAAGGAACCTGTTTATTTTAATGAAGTTAATGTTGGCGGCTTTGTGAATATGCTTAAAGCAGCTGTTGATAATAAAGTAAAGCAATTTGTTTACGCATCAAGCTCCTCTGTATATGGCGATGAGCCTACCTTGCCAAAGGTTGAGGAAAGAATTGGCAATTGTTTGTCTCCCTATGCTGCAACAAAAAAAACAAACGAATTATATGCCCGGGTTTTTGCCGATGTTTACGGATTAAAAATTATGGGATTCCGGTATTTTAATATCTTTGGCCCCCGCCAGGATCCGGATGGTGCCTATGCCGCAGTGATACCTATTTTTGTAAAGGGAATAATGAAAAAACTACCGGTTTACATAAATGGAGATGGCGGCCAGACAAGAGATTTTACCTTTGTTGATAATGCCGTGCAAATTAATGTTAAGGGTATGCTTACGGATAATGCCAATGCCTTGGGTAAAGTGTACAATGTTGCTATCGGAGAAAATTTTTCTGTTAATTATTTATACAATGCCTGCCGCGAAAATTTGCACAGTACTTTTGAAGCAACTTACCGCGAGCCACGTGCAGGAGATATTAGAAATTCATTGGCAGATATTTCACTGGCCAAAAATTTATTGTCCTATCAGCCAACCAAAAATTTTGAAGACGGCTTAACAGAAACTATCGATTTTTTCAAGAAACTATATTTATAATCGTTTAATTATTTTATGCCGTTTACAGCAACAGATTTTGAAGGTCTATTAATTTATGAACCAAGGGTATTTAATGATGACCGTGGTTATTTTTTTGAAAGTTATAACGAAAATACTTTTATTGCAGGTAATGCCGCAATGAAGTTTGTTCAGGATAATCAAGCCAGGTCTACCTATGGTGTTATTCGTGGCTTACATTTTCAATTAGCCCCTTACGCTCAAACCAAATTAATCAGAGCTTTAAGCGGGTCTATTTTAGATGTTGTGGTAGACCTTAGAAAAAGCTCCCCTATGTACGGCAAAGTTTTTAGCATAGAATTATCTGCTGAAAATAAAAAGCAATTATTAGTGCCCAAAGGTTTTGCGCATGGCTATTCTGTACTAACGCCCACAGCTGAAGTACTGTATAAATGCGATGCCTTTTACCATAAAGAAAGTGAAGGCGGGTTATTGTATAATGATCCATCCCTGGCAATTGACTGGCATATTCCGGCCGACAAAGCCCTGGTAGCAGCTAAAGATCTTATACTTCCCGGCATTGATAATTGTCAGGGTAATTTTTAATTATAATTTTATATACAGTGGTAAAAAAAAATACAATTTTAGTAACCGGCGCAAACGGACAACTTGGTAAAGAAATGCAGGTAATTGCAATCGCTTACCCTAACTATCATTTTATTTTTGTTACCAAAGAAGAACTGGCAATAAACGATTTCGTGGCTGTAAATAATTTTTTTGTCAAAAATAAAATTGATTTCTGTGTTAATTGTGCCGCTTACACAGCGGTTGATAAAGCAGAAACGGAGCTGGATGAAGCCATGCTGGTTAACGCAACTGCAGTTGGTAATTTAGCCGGGGTTTGCAAAATTTATGGTACAGTATTTATTCATATATCAACAGATTACGTCTTTGATGGCAGTGCCGATACGCCTTATAAAGAAGACCATTCGGTATCGCCGGTAAATAGGTACGGCGCTACAAAATTAAAAGGAGAGCAATTGGCCATTCAAAATAATCCCGCTACCATCATCCTGCGTACTTCCTGGGTTTACAGCAGTTTTGGAAATAATTTTGTCAAAACAATGTTGCGCCTGATGAAGGATAAAGTTCAGTTAAATGTAGTTAGCGATCAGGAGGGTTGTCCTACCTATGCGGCAGATCTTGCAGCCGCCATCATGCAAATTGTTAGCAGTGGAAAAGCCGCAGCGCATACGGGAATATATAATTATAGCAATACCGGAATTACCAACTGGTACTTGTTTGCTACTGCTATCCAGGAGTTATCCAATAGTAAATGTTTGGTAAATCCTATATCAACTGCTCAGTTTCCAACACCTGCAAAAAGGCCTGCATACTCTGTAATGGACACCAACAAAATACAACAGACCTTTACGATTGCTATACCTTTTTGGAAGGATAGTCTGGTTAAATGTTTGGAATTATTGTAGTGTTTAAACGATAAGTTTAATTAATTTGAAAAGGGGTAAGTGACTTATTTTACACTTCTTTGTTGCGGATAAATACCAACCTGGAGCCCCCTTTGTCGGCCTCCCGCTTATCAATTTCAAATTGTGTCAGCGATTTTATAAAGGGCGTTAATTTGGGGAAGCCATAATTTCGGGGATCAAAATTAGGTTGCTTTTTAATGATCAAATTTCCTACATCGCCTAAAAATGCCCAGCCATTCTCATCAGCTAAATCATTGATGGTTGCGGCAATTAATTTAAGCGTTTCTTTTTTTACTTTATCAACAGCTGCCTTTGGGGCAGGCTTAGTAGCTTTAGTATCGGGGGAGGCAGTTTCAGGCTCTGCTGCTTCAAATTCCGGAATAATTTCCATGTAAATAAATTTGTCACAGGCTACAATAAAAGGATTGGGGGTTTTCTTTTGACCAATTCCAAATACCTTCATACCTGCCTCCCGAAGCCTTGTGGCTAATCTTGTAAAATCACTGTCACTGCTGATAATGCAAAACCCATCTACTTTGCCTGAATATAAAATATCCATAGCATCAATTATCAGGGCACTGTCGCTGCTATTTTTACCACTTGTGTAACTGTATTGCTGAATGGGTGTTATAGCATTTTCAAGCAACACATTTTTCCAGCCGCTTACAGTTGGTTTCGTCCAATCTGCATAAATTCGTTTAAAGGTAGGGGTGCCGTACTTGGCAATTTCTTCCATTACGCCTTTGACATTACTGTAGGGTACATTATCGGCATCAATCAATACCGCTAATCGAATATCTTTTTGAAACTCCATACTGCAATATAAATCTTTTTTGTTTTGCCGTTTAGTCGTTGAGACGTTTATTTGCCGGTAAGTCGGTAAGGCATTTTAATTGTTTTGCTTCGCAAAATGTTGTTTTTGCAGTTGAGGCGTTTAGACGTTTTTTTCGTAAACCTGCGTTTCAACCTCGATAAGCGCGCCCTGTCCCTGCGGGGTTTGCACCGTATTTTTTTAAATAATTATGCTTTTTCCGTGCAACCCCGACGCAATTACCAGCTTCGGGTATTAAATTGCTAAAACATCTGTAAATAAATTAAATCATTAACTAGCTTAAAATATTTTTATGCCGTTGAGCCGTTGAGACGTTTTTCATTATTTCGGTAAGTTAGTAAGGTGGTTTTGCTTTATATAATGCGAAACAAGCAAGTTGTAAAACTGCTACTAATATAAACCACTTATAACTCAAACTCATCACTTATAACTTTTTATTCATAACTTCTAATAACTGACTTTTAGTCCATAACTCCTACCTAATAAACCTATTTTTGCAGCTATGCAAATTTTTAATACCACCAATAAAATAATTGTTACCTGTAGCAACAGATTATCTCCTTTTCTACAGCAGGAAATAATAGCCTTAGGATTTAAACCTGTTAGGGTGTTTAAAACCGGCGTTGAATTAAATGGTACCCTTTCTGATTGTATCCGCCTTAATTTAAACTTGCGTTGTGCCAGCCAGGTATTGTTTTCCATAAAAGAAGTTATCGCCGCCAATGCGGAAGATCTGTACACCGCATTGCTTGATTTTGAATGGGAAGATATCATTGCTGCTGATGGCTATTTTTCTATCACCAGTAATGTAGATAATATTACCATCAACAACTCCCTTTATGCCAACGTAAAGGTAAAAGATGCCATCGCAGACAGGTTTAGAGAAAAAACAGGAGCACGCCCGAATGCTGGTCCGGAATTGGATAAAACAGTTATTCATTTATACTGGAAAGAAGACGTTGCCGAAATATTTATAGATACCTCCGGAGAAACTTTATCTAAGCATGGGTATAGAAAAATTCCGGGTAAAGCACCAATGCTGGAAGCCCTGGCTGCAGCTACTTTGCTGGCTACAAAATGGGATAGGAAATCACCTTTTATTAACCCGATGTGCGGCTCCGCTACGCTGGCAATTGAAGCAGCCTTGATTGCCACCAATCGTAAGCCGGGCTTATATCGTAACAACTATGCCTTTATGCATGTGGTTGGTTTTACAGTAACGATGTACCAACAGCAGCTGCAACAAATAAAAGAGGAAATACTTAATTTAAAAGACCTTATAATTATTGCAACTGATATTAGTGAAGATGCTATAAATATTTCTAAAATAAATGCCGGAGCCGCAGGTGTGTCCGACTTAATTCAATTTGCAGTCTGCGATTTTGAAGCAACTCCTATACCTGAAGAACAGATCGGCGTAATTTATTTTAATCCGGAATATGGCGATCGCCTTGGTGAAGCTGCAGCCTTGCAAATTACCTATGGAAGAATCGGCGATTTCTTAAAGAAAAAATGTAAAGGATATACAGGTTATGTTTTTACAGGAAACCTGGATTTGGCAAAAAAGATTGGCTTAAAACCAAGCAGGCGTATTGAATTTTATACCAGTAAAATTGACTGCCGGCTTTTTGAATATGAATTGTACGCCGGCACAAAAAGAATAATGCCCCCTGCTGAAATTGACGCGTTAAAAGCTGAAAAATTTAACGATACGAATCCAGCTTCACTTTAATTTTTACCTGTCGCCTTAAATTAAATACTGTTAAAAATTTCTTTCGTAAAGTACTTGTGCGGTACAATTTGAAACAGATAATTTAAAGACCTGGTTTTTATTTTTTTAATACTAATTTTCTAATACTTTATTTATTTCCTGCTTTTATTTCTATAAAAGCAGGAATTTTTGTGTACCGCACTAATTTTTATTAATTTTTAAGGATGCCATCACAGCTAATTTTTTTGACTGGTTATTTTGTTAGTTCAATGACATTTTATCCATCAATAGCCATTCTTTAACCGCTTTCCCTTATTATATTAATCAAATTATTTTGGAATAATTATATTTGATTCAATAAAATTATTGCCAATTTATTCCTCTAAGTTTTACTATCCAATCAACTATACAGGCTGTTTAATTATACCGATCGGTATTTTATTATCAGCCATTTACCACAATGCATGTAAATACACTACTATAAATGTTGTTCAATAAAATAAAATATTTGTTGGTTTTTTAAAATTGCTGTTTATGAAATTAGAGCTAAGATCAATACTAAGTCCTGCTATATTTTGCAGCCTGTTATCTGTTTCATATGTAAACGCCCAACAAGTTCAAGTGCCATCTGATATGCATTTGAATGCGCTGGAATATTTGGAATACCAGGGTGTAAATGTTATGCTCGCGCAGGATTTTTATCCCGAAGGACACCAGGGTGGGGTAGGAATTATCCAAAACGGATTACGGGTTGCTACAAACGGTGATTTAAGATTAGAACCAACGCCTGGTCAATGGCAGCCAATACCTAAAGTAGGCAAACGTATCATAGATAAGGCCACCCAAACCGTAAGCGTTAAAATGGAATATCCAAATGAAGAAATAAACAGAAAGGGATTTAACCCGGTAATTTATCCGGACTTAAAATTTAGCTACACGATCAAGGTATTGCCTGCAGGTAAATCTTTTAAAATTATAGTTGATCTTGATAAACCTTTACCCGATGAATGGATAGGAAAAGTTGGTTTTAATTTTGAACTTTTTCCGCAGGTATTATTTGGAAAATCCTGGTATATGGATAAGAATTTTGGCATTTTTCCCAGACAGGCAAATGGACCAAATTATACAGACAAAGAAGGAGAGGTGCAAATTTTGCCAATGGCAACAGGAAATAAACTTACCATCGTACCGGAAAGTGACCACCAAAGAATGTCTATTGAAAATTTAAAGGGGAATAGTTTACAACTTATTGATGGCCGTGGCAAACACAATAACGGATGGTTTGTGGTAAGATCGCTTGTGCCAAAAGGCGTTACTTCAAATGCCATTGAATGGCTGGTTAGTCCAAATGCTATCGAAGGTTGGAAATCAGATCCGGTGGTGCAAATTTCGCAGGTGGGATATCATCCTAATCAGCAGAAAATGGCAGTGATTGAGTTGGATGCTACCGATACTATACCACAAATAACCAGCCTTTTAAGGTTAAATGAAAATGGCGGTTTTGACACAGCTTTAACTGCTGTTGCAAGCAAATGGGGGAAGTTTCTTCGCTACAATTATTTGCAATTTAATTTTACCCAAATTAAAAAACCGGGAATGTATGTAATTAAATATGCCAACTATCAAACAGAACCGTTTCAAATTAGCAATGAGGTTTACAGCCGGAATGTTTGGCAGCCAACACTTGAATATTTTTTACCGGTTCAAATGTGCCATATGCGGGTAAACGAACGCTACCGGGTATGGCATGGTCTGTGTCATTTGGATGATGCGCGCATGGCCCCAGCAGATTCTACCCATTTCGATGGGTATGTTCAGGGAGCATCAACACTTACCGCTTTTAAAGGCGGTGATAATATTCCCAACTTAAACAGGGGCGGCTGGCATGATGCCGGTGATTTTGATTTGAGGGTAGAGTCGCAGGCGGAAACGGTGCAGGGACTGGCATTGGCCTATGAACAATTTGATTTAAAATATGATAACACTACAATTGACCAGCTTCACCGGATAGTAGAGATTCAGGTGCCGGATGGTAAGCCCGATGCCTTACAACAAATGGAACATGGTTTATTGTCAATACTTGGTGGCTATAAGGCCATGGGAAGATTGTACCGGGGTATAATTGAACCTACTAAACGTCAATATGTACAATTGGGTGACCCAGCAAATCTTACCGATAATATTATTTTTAAAACATCGTCAGCCTCTGGTATCCCTGCTGTTGGTTTGCCTGGTTCGCCGGATGACAGATGGGTTTTTACAGAAAATAATCCCACAAGAGAATTGGGTATTGCGGCATGCCTGGCAACCGCCTCCCGCGTTATTAAAGGGTATAATGATACCCTAGCAAGCCAAAGCCTGGCTATTGCCACAGCAATTTGGAACCTTACTACCGAAAAGAATTCGATGAACCGCGTAGAGCTTGCTGTTGAACTTTTTATTACCACAAGCGACAAAAAATATGCAGCCTTTCTCATTGCACATACTGATGAAATTGCTAAAAACTTTTCAGGTATTGGCTGGATAGCCGGCCGGGTTTTAACCTTAATAAACGACAATCATTTTAAAGAAGTACTTACCAACGCAGCAAAAAATTATTATGCCACCATTGTTGCTGATGGAAAAAAAACGCCTTTCGGGGTACCTTACCAACCTAATATTTGGGGTGCTGGTTGGGGTATTCAAAATTTTGGTTATCGCCAATATTTTTTACTTACTGCTTTTCCTCAAATATTTCCGGCAGATTATATGCTTAACGCACTCAATTTTATTTTGGGTTGCCATCCGGGCTCCAACACAGCATCTTTTGCCTCGGGAGTTGGTTCCCGCTCTGTAACTACTGCTTATGGTTTTAACAGGGCCGACTGGTCGTACATTCCGGGTGGCATTGTTTCGGGGACTGCTCTTATAAGGCCCGATTTTCCGGAGTTACTTACCTGGCCTTTTTTATGGCAACAAACAGAATATGTGCTTGGTGGCGGAACAACCGATTACCTGTTTTTAGTATTGGCTGCCAATAAGGAATTAAATAAAAAATAAGCTATAGGTTACTATAAAAAACCAATTTTAATTAATAAAAATGATTCCTTTAAAACTTAAATTTTAAGGGGTAACAAAATGTGATTACCGATAGATGGTGCAGCAACTTATTTGATAAAAAGTAACTTGAAGCAGCTGCTAATAAACAAATTTTAATTAATTAAAAATGGGAGATATCAATTGAAAAGACGAACGCTACAAATTGCAGTATTAGTTTTAACGCAGTTATTTTCTACGATTGCCACTGCCCAGCTAAAACCAATTACACAAACCATAAGCCGGCTGAATATTGCTAAAGAGATGCAAATGTCTGTTGATAAGGAGTTGCTTAATAAGTGGTATCCCCTAAGTACCGATAGTATTGATGGCGGATTTTTAAGCACCTTTACCTTTGATTTTAAACCGGTTGGTACCCAGGATAAATTTATTGTAACACAGGCGCGCCATATTTGGTCAACCGCTAAAGCGGCCATAGCCTATCCTGAAAAAAAATATTATTTAGCGGCTGCAAAAATTGGTTTTCTTTTTTTAAAAAATAAAATGTGGGATAGTATTTACGGCGGGTTTTATAATTTGGTTGATAGAAAAGGAAAAGATAAAAGCAACCTGCTTGCGCCAAAAGAAGCCTATGGAAATGCATTTGCAATTTATGCATTGTCTGAATATTACCAGGCTTCCGGAGATTTGGCAGCACTTAAATTAGCCACACAAACGTTTATGTGGTTGGAGAAACATAGCCATGATACTATCTTTAAAGGTTATTACCAGCATTTAAAAAGAAATGGAACACCTGTTTTACGCGATACTGCCATTGCATCTACTGCAGAAATTGGGTATAAAGACCAAAACTCTTCGATTCATTTACTGGAAGCCTTTACAGCGTTATATAAGGTTTGGCCAAACCAACTTGTAAAAATGCGCCTGCAAGAAATGCTTTATTTGGTAAGGGATAAGCTTACTTCAAAAAAGGGAAGTCTTAGCTTATTTTTTACTGCAAATTGGACGCCGGTTTCCTTTAAAGATTCTACTGAAGCAGTAATTTTAAAACATAAAAATTTAGATCATGTATCTTTTGGACACGATGTAGAAACAGCCTATTTGATGGAAGAAGCAGCTGTGGCGCTGGGTAAAAAAAATGATTTAAAAACGTTTCGCATCGGAAAAAAAATGGTTGATCATGCGTTGAAAAATGGTTGGGATAATTCAATTGGCGGCTTTTACGACGAAGGCTATTATTTTAAAGGCAGCGATACAATATCCATTATTCTTGACAGTAAAAACTGGTGGGCGCAGGCAGAGGGCTTAAACACTTTATTGATAATGGCAGACCGCTACCCAACTGATACGATGCACTATTATCGCAAATTTACCTTGCTGTGGAATTATGTAAAATCATTTTTGATAGATCATGAAAACGGAGATTGGTACGAGGAAGGTATTGATAAAGAACCGCAAAGAAAAACTGCCCTCAAAGGACATATATGGAAGGGGACCTACCATACCTACCGGGCATTGGCTAATTGTATTGAGCGGTTAAAACATAGCAGGTAATTTTGCCGGTTAAAAAAATATTAATTTCTTAAATAAAATATTTAGTAAATAAAAAACCGCCTAAAACAAAGGCGGTGTAATATAAAGTTTTGTATTTATCTCAGGTGGAATTATTAACCTTTTGCAACTAATTAAATTTAAGTTTTAAAACATCCTTTAATCGGCTTATTTGGTTGTAGTATCAGCTGTATAGGCCCATTTTACAAGGGTTGCGCCCCAGGTATAGCCACCGCCAAAGGCTGCAAATACAAGCATTTCGCCTTTTTTAAGTTTGCTTTCCCAATCCCATAAACATAGCGGTATTGTTGCAGCAGTTGTATTGCCGTAACGATGTATATTAAGCATTACTTTATCGTGATTTAAACCCATACGGTTGGCTGTTGCATCAATAATTCTTTTATTTGCCTGGTGTGGCACCAGCCAGGCAATATCATCTCCGGTAAGGTTATTTCTTTGCAAAAGATCATATGCTGCATCTGCCATACCTTTTACGGCGGCTTTAAAAACCGATTGACCTTCCTGATAAATATAATGCTGCTTGGCTTCAACTGTTTCGATGGAAGCGGGTCTTAAAGATCCTCCGGCTTTCATGTGCAGCGAGTTTTTACCCGCACCATCACTTCTTAATAAACTATCCATTACCCCAAAGCCTTCCATGTCAGGTTCAAGCAAAACTGCTGCGGCTCCATCCCCAAATAATATACAGGTACTTCTATCGGTATAATCTACAATGGCACTCATTTTATCTGCACCTACAACAATTACTTTTTTATACCGCCCACTTTCAATTAAGGAAGCTCCGGTGGTTAAAGCAAATAAAAAGCCACTGCAGGCAGCACTCAAATCAAATCCCCATGCATTTATTGCGCCTATCTTATCACTTATAATATTGGCCGTTGCCGGAAAAACCATGTCAGGTGTAACAGTTGCACAAATAATACAATCAATGTCTTTAGGATCAATACCTTTTTTCTTACAAATTTCCAGTATTGCCGGCACGGCCATATCCGAAGTTGCCAATCCCTCTCCTTTTAATAACCGTCTTTCTTCTACACCGGTTCTACTTTTAATCCATTCATCGTTGGTGTCTATCATCGTTTCCAAAACTGCATTGGTAAGTCTAAACTCTGGAACAAATCCACCTACCGAAGTAATTGCTGCTGTTATTTTCTGCATATGCTAATAAAAATTTATTCTTACCCTAAAGTTTCAGGTTTAAAAGTGGGCAAAAATACATTAAAAAGAAGTAACATGAATTTAACAGCTTTCTCTTTTAATAATTTTAAGGCTAGTTAATTAAAGTGCATCAATACAGGGATTATTTTTAGGTACATATATTAAATTCCAAATGATATTATTTTAATTAATAAAAAGAAAAACTTTTGATATATATGGTTATTTTTGTATGTGTTATGAAGAATATCATCAGGTTTTCTTTGTATTATCCATTTAGGCCGGCTATAAGGTGGTGGTGGTTGATTAACAATTTTAAGAATTAGTATAATTTAGCGTGCAAATAGTGGAGCGGTCAACAATAAGTTTGAAGTGATGGGCAATTTGATAAGATAGAAGCACAGATAATATTTATTACTATACATCGTTAAAATCTTACCATAAATACTTATCGTATAAATTTTAATAATTATAACTATGTAAATTCATACAATGTACAAAATAGGTAATACAGCAGGAAGGCCTGAATATAATATTTCAATATCATATTATTATTAACCACCTATTCACTCGTAAATTATCCTTATTTTCGCAATAAACTTTAACAATTAATGTACGCATATTTAGAGGGTAAATTTTCAATGAAGAATGCCGCGCAGGTTTATTTAGATATAAACGGTGTAGGATACGAATTGAATATTAGTCTTAATACTTATGCGCAAATTGAAAACCTTGAAAAAGGTAAATTGTACACTTATCTTCAAATAAAAGAAGATGGGCATACACTTTATGGTTTTTTTGATAAGGCAGAAAAGGAAATGTTTATTCAGCTAATAAGCGTATCCGGCGTTGGCGCGGCTACTGCAAGGTTAATGTTGTCTAGCCTTAAAGCCGACGAAGTGAGTAAGGCAATTGTGCAAAACAATGTAAAATTGCTTGAAAGTGTCAAAGGAATTGGAAAAAAAACCGCCGAACGCCTTGTTTTAGAATTGCGTGATAAAATGAATAAAGCGGCTACAGATCTGTCCCTGCCGGTAACAGCAGGCAACAGGCTGCAGCAAGACGCGTTAAATGCTTTAGTATCCCTTGGAATTTCCCGTACGCAAGCAGAAACTGCTGTGCAAAAAATCAATCAGCTCAATCCTGCAATAAATAATTTAGAAGAACTAATAAAAAAATCCCTGAAAGCCATTTGATAGAATTTTACTTTAATAGATTTACCGGATGCTTTTTAAGAGAAATTTATTGCCAGCGAAATATGGCTATTGGTTAATACAGGTTGTGCTTTTTTTGATAATTTCATTATCTATTTCTGCGCAAAAAACAAGCAATGACAGTCGTAACCGTGCTGCAGGTGATACTACTTTGCCTACTGGGCTTCCTTATCCTATTCACGATACAAGAGGTGATGCGTTAAGCAGCGGCACTAAAAGCACCTTCGATTTTAAGCTTCCTAAAAATATTGAAGATTCTGTATCCTACGATTTTAAAACGCAATTGTACACCATTTATCAAAAAATAGGTGATAAATATTATCGTACCCCTACAACCTACACTTCAGCCGAATACTGGTCGATGGTTAACCGGCAGGCCGAAATAGATTATTTTCAAAAAAGAGCCAATACGATGAATTTGCTCAACCGCAAATTGACCAAACCAAAGCTTTCCCTGTACGACAATCTATTTAATCGCTTATTTGGTAATGGTAAAATTGAAATTAGTCCGCAGGGAAGTGTAGATATTACTGCGGGGTATCAGGGACAAAATATAAAAAATCCCACTTTGCCGGAAAGTGCAAGAAAAAATGGCGGCTTCGATTTTAATATGAATGCCCAGGTGAATGTGAATGCCAATATCGGCAACAAACTAAAATTTCCTATCAACTATAATACCCTCGCTAACTTTAAGCAGGATGACCAGTTAAAATTAGATTACTCCGGCGTTGATGATGAGATTATTAAACGCATCGAAATTGGTTCCGTTCAATTTCCTTCGCGCAGTACCCTTATTCCGGGTGCCCAACAATTATTTGGTATAAAAACACAGTTGCAATTTGGTAAATTAAATGTTACCGCAGTAATTGCCAGTCAAAAATCAACCCGTCAGACTGCTAACCTTCAGGGAGGTGCTTCTTCACAAACCATCGATCTTAAAGCAGATGAATATGAAGAAAACCGACACTTTTTATTAGGACAATATTTTAAAGATAATTACAATACTACCATGGCTAAATTACCCGCCGTTACAACGCCGGTGCAAATTTTACGGGTAGAAGTTTGGGTTACCAATAAAAACGGAAGTACCTTAAATACCAGAGATGTGGTAGGATTAATGGATCTGGCAGAACAAAATCCCTACCGTACTGATATTGTACATACTACCAGTACCAATGCTTATCCTTCTAACGGTTCTAACGATTTGTATAGTAGTATTGCTACAAACGGTAACAATAGAAACCCCGCGCTTGTAGTAAACAGCCTGCAAACATTAGGCCTTTCGCCGGTACAGGATTTTGAAAAAATATTTGCCCGTAAACTGGATTCTTCGCAATATTTTTTTAACAGGCAGATAGGTTATGTTTCCTTAGGCCAGCCATTGCAGCCCGATGAAGTGCTTGCAGTAGCGTATCAATATTCTTACAATGGCCGTATTTATCAGGTAGGGGAATTTTCTACAGATTTGCCGCCGGATAGTACTAAGGCAACACAAAAAGTATTGTTTTTAAAACTATTAAAAGCTACATCCCAGCGAACTCAATTACCTATTTGGCAATTGATGATGAAAAATGTGTATTCTGCCGGTTACGGAACACTTACCCGTACAGATTTTAAATTAAATGTATTGTACCAGCAACCAAGTCTTGGCTGGAAAAGATATGTTCCCTTTGGCGATAAAAATTTAGGTACGCCCTTGTTAACCTTATTAAATTTAGACAGGCTAAATAATAATCTTGATCCTCAGCCGGATGGTATTTTTGATTATGTTGAAGGTTTTACAATTATTTCGCAATACAGCAGGATCGTATTTCCTGTGCTTCAACCTTTCGGGCGTGATCTTGCCGCACAGATTTACAATGTAGTACCTTCTACTGCCAAGGATACCTTATTTTATGCGCTCTACGATTCTATAAAGGCGGTAGCACAGCAGTTTCCAAATCTTAACCGTTTTGTCTTAAAAGGATCTGCCCGTACTTCGGGTTCGTCAGATATCAGTATCGGTTATAATATTCCAAAAGGAAGTGTAACGGTAACTGCCGGTGGCCAAACCTTACGCGAAGGTGTGGATTATGATATTAATTACGATCTTGGTACCATTAAAGTAACCAATCAGGCTATATTAAATGCAGGCTTGCCGGTGCAGGTAAGTTTCGAAAATAATGCCGGGTTTGGCATACAGCAAAGAAGTTATTTGGGGTTACGTTTCGATTATCTGGCCAAAAAAACGGCTAAGGAACAATTGTCAATTGGTGGAACCCTGGTGCGCTTAAGTGAAAGACCCTTTTTTACCAAGAATAATATTGGAGAAGATCCTATCAGGAACACCATGTACGGTCTTGATGTTAATTATAGAAAAGATTTACCAAGGCTTACCAAGTTATTGGACAAGCTTCCTTTTTATTCCACCACCACACCATCTACCCTAAATTTTTATGCAGAAGGTGCCTTATTAAAACCTGGCCATGCTCCTCAAATTGGTTCGGGTGGTGCAGGTACCGTTTACATAGATGATTTTGAAGGAAGTCAGTCAAGTGTAGATCTTCGTTTTCCCGCAATTAGCTGGGCACTTGCCTCTACACCACAAGGTGCCACTGATGAAACAGGAAATGGTATTTTTCCGGAAGGAACTTTAAATAATAATTTAGATTATGGTAAAAACCGGGCAAAGCTGGCCTGGTATCAGATTGAGCCTACTTTGCAATTGTATAAAGGGGCTAATAATCCGTTGGGTGCAAATCGAAATGAGTTAAGTGATCCGCAGGTCAGGCTTGTTACCCAGAGTGAAATTTTCCCTCAAAAGACTACCGACTTCGGCCAAAACCAGCTAACCACTTTTGATCTGGCTTATTATCCTACTCAAAAAGGACCCTATAATTTTGATGCCAATCCTGCAAGCATTGATGCCAATGATAATTTAAAAAATCCGCAGGCAAGATGGGGAGGTTTAATGCGCAATATAGATCAGACAGATTTTGAGACTGCTAATGTAGAATTTATAGAATTCTGGGTACAGGATCCCTTTGTAAAAACCCCGGTATCTGCCACTGCAGGCGGCAAATTATATTTTAACCTGGGTGATATTTCAGAAGATGTTTTGAAGGATGGCCGTCGTTTTTATGAAAATGGTTTACCTACGCCCAATGCTCCTGCTCCGGTAGATAATACAACGGTTTGGGGCGTAGCACCTTTAAACCCGATACAGGTAACAAACGCCTTCAGCAATGATCCGCTGGAGCGTCCATACCAGGATGTAGGTTTTGATGGTTTGAATGATGCTGGCGAAAGATTAAAAAGAGCTGATTATCTTAACGCTTTGGGTGGAGTTTTAAATGGTAGTGCCCTGCAACAGGTTACTGCCGATCCTTCCTTAGACAATTATGTGCACTACAGGGATTCCAGATTTGGATCAAATGATGGTATTTTAGAAAGGTATAAAAATTTCAATAATCCGCAGGGAAATTCTGCCGTAAATGATGGTTCCGCTTATTCTTCTGCAGCTACCCTTTATCCCGATGCTGAAGACCTTAACAAGGATAATACAATGAATGAAGCGGAACAGTATTTTCAATATATTGTTGATGTAAAACCCAATACAGACCCCAGTATGCAGATAGGGGTAAATTATATTATCGACAAAAAACTGGTGCCCATAAAATTGGTAAACGGCAATACCAGAAATGAAACCTGGTATCAGTTTAGAATTCCTATTGGTTCTTATAATCATAAAGTAGGTAATATCCCGGATTTTAAATCAATCCGTTTTATGAGGATGTTTCTTACCGGTTTTACAGATAGTGTTGTAATGCGTTTTGGAAGCCTGCAATTAACCCGTAACATTTGGCGTAATTTTAAAAGTAAGATAGATGGTACTGGAATTTATGCACCAATTACAACTACTGTAGGCTTTAATGTTGGCGCAGTAAATATTGAAGAAAATGATAAACGAAGCCCCCTGCCTTATCGTACACCAAGAGAAATTCAACGCCAGCAGGTACAAAGCAATAATGGCGTAAACCTTTTGCAGAATGAACAAAGTATGAGCCTGCAGTTTTGTGCCTTGGGCCCTGGAGATGCACGGGGCGTATTTGAAACATTTGCCAACAGAGATCTTCGTCAGTATGGAAAATTATTGATGTATATACATGCTGAAAATAATTTAAAAACACCAAATAATATTAAGGATAAAGACTTAAACGCAATTGTTAGAATAGGTACAGATTTCGTGAGCAATTATTACGAAATAAAAATACCCCTGTATATGACACCACTAAGTGCCAATAGTTTGGATCCTAATAGTGATGCCTTTAATGATACTTTGTGGCGTGCCATCAATAATTTAAATGTTGATCTTACTGTTTTACCAAAGCTAAAACAACAAAGAAATATACAGGGTTCGCCAAGTATAATTTACAGTGCCTTGCAGGGAAATGGACAAACCTATTCTATTTTAGGAGATCCAAATCTGGGGGAAGTAAAGGGTCTCCTTATTGGTGTTCAAAATGTAAGTAATCCAAATGCTTGCGGCGAAATTTGGGTAAATGAATTAAGGCTATCCCATATTAATGAAAAGGGAGGTTGGGGTGCCCTGGCAAGGATGGATTTAAATTTAGCCGATCTGGGCACTTTTACAGGTTCCATATCTGGCCATACCAATGGGTTTGGTACCCTTGAGCAAAGAGCCGATGAACGTTTTAAAGATGATGCTACTCAATTTGATGTGGCTGCAAATTTAGAATTGGGCAAACTATTACCTAAAAAAGCAGCTATTTCTATACCAGTTTTTGCCAGCTATTCGCAAAATGTAAGTAAGCCCTTATTTGATCCCTTCGATCTGGATATTAAATTAAAAGATAAACTTGCCTCCGTAAAGGGTAGCCAGCGCGATTCAATAAATAACCAGGCAGTTGATTTTACAAGTACTAAAACCGTCAACTTTACTAACGTTCATAAAAACAGAACCGGTAATAAAGCGCCCAAAATTTATGACATCGAAAATCTTGATGTTAGTTATTCTTATATTGATATTCTTTCGCACAATCCTTTAATTGAACGCAATGAAGTTACAAGGCATCGGGGTGTAGTTGGTTATAATTTTACACCAAAGCCAAAATATATTGAGCCTTTTAAAAAGATGAAATTATTCACCAAAAGAAAAAAACACTGGTTTGATCTGGTAAAGGATATCAATTTTAATCCTGTTCCGTCACAGGTTAGTTTTAGGGCAGATGTACAGCGGCAGTTTGGAGCCATCAGGCCCAGAAGCGTAGGATCTGATAAATATAAAATACCGGAAACATTTGATAAATATTTCACGTTTCAACGGGATTATATTTTAAGATGGTCTTTTACGCGATCTATCACTTTTGATTTTACAGCATCAAATAACAGCAGAATTGATGAACCCTCCGGAAGGTTGGATACTAAAGAAAAGAAAGATACGGTTTTGAAGAATTTATTAAAAGGCGGTAGAAATACCTTGTACAACCATACGGCTAATTTTTCTTACACCTTGCCTACTTCAAAATTTCCATTGCTGGATTTTACAACTATTAATGTAAAATACCAGGCAACTTATAGTTGGATAGGCGCCTCAAGGCTGGCGATACCACTGGGGAATATTCTAGAGAACGGACAAACCAGAGAAGCAACAGCGCAATTGGATTTTACTAAATTATATAATAAATCAAAGTTTTTTAAAACTATAGACTTACCAAGAGAAAAGGATGCTAAACGAGCTGCATCTATTATGAAAACCGATACCATATTCAGGTTCATTACAAAAAATGGTATTAAAGTAAAAGAAGTAAAACGCTTAAAAATAAAGCAGGTCCGCGATCCCAATGCAGCACCTTTTGTAGGTACATTTGGTAGAGTTTTTGGTAAGTTAATATCCAGCCTGAAACAGGTTAATATGTCGATATCCGAAAACGGAAATACCCGGCTGCCCGGCTATATGGACAGTACCGTAAGCGTTGGCAGAAACTGGGCAAGTATGCAACCTAATGTAGGTTATTTATTGGGTGCCCAGCCTGATACCAACTGGCTTAATCGTGCTGCGAAAAAGGGACTGATTTCAAAAGACAGTAATTTTAATTCTATTTTTCAGCAGTCGTTTAACCAACGGCTAATAATGACGGCTCAAATTGAACCTGTCAGAGACCTTACTATTTCCATTAATCTTAATAAAACCTTTACCAAAAATTATTCAGAAACTTTTAAAGACACCACCGGTACCGGTAACAACTTCGGGCATTTAAGTCCTTATGCAGGCGGTAGTTTCGATATCAGTTATATCTCCTATAAAACGCTGTTTGGTAAATTTGATCCCAATAGAATTTCAGGTACTTTTCAAAAGTTTGAAGATTACCGGCAAATAATTTCTCAGCGATTAGGCGTTGCCAATAAATACAATACCGGGGTGCCCATTGGTGCAGATGGTTATGCTTATGGATACAACAGGTATGCAACGGATGTTTTAGTGCCTGCATTTGTTGCAGCATATTCCGGTCTGGATCCAAAAAAAGTTTCCTTAATTGACCAGCGAAATCCAAATATAAGATCCAATCCATATAAAGGATTTATTCCAAAGCCTAACTGGAAACTGGATTATACTGGTTTGAGCAGGATAAAGGGATTGAGTAAAATTTTTAGCAGTATTAATATTTCGCATGCTTACAATGGAAGTTTAAGTATGAATGGATTTACATCGGCTTTATTTTATGCAGATAAATTCAGATACAGTGCACCATCATTTTATGATACGCTTTCTAAAAATTATGTACCCTATTTTCTGGTGCCAAATATAACCGTAAGCGAACAATTTGCGCCCTTGCTGGGCATTGATGTTATGTTTACCAATCAATTACAGTTTAAGGTTAATTATGTTAAATCCCGTACCCTAAGCTTGAGTCTGGTAGATTTTCAATTAAGCGAAACCCGTGCTACGGAAATAGCCATTGGGGCAGGGTATCGTAAAAAAGGGCTTAAACTCTTCGGAGGTTTTAAACTACCAAAATTCTTAAGTAAAAATGGTAGTGGTAAATTAGATAATGAAATAAATTTCAGACTTGATATGGCTATCAGGGACAATGTAACTGTAAATACTTTGTTGGATAATGTTGCTACATTGCCAACTGGTGGAAGCAAAGAAATAACCATCACACCAACGATAGATTATTTCCTTAACAGCAGGGTAAACCTAAAATTATACTTTGACCAACGTAGGGTAATACCTTACATTTCATCCAGCGCGCCCATTACAAATACAAAAGCAGGAATAGAAATTAGAATATCCCTTGCTCAATAATGTAAATGAGTTAAAAATAAATGTCGGTTAATGAAGGTGTAAAAAAGTATTTTGCCGGTAGGCAGTTAAGGCGTTTTTAATAAATAAAATTAAAAGCTGATAAATAATTAATTTTTTATCCTGTCCATTTTATAAACAAAATATTGAAAAAGTTAACAAAATTCTTAATTCAATACCAACATATTAAAACTAATCATCCTCTTCACATTTTGTGTAAAGAGGATGTTTATAATTTCTTTTCAGCGCGTTAATTTCACGTGGGTTAAATAATTCGAAAATTCGAAGAGGTAATATTTGTTTTTGAAGAGGCCGTTAAATTCAATGTAATAGGAAACTATCCATTTAAGGTAAATAATCTTAAGAAAAATAGTAGTTGTGGTACCAAAGATTCAAGCTGATTTTTTTATCAACAATACATCCTGTAAGGTCTTTAGCGATTATTGAAGATCCTATTTTTTATAAGGAAGGGATAAATGATACTAATGGTGTACCAAACGAAGATGGCTTTTTCAATATAAGTTCTCAAAAAAAATAGGAATTTAATTATGCAAAAAAAATGCTTCATAAAAATGAAGCATTTCAAATAAATTATTTAAATATTATGCAGGTTTTACCCTTTTTAATAACATAACATAACCGCACAATTTTTTCTTCTTTTTATTAACCTGAAGTGGTTTTATCATATGGTATTCAGAAAATTGGGGAACGTAAGAATAGCTGATGATATTACCATCGGTGTCGCCCCATTTCTTTTTCTGGTATACCACTTCTTTTTCTTTCCAATCATACATTCGAACTTCGTATAATTTAGAACTCATATCACCTATAAAAAAAAATTGATACCAGGTACCTTGAGTTAACGGCACAATTATCGGCATTTCATATTCACTTTCCATTGCCATTGAAGCTTCCTTTACAACAATAAATCCTTTAAGTGCATACTCTTTTTTTATACTATCAACTTCCTGAGAAATATAGGGATCAGTACAGGAGGCCTGGTGAATAACATTATCCTGCGAATATGTTTTATTTGCCAGAAAAAACGTACCAATTAAAAATAACAATAAGGAATAGATTTTCATTTTACGGGGTATTAGTAGGGTGGGTTTTGATAGATGGATTAAAATTATATGTTACTTGCTATAAACTATGGCAGTATTTCTAATGGGAAATATTGAAATTTCATGCCAGAAAAAATTAAATGTTGATTTATTTAAAATCCATAAATATTATTCGGATAAATCTTTTTTTGCTCAGGGGTTTTGCCCCTTCATTGGTCTAAACGTCATTATTTGCATAAACGTATATTTTAGTATTTTTATTTACTTCCGGGCTATAGGTTTTTATTAAAATAAAATGCACTTGCTTGCTGAGTGCAGGTTATAACAAGGTCGTTAATACAAACATGGGCTGGTAATTGGGCGCAATAAAAAATGGTATCCGCAATATCATTAGCGGTTAAAGGTATAATACCATTATAAGTGGCCGCTGCTTTTGCTTCATCTCCCTTAAAACGAACGAGTGCAAACTCAGTTTCAACAGCACCCGGATGTATGCCTGTAACTTTAATATTGTGCTTTAATAAATCGATACGCATGGCTTTACAAAGGGCATCAACAGCAAATTTACTGGCACAATAAACATTCCCTTTTTCGTACACTTCCTTACCTGCAATAGATCCCATATTAATGATATGGCCTTTTTTTTGTGCTATCATAAAGGGAACAATGGCTTTACTAACATATAAAAGCCCATGAACATTGGTATTCAACATTCTTTCCCAATCATTAATATCGGCATCCTCAAAACTATCCCTGCCTACCGCTAGGCCTGCATTATTAATTAATATATCAATATTTTGCCATTCAATTGGCAAGGTTGAAAAAGCATCATCTACAGCTTTTCTGTTTTGAACATCAAAACATAATGCTAACACCTTACAATCCTGCTCTTTTTCAAGCGAAGTTTTTAATTGGTCTAATTTCTCTTTTCTTCTACCTGTAATTATGAGGTTATATCCTGCAGCAGCAAATTTATGGGCACAGGCTTCTCCTATTCCGGAAGTGGCGCCTGTAATTAGCGTAATTTTTTTCATTGTTAAAATTAACACACTGCAGTTACAATACAAGTTCTTGTGCACTAATTGTTTTAATAGATTTTTATGAAGTTTGTCCTAATTATTTATTTAAAAACATCACAACTGTAAGGGAATAAAAATTATCGTATTAAAACGGCATAACCTTTTCTAATAATAAGTTCGCCTGTAAAAGTGGCGCCGGAAGCCATCCATACATAAGTTCCCGGATCCTGAGGGTTTCCATTGATGGTACCATCCCATCCCTGACCTTTTTGGCTTGTATTAAATAACAATTTACCCCAACGGTCATATACCCTAAAATAATTAAGGGAGCGCATGCCCAATAATATAGGTTTTAAAATATCATTATTATGGTCGTTATTAGGGGTAAAAGCGGTAGGTACATAAAAGCTTGGCGGAACTTTATAAAGTTTAATCCGGATGCTGTCACTTTGCTGGCAGCCTGCTAAACTGGTTACCAATAAATGATAGGTAATATTATCTTCCGGCAATGCAACAGGGTTTGAAATGGAAGGATTACTTAACCAGGTTGCAGGCGACCAGCTATAAGTAGCGCCTCCGCTTCCTAGTAAAAAAAGAGGTTCACCTAAAACTACGGTAGTGTCTGCCGGCCCTGCATCTGCAATAATAAACGGATCAACATTTACAACAACAGTATCATAGGCTGGTTTAAGGCAACCTACTGTATCCGTAACTGCCACTATATATTGCGTAGTAATGGTTGGTCGTATTACAATCGGGTTTGGAATTTTGGTTGCAGACAAAAAAGTAGGCGGCGACCATTGGTAGTATAAACCGCCACTCGCCATTAAAGGGGCAGAAAACCCAAAACATACCGTTGTATCCCTACCTGCATATGCCGGCGGATAAGGTAATGTTCTGATGGTTACCTTAGAAGAATCTTTGCACTTGCCAATAATTCCCGTTACATGATAGGTAATGGATGCTATGAGTGGATTGGCAAATGGATTTTTGATAGCAGCAGAACTTAAATAAGTAGCTGGTGTCCAGATATATTGCAACGCATTACCCGTAGTACCCAATACCATCCCATCTGTACGGCAAAAGGTAGAATCCTTGCCTGCATTGATAGTAACTTTATTTACAACATCTACAAAAACGGAATCGGTATTAATGCAACCAAATAAATCAGTAAGACTAACAAAATATTTTGTGGGAACATCCGGACTAACCAATGGATTAGGGCTTGTTAAACTATTTATATTATAATTGGGGCTCCAGGTAAAACTTCCGCTATTATTGGTTTTTATTTGTAAAGTATCTGTGTAACAAATTAAAGTATCGTGTGGTATTAAATTAATTATTGGACTATTGTGAATAAATACATCATTTTTTACAGTATCAATACATCCAAAAGTGTTGCCAACGATAAATTGAACATGGTAAGTACCGGAGTCCGGATAGGCATAAATTGGATTTTTCAACAGACTGCTATCATTGGAATCTATTAAATTACCAAATTGCCATCGCCAGCCGGTAATAAAACCATATTTGGTTTTAGTTGTATCTGCAAAACTAACCGGAGCACCCTTACACAAGGGTGCATTGGCAATAAATCCTGGGAAAAATCCGGGATAAACTTTAACAGGAGCAGTAGTAGAATCTGCGCATAATCCGGAAAGTGAAATCCTTAATTTTAATGTATACACGCCTGTATCACTATAAGTATGAGATGGAGTAGCATCGGTAGATATGTTGGTTACACCTGATAAAGGTTCTCCAAATGTCCAGGAGTAATCAACCCCGCTGGGATTAATAGCGTTGTTCGAAAACTTTACGGTAAACCCATCACAGGTAGTTGGTATGGGATTTAGATGAGCCCGGGTAACAGAACAATCCCTCACCCTGATGTGCAATTCTTTTCTTGTCTGCCCAATGTAAATACCATTTCTAAATTCAGAAACACAAACGGTTACTGCATATTCGCCGGTGTTAATAATTGGAGGTGCAGTACCACTTATTAAACCTGTTTTTGCATTAATGGTAACGCCATCACCTAGAGGGGCACCACCATTATAATTAGAAAAATAAGGAACAGAATTATAGGGTGGGGTACTCGCAAATACAGGTGCAGGTGTACTTTGACCTCCCCCACTGTAGGAGGTGCAAAAGGCATAACTTAAAGAATCGCCATTAGGGTCGGACGCTGAAAAAGGATAGGAAAAATAATTTTTTTCGCATATCACCACAGTGTCGTTTATAGGGAAATTTGGACTGCTATTCTGAGTAACGTTAGGCAGCGAATTTGCGGTACCCGGAATTTGAATGGTGTAGGTATTGCCAATATTTCCTGAGCCTACAATATTATCCATGTTTTCAATTCTGCAACATCTTTGAAAGCTAATGGTATATCCATTAAGGGCTGCAGGCAACTCGTAGCTTTGTAATACATAGGTAACAATACGGTAATAACAAATGGCCTGGTCGCCGGTAATGCAGGGGTCATCGTATAATTTTTGTAATAAATAACTATCGGCTCTTTGTACACTTACATTATCATATTGCGTAAAATTGCTTCCATTAAATATGGTAAAATTAACAGCATCGTCAATTTGATTGCCATTTGCGGCACAATCCATATAAACAGTAAGGGTTATTTTATATCGGTTAAAGGTAGGGTTACTAATACCGGGACCTAAATATTGATAGTTAAAAAACCCCCCTTTAATATGTCTGGAGAAAGCGCCTAAACTACACAGCAATAAAAATAGTATAAGTAAATTCCTTTTCATTGTTATTACCTGTAATTAAGCAGGATTAATGTATAAATATAGTTAAAATGCGCAATGTTAATAAGTGTAGAAATGTTAAATAGAATAGAGAAATTGAAAAAGAATTGTATTTGTTTTTTCAACCTCTTCCCACAATCCCATATGGGCAGATAATTCTAATATATTAACATACGATTGAGCTGGTAAATGAGATTGTTGAAGGCTCACTTGTAAAGGTACCGCCGTATCCCACTCTCCAATTAAAAATAAAATCGGATGTTTAAAATTTTCTAAAACCTGCCTTCTGTCCGGTCGGTTGCACATGGTAGTATAATATTGTATCAATGCATCCCTACTAAAATTTTTGCCCTGCTTTATCAGGTTATCCACCTGTTGCCCATTTTTACTTGCAAAAGCTTTTGTAAATAAACCCGGAATGCTGGATTTTAAAAAAGCTGCTGCACCATTTGCTGTTATAAAATCAATCGCCTTTTTCCGCATTTCTTTTTTCTCTTTACTATCGGCAAAAGCACTGGAATGAAATAACCCCAGAGAATTTAAATAATCAGGATATTTTTCTGCAAAAGCCAATGCAATATAACCTCCCATACTGTGACCTATCAGCGCAAATGCCGGTTTATTTTTGATGGTTGGATCCTCTTTATTATTTGTTTGCAAAATGGCTAATTCTGCAGCTACTATATTTTTTAAGATGTCTGCATAAGTATCGATATCTGCATTATTTATATAAGCTGATTTGCCACTTCCGGGGATATCCGGAACAATTAATTGAAAATGTGGACTTAAAAACTCAATTTGATTTTTCCAGACGTCGCTTGTTTCACCAAAGCCATGCAGCAATACCACCACCGGCCCGCTGCCTGCAACCATATAATAAATGGATGCTCCCTTATATAGCATTGTTTTAAATTGCATAACAAATTTTTAGGCAGATTGATACCGGATGACTGTTCTGAAAAGTAACAAAAGAATAACCGGTAATAAGGAATTGTTCATTTGCTGCGGTAAAAAGAACCAACCTAACAATACCATAATTAAGCCAATACAATTTATAAACAGATATTTTTTTACCCATTTATTTTTTTTATTAATAAACAATGCAATTAATATATGTGAAGGCCATGCCCAAATTAAATTGAAATTATTTTTTACCATTGTATGCTCCGTTCCCCACCACATAAAAACAAATAAAATTCCAAATAGGCCTATTAAAAAAAATAATAAACCATCAAACCCATTTAAAAAATTCCGGACTTTTATATTATCTGAATAGGTTAATAGTATGATGAGGCCTAGCAATAAAGAAAACACAAGCATCGGCGAAAAAATGGATGATTTTTTATCTTTATCACTATAGTCAAACAATTGGGTTTCGCTGCTAACCAATTGATGTTGAAAATTACTGCTGTCTAAAGCCTTCATTAGATTATCCGGTAAAAATTCAGTTTGTTTTGTAGTCATTACCGCATCTGTGGGTGCGCCCAATAATAGGTCAATTCCCAGCTTGCTCCAATCTTTTCCATTTTTATCAAGATACAGGTGTATGGCTTGTCTGAACCTGGTACCCTTTGGCATTACAGGTTTTAATATAGGATGGCTGTGCTTAAATTTTACAATAATATCACGCAGGCGGGTAGTACAATTGTCTAAAAAAAAATCGTACTTGTAATATTTATTTTCTTCTCTTGCATTATGGTACAAAAATTCTTCGATCTCAATTTTTTCGGAAGCGCTTAAATTAAGAACTTGCTCAGTGATACCCCTGTTAACGGATTGATAATAGGCTTTAAAATCTTCAAATTTATCTACGGAAACATAATACATTAAATTTCCTCTGATAAACTTTGTATAGAAACCGGGAGATGCAAAATCGAAAGTTCCGTAATTAAATACAATATCAGTTGTGGTAGTACTGTCTGTTACCCTAATGGCGCTATGGCCAAAGGTTTCATCCAAATCGTTGCCGGGTGTACAGGTTAGTAAGGCTATTTTTATATGGGAAGAATCCTGCGCAAAAACCGGCGAATTTATACAACCGGTAAGTAATAAAATCAATACCGGTATTAGCCAGGAAGTCAACTTGTTTTTTATTGCCAGCGTATCTACATGATATTTTAACCACCATAAAGAACCTGTTTCAGAAACGGTTATATTTTTCATTTTATTACATACAATATGGCTTTCCGCAACTTATTTTAAAAATAGTTGTATAATTTAAAAGCATAAATTTTTAAAAATAGGGTTAAACAACAAATATTTACCACAGGAACAGGTTATTTATTGGGCCTTTCTTTAACGATATTTATTGAAGCCTGTTAGATTTTTTTTATTTATAAATAATACCATGAAGTTAATGAGAAATAACAACTGTGGAAGCTGATTGTAAAAAGCTGATTATATGGCGGGTGATTTTTTTTATAAAAATTTTTATAAACCTTTATAATTTTTTTGTATATGATTTAAGTCCAAATTTTGTAGACCGAACCACTTTTTATTTTGGTAATTTTACACATAAATATTTGCTGAAGCAAAATAACAAGATGACTTTTTTTTTAATAGGGTTTATGGGAAGCGGTAAAACGCATTGGGGTAAAATTTGGTCTACTAAATTTGGATATAATTTTATTGACCTTGATGAAGAGATCCAAAAAAAGGAAGAAAAAACTATTGCAGCTATTTTTGAAATAAATGGGGAGCCTTATTTTAGAAAGCTGGAGGCGTTAGTGCTTAGAAATATTACTCCACAAAAAAACACCATCATTTCCTGTGGTGGAGGTACGCCATGTTTTTGCGAAAATATTAACTGGATGAATAAAAATGGTACAAGTATATATTTGTGCAGTACTCCTCAGGAAATTTTAGCAAGGGTACTGGGGGAAACTGATAAACGACCCCTGATCAAAAAAATGAATCCTGCGGAATTACTTTTTTTTATAGAAAAAACATTAAAAGAAAGGGCTGTATTTTATACTGCTGCTACATTTACTGTTTCTTCTTATATTTTAACCGAGCACAGCTTTGCCAACTTTATATTACCTGAGCAATCAACTGCTTAAAAAAAATGTATTATGCAAAAATCGTTTGTAAAGCTGGGTGCTTTACTTGCTGCTTTATCAGTTATTTTAGGTGCATTTGGTGCCCATGCATTAAAGCAAATCTTAACCGAAAAAGGGCTGTCTATTTTTGAAACCGGTGTACGGTATCAAATTTACCATGCATTTGCTCTTTTAATTACCGGCATATTGTATAAAGAGTTTTCTACTAAATATTTATTGTTTGCAGGCCGGTTATTTACTGCAGGGATCATAATTTTTAGCGGATCCTTATATTTTTTGGCCTTTATAAGTAGCAAAGGTGCGGATAGTTTAAAATGGATAGGTGCAATTACGCCTTTAGGCGGAGTATGCTTTATTGCAGGCTGGGTATTTTTGGCTTTTGGCATTACCAACAAAAATTAGTGATAGCGCGTGGCATGCATGGTTATAAGTGTACCATTGTTATTTTCAATCAATAATGCAATGCCAGATTTTTCCATCCGTTTTTTCATATTTTTTAAACCATTACCAAATTGGCGCAGGTTATCTAAATCAATGCCCTTGCCATTATCCTGAATTAAAAATGAAATTCCGGCTCCCTGCTTTTTTAAAGTAAGAACAACTTCGCTGGCTTTGGAATGTTTTAAAATATTGTTTAATGCTTCCTTGGCCACCAAATATACATTTCGTCTTACCTGTCCATCAACAACAAATTCCGGTAATCCTTCCTCAATGGAGATGCTGCATTTAATTCCTGTGTTTTCAAAATATTCCAGGGCATAACTTCGAATATAAGCAACGAGGTTGCCAAATGAATCGTTGCTGTTATTCATCGTCCAAATAATAGCGTTCATATTATTAAGCAGTTCGTTGGCAGAGGAAGAAATTCTGTCGATTTCCGGAACAGAATCTTTTCCTAGTCTGCTTTTGGCTAATTCACTAAATAAGCGGATAGCTGTAACACCAGCGCCAAGATCGTCGTGCATATCGGTGCTTATTCGGTTTCGCTCCTCTTGCTGGGCAGCGAGGATGGCTAATTTTGATTCAAAACTGAGCTTTTCTGCTGTTAATTTCATAGCCTCCGTGGCTTGGATATTATCAATTAATTCAGTTCGGTTTTTAAAACTTAAGCCCAGTAAAAAAAATATTAATTCAAAAACAATTCCAAGCTCAAAATATACAATGGCACTTGTAAAAATATTATCTTCTTTAAAAGGATCAAGTATAAAGAATAGGGAAACAATTGAAAAAAATAGGAGCGCAGCATTACCAAAGGCGAGGTAATTCATTAATTTATTTTTTTCCTTCAGGCTTATAATAATATAAACCACGCCGATAGCCAGGGTTATTAGTTTGGTAAAATTTTCGATAAGGCTTTGAAGCCAAAAAATTTCGGTGAAAAAATAAATAACTGTAAAAAAAGTTAATAGCACCAGCAGTAACTTTTCTTCATAAATAAACAGTCTGTTTAATTTGGGGTATAATTTGGCGGTACCTAAAAATTTTCGGGTAAAAGCTATGTAAAAAACCATTCCGCCAATCAGTAATACAAATTCAAGGTAACCCATAAAAAAACTTGCATAAACACCACTCCTTTTTTGCATAAAGGTGTTAAAAAAAATAAGTAAAAACATACAAATAGCATAAGCACAATTGTATAAAAATTCACTTTTTTTACCCGTTCTAAAATTGGCTAAACTAAAAATAATCATCATCAGCAATAAGCCGCTAAGCATATACCCAACAATTATCAGATTGTAGCTTACTGCATAAGAAATTTGTTTAAATTTTTTAAGGTATACCTGCTGTATAATAATTGGTGCAAAGGAATTTAGTACCTTCTTTGATAATTTTAATTGGGCTACAAATGTAGTGGTTTGGTTTGCAACAAGATAAATTGGTTGAAAGCCATCCGCCCTGCTTTCATCCCTAAGTAATTGCATTTTATTATCTTCTAAAACACGATATAATTTAATTTCTCTAAAAGAAATTCCTGGAAAAAAATAGACGGTATCTGTAACCAGGACGGCGTTTTTAAGTGTAAATTTTAAGTAAATAGATTTATTTAACCAGTAGGGAGGAACAAACTTTTTTTTTAGCCCGTAATAATTATAAGGCCTCCAATTTATGGAGGGTAACTTATGGGATAAACTAATTACGTTATTGCTATCAACAAATAAACTGCTGTTATTTTCAATAGTACAGGAATCCTTAAACAACGAAATATTGGTTACAGTGCTATCTTCAATTAATTGGGCTGAAACAACATTAGCAATTAAAATAAAAAAAACGATGTTAATTAATTTTAGCAAATCTATTCCTTTTGCCAAACATACTTAATTTCACCCACATCTTTTGTGCTATTTCCTTCAAAATCTAGCAGGTTACAGTAATGGATTTATATATCTTTGTCACACATGGCTACTAAAGTAAAATCGCCCCGACCAAAAGGCTCCGCAAAGGATGGGTTAAAGACCGAACCCGTGGAAAAGATTGTTGTTCAACAACTCCTTAAAGACGAGCGTACACATAAAATAATGGGTACTGTTTTTTTATTGCTGACCTTTTTATTTTTTGTGGCTTTTACCTCTTACCTTTTTACCTGGGAAGATGACCAGGATAAAGTTTTTATAAACGGATATAAATTACTATTGGGAACTGATGTTAAAGTAAATAATCTCTTAGGTACTTTTGGTGCCTTTATAGCACATTTTTTTATTTACAAAGGTTTTGGAATTTCAGCTTACTTTATCTGCACTTTATTTTTTGTAATTGGTATAAATTTATTTGCCGGTAAAAAAGTATTTTCTATCCGCCGCAATACCAGGTATGTTCTATCAGGCCTTTTGATTTTTAGTGTAACTGCTGCGGTAATTATGAATGGTAAAGTTTTTCCATGGGGAGGAGCTGTAGGCAATATGATTAGGGATTGGATGTTTGTTACCATTGGAGAAATTGGTACCCTTGCTGTAATTGCTGTTTCCTTTTTAGCCTATATTATCTGGCGTTTTAACCCGGTATTTAAATTGCCTGCTAAAAAAACGATATTGCCTTTAGCTGCCGAATTATTTTCTGAAAAGGAATCTATCCCGGCGGATGAAAATGTTGAAGCAACTATTATTACTGGAGTACCCGCAATTGGAAGTACGGGTAAAAACGGTAATGGCATAAGAGGCAATGGAGCGATGCTGGATATACCATTGCAGGTTAACCCGGCATTAAACCACGACCTGCATATTATTGAAAGAGAAGAGCAGGATACTTCAACTTCTCCTTTCCGGGAGGAAGAAAATAAAGTGTTGATGCCCGAAAATAATCCCTCAGCTGATAAGGAAGGTATTTTTACTGACAATGAAGTTAAAGGAATGCAAGGGGGTAATGGCGCTGATGACCTTGAACTGGAGATAAAAACAGTGCCGGATACGAGTGCTGATGCGGATCCTTTTACCGGTAAAATTAAAAGAGCAGGTTCTTTAGAAACACCTTATGACCCCATTTTAGATTTACGCGATTATAAATATCCGCAACTCGATTTATTGGAAGCACATGGCAGCGAAAAAATTATTCAGGATCCTGCCGAATTGGAAACAAATAAAAATCAGATTATAAATACGCTTAAAAACTATGATATCAATATTCAGAAAATTTATGCAACCGTAGGTCCAACGGTTACTTTATATGAAATTATACCTGCTGCGGGTGTAAGAATTTCAAGAATTAAAAACCTGGAAGATGATATCGCTTTAAGTCTTGCCGCATTGGGTATACGAATTATTGCTCCAATACCAGGAAAGGGAACCATTGGTATTGAGGTGCCAAATGCTAAAAAAACTATTGTTAGCATGCGCACATTGCTGGAGGCTGATAAGTTTAAACAAAATAATTTTTCATTACCAATTGCAATTGGTAAAAAGATAAACAACGAAAACTTTATAGTTGATCTTGCCAGTATGCCGCATTTATTAATGGCCGGTGCTACAGGACAAGGTAAATCTGTCGGGCTAAATGCAATTCTTATTTCCCTGCTGTATAGTAAACATCCGTCTCAATTAAAGTTTGTACTTGTTGATCCTAAAAAAGTGGAATTAAGTATTTATAAAACGATAGAAAAACATTTTTTAGCAAAACTTCCCGGAGAAGAAGATGCTATTATTACCGATACCAAAAAAGTAGTTCATACGCTAAATGCACTTTGTATTGAAATGGATAACCGCTACGATTTACTAAAAGAAGCCGGTTGCCGCAACATTCGAGA
>JAYTHI010000199.1:0-13549 GCA_043732685.1 Ferruginibacter sp. | reverse complement strand
CCAGTAAGGGAATCGAATTTTTCTTACTATACTGTAGCATATCAATTCCTATAATTCCCTTATCTGTTATATGCCTTAAAATGTCGTATAATTTTTGCATTTCACACAATATATGCGTGGCTATTATTCTATTATTTAATAAAGCGTCAATAAATTTACGCTGCGCATGGGCAATACAGTACGCCAGACTGATTCCCGGTTGAAGCCCAAAATATTCACAGACCGTATAGCAGTCCTTTTTGCAGATAACCCTTGTTATTTTTTAATATATTTTCCGGTCCGTTTCGTCCAAGTCCGGGCTGGTAATCAAATAAAACAAATTTACTTTCATGCCCCTTGTATACCCAATAATAATTGGTATGTGTTGTTCAATTTATAAGGACTATATGGTAAGCTGCTCAGACGTGATGGTTAACTGCTGACTTTCCATGGTTAAAGCTGCCTTTTCTAAGTGCTCTTTATAGTCAATATGTTCGAATGTAGTGCCATTTAACCTGTAATAAGCAGTGATGGTGATAAAGTGCAGCATAATTAATTAGGATTGTAAAAGTTACTTATAAAAGGACAGACTGGTTGGTAAGTGCTAATTGAAGCTGCAGACCATTGATACCGGTAACGATATCTTATGTGCCATTAAGTGGTGTACTGATTTTTACCCGAACAAATACTTTCCTAGTATTTTGATTGGATCTATAAACCCCGTACCGGTAATGAAAAACAAAATAAGCAATATCGTTATTGGTGCAGAAAGCCTTTTGAGTTAAACCACTATCCTGCCAACGGGTAATTATATCTAGCAACTCCGCACGCTACTCATTTGTATTTTGCATAAAAGTAATTTTCAGCAAGACTCAAGCTTATTTATTTAGGTTTCAATATGGTGTTGGTCGGGTGCTTACGCTACTAATAACATTTACAAATAATTATTAGACCAGTAATTTAAAAACTAATTAAAAATTATTCTAAAATTAATTTATATACACTTATTTTATTTTGAGGAGTTACAATTTGTAAGTTGTATATACCTAATGCAGTATTCCTATTTAGATTTATTAAAAAATTAGTGTTGTTGCTGCTATTTTGCATTGTGCCTGTATAAATTGTTTGGCCGCCATTATTAGTTATACTTAACTGGTAAGCACCTAATGGTTGGTTACCCATTTTTATGTTTACTTTACCCTCTTTAATTGGGTTGGGAAATATAGCAATACCTGTTTTGATTGGTTCAACTATGATGGTTACATTTTTACTATACTGCGTGCTTCCATCTTTACAAAGCATTTTTACACGGTAAATATTATTGCCTATTTGAGAATTTGCATCTAACCAGGTATAATTATTAATAAGATTATTATCACCTTTTACCAATGCAGTATTTACTTTTAAAAAGGTAATACCATCTGTAGATTTTTCAATTTCGTACTGTATAATATCGGTTTCATTGGCCACATTCCAATCTACTGCGATATCGCTGTTATTTTTTGTTGCAGCAATATTTGTAAAGGCAAATGGTAAAATAGTTTTAAAAACTATTTGAAATCTATCAGCAGCATAAGAACCGACATCAATATTTATGTTAAAATCGATTGGTGTATTATTAGTAAGGCTAATGGCAGCAGCTGTATTTAAGTATTTATCCTGCAAGTAACCAACCAAATTAGTGTTATCTAAATTAGTTGGCTCAAATTGAAGGCGGTATGCTCGTTTACTAGTTCTTGATAAATTAAAAAACAAGGTATCCGTTAAGGATAAGTTAGGACGGGATTCAATGGCTAATGTAGATCCATGCCTTGATAATCCGAAGCTTTCATTAATATTAGTAAATTTTATAGCATCCTCATCCACGATTACATTATCACTAAATATGTTATTAAATTGAGTTAATGTCCCATCTGCTATTTTTATTGTGCTATCTGAATTCAATAAATAAAGGTTTGCAGTTAGTGAACCATTGATTCCCAAATTATTAGATGGGGCCATTGGCCTGAAAGATGTATTAGCTAAAGCCGTTGAGTTTTTAATTGCTTCAGTAAAATTAATAGTAACTGATGCTGTACTAGTAGCATTGGCAGGAATGGGTATAAAAAATGCTTGTCCACCTTCGATATATTGCTTTTGACTACTCAATGATGATGTATATGGTGTGGTAGTAGTACCCGATAATGTAACATAACCACCAACTGAATTTAATGATGGATCCCAAGTGTAAAAAGTTGTAGGAAGATTATTTGAGGCTGTTACTAAAGTGGCATAGTTGATCGGGGAAGCATAAGGGTTTGCAATTAATGCATATTTTACAGCTGTAGTACTTGCATTTAGAAAATTAAGACTTTGATTACCTGTTATCAAAGAACCAACACTTGTTAATGTTGTTGTTGTCGTTGGGGTTAGTGAGGTATAACTTGATGTACTTCTATCGCCCCTTAAAAATGCAAAATAACCAGTGCTTGCAACTGCGGTTCCGCTAACTCCACTAGTACCGCTATTTAACGCAAAATTTGTACTAGTTACAGCAGATAATGACTGGCCAGAATAAGAATACGTATATAAAGAAGGACTACTACGAGGAGTGTAATCAATTCCCAAACCACCAGAAGTAGGGGTTGCAATCCCACCGACACCACTAATTAACATCCCTATCCCAGTTGTAATGGCTCCCCCATTTTGCCAGGTATTAAAAATTGTTGATGCCCCAGTTGTTGGTGCAGTTAATAAGTGCCATGCTCTTTTTATTGGAAAATACCTTTGAACATTTACACTACCAGTTATAGTATTTCCAGAATATTTTAGCGCATTTGTTATATCTGGAACTTGCGCCGTAGCTGTCGAGGTAGATGCTAAAGTTAAATAACCACTACTGCTAAGTGTATTATTCGAGCTTCCAAAAGATAAGGTACCAGTTACATTTGTGGTTAGTGTCCCTCCTATCGAGGTTATGATTGGTGTAATGGTACTTCCTCCGGTATTACTAATTATTAAATTATTTACAATATTATTAGTAAATACATTTTGAGGTAGTGTTTGAGTTGTTGAACCAGTCATTTCTACAGTGCCGGAGATGGCCGATATTGTACCACTACTTGTTAGAATCCCACTTATTTGCAATTTATTACTTCCAAGACTTAAAGTACCCGGATTTTGGATGCTTAAATCCCCTATAATTGTTGTAGCACTTAAGGCTGGGAAAGCATAATTTGTTGTTAAAGTTGGAGGAATAAAACCCTTATTAGTAGCTGATGGGAGTCCATTTGACCAATTAAGAGCTGTAGAAAAATCTGTTGTAGCACTTGAATTACCCTTCCAATATGTTCCAGTACAAGTTCTAGAGAGGGCCGCAGATAATGCATCTAAAGTAATACTTCCATTCTGGGCAAGTATTCTCCCTTCTAATGTATAACTTTTTGCCAGTTGAACAGCTATACCTGTACTTTTAGAAATGAATGTTCCAATTAATGTTCCACCATTACCCCCATTGCTTGTCCCTATAATTGTACCCCCAACTACCCAAAATACATTACAAGCAGAGGTTGATGTTGCTACAATAATGCTTTTGGCGGCAAAAGTAAGATTGCCGGTTATATTAAATATATATACGGTTCCAGCAGCTCCTGATAAAGTTAAAGTTCCTGTCTCATTAGCATCCCCTGTAAAACTATAAACTCCTGGAGCAAGCGACTCACCACCTCCCAAAGCTGCTACATGTGTGGTGGAACTAGTACTTAAAGCAGCAATTTTAGCAATTGTAGTAACTAAATCTATTGAATCTTGTGTAGCAATTTCGTCTCTAGTATTAGTTGTACCAATAGTAGAAATTAGTGATATAGTACCACTCGTTGGATAACCAATAGCTACATTACCAATTATCGTAGACGTAGTACTTGATGTAATACCTAATTTCCCATAAAGACCCACATTGGCTATGATACCTGATTCTTGCGCATAATTCATAGCCGGCAACCCAATTATAATAACTGCCGCTAAAATAAATAATAGTAAGCTCTTTTTCATGGTTGTATATAATATTGGTGATATGTAATATGGAACTTAAAAGGAGATTGGAAATCACAATACAATCTATTGATTGAATTTGACACAAATGTAGAAATATTTCTACATTATACAATATTATTTAATTGATTTACAATATTTTATGAAATACTATAAAAAAATATAATTATATTATTTGTATTTTCACACTTGTTCAGGACTGTTTTTTCTGGCCCACACTGGTGCAGGGGTTTAATTAAAATATTTTAATAGTTAAAAGTTATTTTCCAATGGGAAATAGCTTTTTTAGTTTAGTAATAAGGAGAACTATGATTCATTTGATTAAATGATTTTTTATGAGGTACCTACGCAATTGGTATTTTATTTAAATACGTAGATGATGCCGTTTGATTTAGCCAATAATATTATTCTCATCAATCATAATAATCAGAAAATCAAAATTCAGAAAATATTAATTGATAACCACCATCCCTATCACACAGGCGCAGAGCTGTATCTTCTGGCGCAAAGCTACTGCCCGGTTATCCGTTGTTAAAAAACCACAAGGCATATAATACCGTAAAAATTGTAATGATCTTGTATTATTAAACAGCAAACTTTTTTATTGAAACATAATTGAAAATAGCAGGTGTGCCATTTAAAAAATGGTTTGATATTTTTTAAATGGTACAAATAATTTAAGGAATAATTTAACAGGTAAAATAGTTGTGGCACTTAGTATAATTTTAAACCTATTAACCAAGGGCAACCGGGCTAAGCGCATCGACAGTTTAAGGCAGGCAAATTGTCTTACACTTAAGTCTAAGTTTTTACACGAGCAGCTGAAACATAGTTGAGATAAGGATTTAGGATACAAATTTTAACTTTATAATTTTATATATTTTTGGTACCTGTTTGTCGGTGAAGAGGGTAATAAACAGGTAACCTCTACGGGGAATATGCCAAAATTATTTTGGTTGCAAACAGCAAAGTCCTACGAGGTATTTAATACTTTATTGTTAGTATAAAAGCGCCTTACATTTAAAATTATTTTATAAAAATTAGCACATTGTACCGGATAATGTAATGATCGTTTAATTTATCTGCAACCAATCTGTACCATTACAAATTATTATAACGCTGCTGTTTACAGGCACTGATGTTATTTTGGCATTAAACAAATCATAATAAAACACAGGGCTTTGCAAATCCCAGGACTTACCGCCGGAGGAAGAAGGTGCATTCACTATTATGTACACCCTGTTTAAATAGGCATTGCCCGGTGCCGGTATCTGTAAGGATGTTCTTCCATCACCGGTAAGATTACTGTAAATAACAGTGCTGTTAAGTGTAATAGCTGCAACAGCAGTGGCGGTTGAGTTGGAGGAAATATCTTTAAATAAAGCAGCTCCAAAACTACCCCGAATTTCTAAGGTAGATAAGGGTGTAAATATTGTACCCCCACTTACGCCAAAAAATTGTGCACTTGTTTTTGTAACAATTAATACCAGCATCAATATTAATAATAGTATCAGCCTGAATCTCATAAAAAAATATTTATTTTGTTTTTTAATAATTAATTTTTAGTTTTTTTACACCGGTACAGGTAATTTTATTTAGACCTCTTTTAAATAAAGCAAGCAATAAAAAATAAATAAATATTGATGTAAACTATCAAAACATCAAATATAAATTTCTACGAACAGTTCAATAATATCAACTTGTATAATAACTAATTCTGGAGTTTAAGCAATCTTAAAGCCTGCATATTTTTTAACATAAAAGTTAAGCAGGCTGCTATCTACCTTACAAGTACTTTAATAAACTTATTGTGCTTCCGCATAATTATCAAGGTTTTTTATCTTACTTAATTTGTAACCAATTGGTGCCATCACTAATAATTATTACACTTGAATTTGCCGGAACTGCAACTGATTTACCATTACTCAAATTATAAAAAAATGTTTGAGAAGCCGTATTATCTACAGGTGAAGTTTGTGCAATTGCCCAGGCGGATGTAGTTCTGTTTGCCAGTATATAAATTCTGTTAAGATATGTGGTTGCCGTATTTATAGTAGGTAGTACCAATGTTGCGGTACTTGAACTATTGTACAGCACGATAGCTCCTGCGAGCAAGGCATTGGTTGGGTTTGTGGCAAAGTTAATTCCCAAACTTCCCTGCACATCTAATGTAGAGGCGGGAAAGGTACTTGCTATCGTTGTACTGGTAGTAATACCTACAGCCTGGGCGGTAATTTTTGCCATTAAAACCAATTGGCTCAATAGCATAAAAAAGATTATTTTATTTTTCATTCCTATAATTTTTTCGCGGTTTAAGAAATTAGTTTATAATTATTTTTTGGGTACTTATTTTATTTTGAGGGTTAATTATTTGAAGGTTGTACAGTCCGGTTGCAAGACTTGGTTTAATATTTATTAATAATTCACTATTGCGGCTGTTATTCTGCAACCTGCCTGAATAAATTAACTGACCTGTATTATTAGTTACGCTAAGCTGGTAAGCCCCTTCAGGCTGGTCGGTCATTTGCATGTGTATTGTACCATCTGTAATTGGGTTGGGATAAATAGTAATACCTGTGGAGACAGTGGGGATTGTTACCGTTATATTTTCAGAAATTTTTGTACTGCCATCTGTACCAACTGTTTTTATACGATAAATATTATCACCTGGCTGTGCATTTTTATCTAACCAAAAATAATTATTAGCAGGCTGGCTGTTTCTTTTTGAAATGAGTGTATTTACTTTTACAAAACCATTAACGCCGGATGCTTTTTCAACATCATACTGCACAATGTCGGTATCGTTGCTCACCTTCCAATCTACTATTATATCGCTGAATTTTTTGTATCCGTTTAGGCTTAAAAAATTAAAGGGCAGCAAGGTTTCAAAAACTATTTTAAACCTGTCTGTTTCTGCAGAAGCGGCATTGGCATCTACTTCAAAATTGACTACTGTTTGCCTGGTAAGGCTAATTTCTTTAGAGCTGTTTAAATATTTATCCTGCAGGTATGCAACAAGGTTTGTTTTGTTTAAATACTTAGGGTCAAATACAAATCGGTACGGCCGCCTTGTGGTTCTCCATAATTTAAAAAAGAGGGTATCGGTAGCATTTAAATTGGGTCGACTCTCAATTGCTAATGTAGTTCCATGCCGCATCAAGCCAAAACTTTCATTTAAATTAGTAAATTTTACCGCATCTTCTACCGAGCATACATTATCGCTGAAAGCCTTACTAAATTGAGTAAGGTTTCCATCAGCCAATTGCAGGCTACTATCTTTTTCTATAAAATATAGGTTGGCAGCAAGGCTACCCATACTATTTTTAGGTACAGGAGGTTCAATAGGCCTGAATCCAATATTGTTGGAGATAGTAGCGGTTTTATTGCTTTCATTAAAAGCTACAGAAGTAATATTTCCTTTGGCAATTGTCTGTACAAATAATGCCTGTCCGCTTTGTATGATGGTAGTTTGTTGTGAAGTGCTTGCAGCAGGTACTGCAGTATAGGATGACGTGCCCGGGTTGTACCCCATGGTAACAAAAGCGCCCAACACATTAATTGCAGGATCCCAGGTATAAAATGTTTTATTTACATTGGTTAAAGTGACCTTATCAAAATCAATTGGTGCTGCATAAGGGTTGCCCAATAATACATAACTACTACTGGCTGTTGCTGAGGGTATGGTAAATGTTTGCGAACCAGTTTGTAATAAACCGACACTTGTTAAAGTAGTAAGACTGCTGGTACCAACATTATTTATGTTGGCAGTTGACCGATCGCCCCGTACAAAAACAAAATAACCAATATTAGCGGCACTGGTAGCAGTAGGTAATGATATGGAGCTATTGGTATTAGCTACAGAAACAAAGTTTGGTGTGGCTAAAGTATAATCCCAACTTTTCATTGAAGAATTATTTCTATTACTATAATCCAATCCATTATTTGAGGTAGAAGGAGGTTGATTAATTGCTGCGGGCCCTGTTACAAACATTCCACTACCTGCTGTGTAAATTCCACTATTTTGCCAGGTAGAAAAAATAGAATTGGCAACAGCTACAGGTGCTGTTAATAAACGCCAGGCTCTTTTACCGGGGATGTACCGCTGTACATTTACATTGCCGGTAATACTACCTGCAACGGTAGCTGCACTAACATTTGCAGTACAAGCAAGGGTAGATAAAAGCGTAAGGTTTCCTGCAGAACTTACCGTACCGGCAGTTACGCTGATGGTATCCTGTACACCAACGTATGGCTTAATGGTTCCTAATGCGGAATTTGTTATGTATAAATTATAGAAATTAGTACTATCCACTGTAGTACCACTAGTGCCGATACTGTAAGCATTTGAACCGGTAAACAACGCATTGCTATACGTACCTGCGGCAAAAATACCGTTGTTAACAAAAGAGGCATTTTTTACCACCATTGTAACTGCTCCACTCATAATTATAGTACCCCCTTTATTAATAATTTGCTGAGCAAATACGCCGGTACCCATAAAAATAACCAGAAAGCAAAATATTTTTAGAGGTTTTGCAATTGCTGATAAGATTGAATAGTTTAAAAATCCCTTATTCATAAACAACATTTTTAAATGATTGAAATATGGTATTTATGGGATATAGTGGTAGGCTTCCGTAAGATTAATATTGAAATTTGGTGTTGATAGGTTATGAAGAAGATGCCTATTGATTATTTAAATAAGATATTAAAGGAAGGTAAATTCAGAGAATTGAATAAGTAGAGAACAAAGATATAGATGTTTACACTAATATAAAATTAAAATTCTTTGACAGTCAATAATTTGCGAAAGCAATAATTGATTTATTGCAAACTTTTGAACTATTTATTGTTGAATTTTACTTATAAATAGTAAGAAAGTAATTAACATAATTACTTTACTAATTTAATTTTTATACTATTTATAGCTGGTCGGGATTGCAATGCTTGTAATCTACCAGGCAACTTTTGCTGCCGGACTGTTGTGTTAGAGGTTAAATATTAAATAGTATACCTGGTAATTTTATACTACCAATCAGTTTTAAAATCATTTCCCGTTAATTTTATTTTTTTCAATTTGTCTTCATCTACTTTCAAACCAGTCTTCATATATATTATTAACTGCTGTTGCCTTTACAATTACTATCTTCCTATTTCTGTGGCTAATTTTTGTAACTCCATATACCTTAACCTCCGGAGTCTTTACTTGTTCAAACCAGTCTGAGCATGCATTTTTAAGGTTTCCTATCAATTCCTTCTTCTTGCAGGCCACTGATACTACAGGTCTCTTATCAGACATAAATGACAGCACCGTTTTGTTTATAAATTCAAACTGTTCATTTCTGTACGGTACCTTTCCCCCTTCAGCTGTTTTCTCATTACTTTGCAAGCTATAACCCAATAATATCATCAGTTTTTCAACAGTTACATTACTTATCCGAAATCCCTTTTCTTTTAAAGATTTTTTAATATTTCGTAGACCTTTACTGCTTCATAATAACACAGGCATTTAGTCTCCTAAAGTGTGGGGACTAACAATAAATTCCAATGTTCCAGCAAGCCATTCTGGCTTTAAATATATTACTTTCGACCACCACCAGTTTTTCTTATTTTCGCACCATATTAAGCTATGCTAACAGAATTTTCAGCAATTAATGCTGCAATACACATACCAATTCGTACCCGGCGCAGTTCTGCTGGTTTAGTAATTCGCTGCTTCCCACCCCGACCTAAAATTTGATGCTCGCTACCTAAATATAAACGTGCCGCCTGTTCATTTAAATGAGGCAGAATTGATTTAAATTTTTTGATTAACTCTTCGTCATCAAACCTATAAATAGTTTATTAAAATGTACTACTTATTTTTTAACAATTACTTAGCCGTAATTAATAGTGATGTTGTTTAAAGCCATGCTTCGGATTGGGAATCTAAACGTAAAACGCCGCAATTTTTATATTACGGCGTTTATTATATTATAGTATAATATGTATTAATATTTTTTTAATAAATCTTATCCTGCATTTCGGAAGTTTCTTTCAAAAGCAATTCATCAAAAACCATTTCTTTATTTTCTAAAGCTTCCCTTAATACATCGTTAATGGTAACCACGCCTTTAAATTCATTGTCATCAAATACAATCAGGTACCTTGTTTTGTGAATATTTAATAATTGCATGCATCGTTCTACCGTATCCTGCATGGCTATAACAGGGAGCGATACACTCATTACCTCTTTAACTGCGCAGGTATCGCTGTGTAAACCCTTCAAAATTACATTCCGGCTATAGTCCCTTTCGCTAAAAATACCAAAAAAGGTATCTTCATGATATACCACCAGATAACTGAGGTTAACAGCATTCATAATTTGCAGTGCTTCTATAACCTTTGCGTCCGGCTCTATAAAATTAAATACCGGCGGCTTGTTTATTAAAATATTAGCTACTGTACGCATTCGATTATTATTTAAATTTAATGATGATTGAAGTTACGTTATTTTACTTTTTATGATTACTGTTTTTTTAATATGGGTTGTATTAATTTAAAGGCATCCGGTAAGATCTTTATTACAAATCTTTTGGCGGTTATTGCAGGATCCCCATCGATATGTAAAGGGGCCATAGCCAAATTGTGAATGATTAGCTGGTTGGTTTGAAAATAAAGAACGTCCTTTTTGTGAAAGGTCTTTTCGTTATTTTCCATTATTTTACCTGCCATAATTTGTTTTAAGATTGCCCAGACAACCCTGATCTTACTCATTTTCTTTACCAGCACTATATCCAGTAAACCATCATTTAAACTTGCCTTAGGCGCAATAGTTATTTGGTTTCCAAATTGATTGCTATTGGCTATACTTATAAAAAAAGCTTCTGCTGCAAACGATTTCCCCTGGCTGATGATTTCAAAGGCAAATGATTTGGCAGTTATAAAATTTTCGAAAGTTTTTTTAATATAGGTTCCAAAACCCCTTGAATTTTCTTTCGAAAAATCATGCGCAACCTGGGCATCAAAACCCAATCCGCAAAGCATACAACTAAAAATATCATTTATAAAAAAGGAATCTACGTACCGCGCCTTTCCGGTAAAAATGATATCCAATGCCTTATTAATATCTTTCGGAATTTTAGCTGCTAACGCTAACCCGTTACCCGACCCCATGGGAATTATACCAATATTAACCACCTCGTCAATTAAACAGGCGGCAATCTGACTAATCGTTCCATCTCCCCCGCAAACAACAATATCGGTAATTTGTTCAGCTTCAATTTTGGCCTTTAAAAAATAATAATTGCCTGCTGAATTAGTAGGTAAAATTTCAAAAGGAATATGCTGCAACCTTGTTCTTGATTCGATTATTTTAATAGCCGCTGCCTTATTTTTTGTGCCGGATATTGGATTAATAAAATAAACTATTTTTTGCTGCATGAACTTTTACCGTGTTTAGGGTATAAAAATAAAGTAATGGTGTAAGAGTATTGTTTTTATCGAAAAATTAAATAACCGGTAATTAAAAACAGGCCTGCCTAATATGCCTGAAATGCTCAGCTAATTTAGGTACAACGGCCTGTAATTGGAGTGGTACTCTGACTTACAATAAGTTATTGCCAAGCTATAAAATTGAACGAAATACAAACCAAACTAACCCGCAGTACCAATTTTATATTACACAATAGCAACAATTAGCTACCAACGAATTAAAGCGCTGCCCCAGGTAAAACCACTTCCAAATGCTGCGAGGCAAACAAGATCACCTTCCTTAACCTTTCCTTCTTCCCAGGCCTGGCATAATGCAATTGGTATGGAAGCCGCTGTGGTATTGCCAAATTGCTGAATATTATTAAACACCTGGTCATCGCGCAAACCTAATTTTTGCTGTACAAACTGACTGATCCTTAAGTTGGCCTGGTGTGGTACCAATAAATTAATATCGGCTGGTGTTAAATTGTTTTTTGTAAGCGCCTCCATAATAACTTCCGGAAATTTTACGATGGCCTTTTTAAAAACAGCCTGCCCATCCATAAACGGAAAGTTTTGTGCACTATCTATCATCTCCTTGCTCATAAACATATCTGCAATTGGTGCAACATTAAAAGTTGCCACTTCCTTATCTACCCAATGATTGGCATGTGTACCCGGATTATACATGGCAAGTAATTCAGCACTTTGTCCGTCACTATGCAGGTGCGTACTAATTATACCCTGACCAATTTTTTCGGTCGCCTGTAAAATAACGGCACCTGCACCATCACCAAAAATAACCGACACATTTCTACCCCTGGTGGTAAGGTCCAGTCCAAAAGAATGTTTTTCGCTGCCAATCACTAAAATATTTTTATACATCCCTGTTTTAATAAATTGGTCAGCTACCGACAGTGCATAAATAAAGCCGCTGCACTGGTTGCGTATATCCAATGCCCCAATTTCATTCATCTTAAGTGCGCGCTGCACCAACACACCGCAGCCAGGAAAATAGTAATCCGGACTAAGGGTAGCAAACACAATAAAATCTATATCCAATGCGGTTAATCCTGCACGTTCTATTGCAATTTTTGCAGCTTCAACACCCATGGTAGTGGTTGTTTCTTCGGTTCGGTGTGCGTACCTGCGTTCTTTGATTCCGGTTCGTTCCTGAATCCATTCGTCTGAGGTATCCATGTATTGTTTAAGGTCGTTATTGGTAACTTTATTGGAGGGAACATAATATCCGATTCCGGCAATTTTACTGGTAGGCATTTTGCAAGCTGTTTAATTTACAAGCAAATTACATTAATTGTAAAGGATTGCCATTTGTTTTAAAACAAATATACCATTGCAAATATCAGGGCAGTTTTTGCAGATTGTTTAAAACAAAAAAATCATCGTATGCAGGTGAGATGGCAACTTTATAATGAAAAGCAATGGAGTTTTTTAATTGTTCACTACTCCGGATATACCGAGCTGTAAATCTTTCTGCCAGACATTTTATTGATAAGCCATCCGTATTTCTGGTTACTTCGGCAATGTACATACGCCCTTTTATAAAGGCATTTAAAAACTGTTTTTGCGCAATGGTGCTCAGGTAAGCGGTACCCTTAATGGTATCATTTTCCAGACAATGCAAAGGCCTCAATTCCTGCAGACCACCCGTAATAGCAATAGTATATTCCTGGTCAGTGTATTTTGTAAAGCAAATTTTTACTGAATCCGCCGTTGGGTGCATTTCATCTGAAGGCTTATTTACCAGGGTTCCCCAATTACCTATTAGTCCTTCCTCAATATCCTGTTGGGCTGCTGCGTCTATACCATAGGGTGAGCAGTAGGGGCAACCCCAGAGCATTATACAAACCGAAAGCAGTAATAAATTTTGTACACCTAATTTCATGATAAACAGATAGCCATCAGCAGTTAAAATATAAAAGATAAACGCATATTAAATATAGGTTATTGTTTGTTTAAAATAGCAGGTGTTTTATAACAGGAGGATTTCAGAAAAAAAATAAGACCTGCTACAGCATGAAATTTTGGACTAAAGCTAAGGTTAAGGAAAATAAAATAAGGTCTTTTA
>JAYTHI010000198.1:0-4357 GCA_043732685.1 Ferruginibacter sp. | reverse complement strand
TCATTGGGTTCGGTCCGCCATGGGCGGATTTAATAAAAAATGCGCAGCTTATTTTTTTTGAAAGAAGCCAATGGAGCGGCGTTGCATTTACGCAGCCCGCCGGCTGTGGAGGCGAAGGGTATGCAGCAAAAAACTGGTGCTGCATTCAAAAAATGCGACCTATAAATTATAGGGCTTAAGAAATAGTCGTGTTTTTGAATGTTAACCAAGGTTACTTAATGACCGTTATATTTTTTAATCCGCTTAATTTAAAAAGGTAAAAAACAGCTTAAGATAGCAGGTTTGCGAATGATCTACCTAATCCTATACTGCAAATGCTTCATTCGATGAGACATTGAACATATTTTCTAATATCACCACCTGTTCAATTGCAGGCTTGCAGGTAAATATTCCATTATTGGTTTCAGCCCGCATGCCCCTGATAAATAAATACAGCACACCTCCAAAATCCCGCTCATAATTAAAATTCGGTAAGCGGCTTTCTAAATATTTTTTGGTGGCAAGTGTATAAATAAGGTATTGCAAATGATAATTGTTCTCATTCATGGCATCGTTTAATGCAGCAGGAGCGTAGGCTTCAAGGGTATCGCCAAGGTAGGTAGACTTCCAATCCAAAATAAAATATTTTCCTTTACATTTAAACAGCATATCTATTTTACCATTCATAATACCCTCGAGATTGTACCGTTCTTTTACATTTATCAATAGCTTGTCATTGGTTAATGATTGAAAATCGGCTGCCTGAAATATTTTTACCGGAAAATCAAATTCAAATTCATGAATTCGATTTTCAAAATTTACTTCGGCTAATTTAAAACTTGTATTATCCAACTGCAATGTTGCATTTAAAACATGCGTCAGCATAATTTCTAACGGTAATAAATAAGTCTCTTTGCGGGCAGGTGCAAATCTTTTAATGGCAGTCTCCAAAACAGTTGTCCATTTTTCATTATTGGTAAAGTGAAGGTTCTCTAAAATATGGTGCAGCATATTACCCGTCTGGCTGCCTTTTTCCAGTTGCCTGAAAATAAATTGGTCATAGGCATCGTATGCAGAACCTGTATTTCTTTTTGCCGGTTTTTCAATTTCTGCAGCAAGCATTGTATAGCTCATGCGTTGCCAATTTTCTTGCAGTAAACTAAAATGAATTTTATTTTCTACAATTACAAGCTCCTTTATTTCGTTGGTTTTATAAAAAAATTGTTCCGGAATGGCAACACTGTTTATTTGTTCAATTAATGGATTATTCATTAAGTTAACGGCAGCAGTAAAAAAGCCGAGTGTGGAATTTTTTGCCTTGGCATCAGTACTCTTAAAAACAAAACATTTATATACTGCCCGGGTAAGCGCAACGTACAATATCCTTCTGTTTTCCTGTTCCAACTGCCGGCGAAAATCGGCCAACTGATCTGCTGTCAATTTATTTTTTTCTACATTAATATAGTCACCGTTATCCGTTCTGTAGCTGCAGAATTGGGCATTCTTAAATTCTACAATATCCAGAAAAGGAGTCAGCACAATATTATATTCAAGTCCTTTACTTTTATGAATGGTTACAATTTTTATACATTCCTCATCATTTTCTATCCTTTGTTCATATTCATCGCCCTGCACATCATTACGTTCAATACTACGTTTTAGCCAACTAATTAATTCCAGTGCCGATAGTTTTTTTGTGGTTTGAATTTTATACAGCAACTCAATTAGCTGGTACAAATTGGTTATAGTTCGTTCTCCATTTTCAACATTATTTCTAAGTAGAATTTGCTCTACTCTAAAGTCTGCCATAAAATGCATCAACGCAGTATAAATTCCATCTGTATCCCAATTGATCTTATATTTTTTAAATATTTCGATGGCTGTCTCTTCATTAAGCCATAAAATTTTCGCTATATCAAAACCTGTAAAGGATGCCAATAGTGCTCTGTTAATGGTAGACTTTGATATATCTATCATTGCCTCCAGGATATAAAGTATACCAATCGCTTCTTCAGATTCCAATACTTTTGCATCACCAATTGTTATTGCAGGTAAGCCGTATTTAGCCAATACCCTTTTAATACTATTGCCTTCTTTATTTTTTCTAACCAGTATGCCAATATCAGACGGTTTAATATTTCTTTCAATACCATTTTTTGAAATAAGGTATTTTGGATTGTTTAGCAGCGCTACTACCTGTGCCGCAACTGCCTCTTCAATAGATGGTTTATTGGGCTGATAATTTATGGAGATAGGTGTGCAAACCCTGTTATCTAATAACAGTTTTCCCTTGGTATTAATATCGGGAGAGTTAACAGGGATATAGGTTATGGCTTGCTCCCCGGGGGGATAATGAAAAGTGTCAAAATCTACCGTTGGCTGAAAAAATAAATTCATTGCTCTTATGTACTCCTCCGATGAACGGTAATTCTCATTCATGCCGTATCTAGTATCTACATCATCATAGGCTTTAAAATAGGTAGCAATATCAGCTTTACGCCAGGCATATATAGATTGTTTTGGATCACCTATGTAAAATAAAATCGTGTTGGTGCCAAAGGCTTTTTTAAAGATTTCGTATTGCAGTCTGTCTGTATCCTGAAACTCATCAATAAATACTGCTTTATATTTAAGTTGAAGGGCAGCTATCAATACAGGGTTTTCTTTTTTTACAATTGCAGTATGTAAATTTGAAATTAAATCATCAAAGGAAACCAGGTTATTTTGTAATTTATATTTTTTGACCGCTGCACCAACTTCAGTAATAGCGGCGTAATAAATAGTATCTATAAACTTACTGGTGGCAGCGTCTCTATCTTTTTTTATCGTTTCACATTTATTCCATAATTCCAAAAGATCTCCAAATAGTTTAAGGATATATGCGCTGCCTTGCTTTGCTACAATATATTCCAAAAATACTTCGGGCTTATCTACCAGGTGCAGCATATTTTTTTTAGCCACAGCGTTTCCGGTACATTTATCTTTTAATGCTGCATTTGTATCAATAATTATTTTAATCAGGGATGTCATCTCCTGTTCATACTGAAAGGTATAATTTTCAATAGCAGTAACCACGGTATGGTAATAGGCTTCATTTAAATCTATTTTATTTTCAGCATTATATTCATTGTATCTTTTGCCATCAAGATGATTCTTAACAATGTCAATTATATTTTCTCGTGTAAGTATATCTTTTACCGAAAATAATAACTGGGTAGGAATGGCAGTAACATGTTTTCGCCAAAATTTATTTACCGCAGCTTCAATAATTTGTGTAGTATCCTGCAATAATTCGGCCCCAAATAATTGGTTGGTTTCAAAGGCGAATTCGGTTAATGTTTGCTGACAAAAACTATGAATGGTGAGTACGGAGGTTTCATCTAAAAATATAACGGCATCTCTTAATAATTTACCAACTGAATCACGGTCATTTTTTTCAATTGCGTTACTAACAATTATACAAATGGTGGCATCCTCAATAGCTTCCTGTAAACTGTACTGGTAGGCAAGTCTAATAAAAAGGCGGATTCGTTCTTCCAATTCTGCAACGGCAGCCTTTGTAAAAGTTACCATCAATATTTCTTTTATGGATATTTGTTTCTCTAATAGTAACCTCAACAACAATATGGCGATGGAATAGGTTTTACCGGTACCGGCACTGGCCTCTATTAAATTACTGCCTTGCAGCGGAACAGTTGAAGCTTCAAATTTTTCAAATTTTATTATTGTCGGCATGCTGGTTTTTTTATGAGTAATATTCAGGAAATAATTCTAAAAGGGGCGCTAATAATAGCAGTAACGAATCTTTACATTCCCCCATAACGGTATCGGTATTAAAAAAACCATTGGCGTACTCCTTATTCATATAAGTATCCGTACAGGGATAATAATAATTGTCAAACTTTTCTTTTAAAACACTTTCAAATTTATTGATATCAAAGGCTTCAATTTCACTGGGTTTAATTTTAAAATTCGGATCAAAGGGTATTATCTTTTGGTGACCCTCAATATATAAATTAATAAGTTGTGCTAATTTTTTCAATGCAGTTGCTTTATTTATTGAGGTAGCGGTATAGACACTATTTTTTATATAGGAAATAAAATACAATTTTATTGTTAAACCACTTGCGCATAAAACCAGGTAATTTATATAGGCCTCCAATAAATATTTGGTCTCGTTTTTCGACCAGGAAACTAGTACTAACTTATCATCATAAATACCCTTTATATTCCCTTTTAATTGAATGTCGTTTATGGTAATATCCACCAAATAATTTTGTTCTGTTGCTGCATTAATTAAATCGGTAAATATGTTCTTAACAGGTGAAACTATTTGATTTAAATTTTCCATTTCTACTGCTGCCATATTTTTTAGGGG
>JAYTHI010000197.1:0-4360 GCA_043732685.1 Ferruginibacter sp. | reverse complement strand
AAGAAGTGATCAGTACAGAAAAATTTAAGGATTTTGAAATTCCGATGGGAATAGATCCACTTACCAAGAAGCAGGATAATTCGGCCGAAAATATAAATTTAGTACGCCAGGTTAGTAAAAAAATGGGGCCGTACGATGTTACCTATTTAAATGACAGTGCAGGTCACGAAACCGGTAAACGCTTTTATCATTTATTGTTCCAGAGAAAAGATCCTGCAACCCTGGAAGTAAAAGAGTCGTTTATATTGAATCCGGATGTATACCTCATGAAAAATAATAATATGAGTAGTAACCCGGATACTAAAAATTATTTATCACACGATGTTTTTACCTATATATCTTATGCTTTAAGTCCGGATAGAGATAAGGATACCAACCAATTCAAGATTAGTGAAGTTGCTGTCGGCGATACCATTTTATACAGCAAGGGTATCCTCGTTTTAAATAGTGTTGTTAAAAATCCACCGACAAATAAATTTAATATCCCTGCAAGTACGGGCCCGGCCTTGGTAGCCAATATTACTATTACCAATAAAGAGAAAATGAATTATCATGCGTCCCCAATGATAACAATCGATAGTTTAGGCATCAATCAAATTGATGATACGGTATATGCTCAAAATTTATACATCAAATTTGCGGGTGTAAGCAGCGATCAAAAAAAGTTAAAGATCGGTGTAAAGGAATCTGATAAAATGATCGATTTCGTAACCTTAAAAGCATATATTTTTCCTTACATTAATTTAGTATGGATAGGTTTGGTAGTAATGGCTTTTGGTTTAACGATGAGCATGGTTAGAAGAATTAAATTAAGCTCCAAATCCGGAGCTGCCGTTTTGGTTGTGGTGGGTATGGCTTTATTTTATATATTTTTGCTGGCAAATTAATAATAGATACTACATCTATATTTCATACCTAAATTATAAGGCTTTCTTTTTAAAGCCTTATAATTTAGGTAAATTTTTTACGTTTGATTAATGGAGTAAAATTAGCATTGGGTATTTTTTTTAGAAATGTTTCGACTGAAGGGAGGTTAGTAAGTTAATTTTTAAAGCTATAATTTAATAGCATTCTTATAATTAAGATAAGAAACAGGTAAAAAAAATAACTATTTTTTTTACCTTAGTGATATAAATATTTAAGAAGCCTATGAAGTTTATTTAAAAGTATTCAGCCCTGTTTTAATAATCTTTTCTTTTCAAATATCCGTACATATACATATTCTTAAATTGCAATAAAATAGTTAAATAATTTAAGTATCCAAATCAATTTTGTAGATTCATAGCGTAAATGACTAATACAGTTGCATATAAAATATTACTACTGCTTTTTTTAACCGGTTTTTTAGGGTTAAATCAGGAGAAGATACTGGCGCAACAACATTTAAATGATACCATAAAAAGTGTTGCAATTGTTTACCAGGGCGACACCATCGAAGCTAAAACCTTACAGAATTTAATATTAAAATCAAGGTTGGATGCAGCTCACCAGTCTGCCAACGCAAAGTGGACAAGGTTAAGAAATGCCATCTATGTAACCTATCCCTATGCTAAAAGATCTGGTAAAGTATTAAACGAACTCAACGCTCAATTGGTACATATTGATGATGCCGATGCCAGAAAAAAAATCATCAAATCAAGGGAAAAAGAGCTGAAAAAAGAATTCACAGACCCGCTTACCAATCTTTCTGTTTACCAGGGTAAGGTGTTGATGAAATTAATAAATAGAGAAACCGGTAATAATTGTTATGAAATCATCAAAGGATACCGGGGTGGATTAACTGCCCGTTTTTATCAGACCGTAGCCTTCTTTTTTGGCAGTAGTTTAAAACAACCCTACGATAAAAAAGGAGAAGATGCCGAAATGGAAAAAATAGTACAGGAAGTAGAAAGAATGTATGGTTATAGAATTTAACCAATGGATTAGGTAGATAATTCGTAAAAGCAGTATAGCCTGAGCTGTATTATATTTTAAATAATATATAAGTGTACTTCAAGCATGTTTATTCGCAGACTTATGTGTGCTTTTTTTATATTTCATCAATGCAAATTATACATTTTCAATAAATAATGCTCTTCGCAGACTGCCTTTAAAAACACCAGTAATTGCATAAGCCGCCTCATTGGGTTCGGTCTGCCATGGGCGGGATTCAATAAAAAATGCGCAGCTTATTTTTTTGAAAGAAGACAATGGGCGGCGTTACAGTTACGCAGCCCGACGGCTGTGGAGGCGAAGGGTATGCAGCAAAAAAACTAGTGCTGAATTAAAAGATTGCGACTTACAAATTATAATGCTTAACAAATAGTCGCGTTTTTTAAGGTTAACCAAGCTTACTTAATAACAGATATGTTTTTTAAAGCACTACATTTTAAAAAGTAAAAACAGCTTAAAATAGCAGGTTTGCGAAGGATCTGCCTAATTTTATAAATTATTATATATTTTTTGAGTGGTAGCTATTTCAGCTTATTGGTACATATAACAGGTAGATTTAAAAAACTAATTAACCCTTCAAAACTTCCAACTTAAAATAGCATAAATAAAAGAAAAGACAGTGCCTACACAAGTGGAGCGCATTTTTCAGGAAAATATAAATTAGTTACAAAATTAACAGTTGAATTTTATTGAAGGCCTAAACCAACTACAGATCATAAAACTGTCTGGATCTATTGACTTTTATATCTCTTAATAAACCTGATTTAGGACTGATAGAAATATTAAAATAGCGGTATTGACCAACAGGAGAAATATTGATAGACATCTGCCAGCAATGCATTTCCCGCGAAATAGACATGGTCATTGTACCCAATTGAGCCTTGGATACATCGTAATATCCATTAATACCAAATTGCCATTTTTCAGTAAGCTTCAAAGTTGAATTCCAATTTATGTTTTGCGTTAGGGTACCAATAAATCCTTTGGTACTTATTTGATAAACTTTGCTGTATTGCATACTGTAAGAAAAACTTAGCGACCAGGGAATGCTAAAATCTGTAAACTCGGCAGGGTTATTATTAATGTATGCGGCTTCAGTTTGGTATTCATCCAAAGGCAAGCCACTTTGTTGGTTTATATATTGGTTTGGACTACCGGGTACCCTCACTTTTTTCTTTTGATCGCCTCCCTGAAATTGGGTGGATAAAGAAACACTGGCACTCGTTAACCTACCCAAACTTGGCCTTTTGCTCCATACCAATGTATTGATCCGGTTGCCATTACTCATATCCAACAAGTAGGGATCAAGGGTTGCACTGGTAGTAATATTAATTTTATTAAATAAATTGGTTCTCGCATTTAAACTAAAAGTGCTGAAACGTAACGTATCTGCCAGGAAATTATAACTTCCTGCAAAACTTAACCCATCAAGCAAGGTGAGTTTTTTTGTTGCTCCGGCGGTAGTGTCCTCTTTATTACGCACCTTCATCTGAACATTATTATCTACATTAAAACTTATCCCGCCAAATTTACCTTCGCCAAAAGCACCGGAAAGGCTATTGGAATACACCGATGACCGGCTAAATAACTTAGATGCGGTATCATAACGATTATAATAGGTTCCACCACTAAAATCGGGTTTATAACTCATACTTATAGAGGGTCTTATTTCGTGCCGGATGGCCTTCACAGAAGAATTTTTCCCAAAAGTATAAGACCCAAAAATCCGTGTAGTTAAACTTAAACTGAATGACATATCCCTTGCGGTATAAAATCCCTTATTAATTGTAGTATCGTACTTTTTGGCAATGGCATCATAAGTTTGAAAGAAACGTTGCTGGTACCAATGCTCCACATAACTAACCCCCGGCGAAATTTGAAAAGGCCCAATTTGAGGTAAGGTTAAAGAAATAGGTACATTATGTGTTGCCCCCCACTGAAGGTTATTGAATATTTGTTTGCCGATATTTAATTTGCTAACCGTGGTATCATCAGAAAAATAAGTAAGGCTTCGTGCATTTGAATTTAATGCCACCCCTATATTTTCGTACCATTTTAAATTTCCGATGGGTTCTTTTCTTCTAAACGGATATAGGGTATTTACATTAAAGGTTATATCCGGTAAGGTTACACTTATAATTTTAGTCACCGTGTTTTGGGAGTGATTGGCATTAATAGAAATATTAAAGGGTTTGTCTTTCCAAACCTTGGACCATGCGATGGAAGAATTTAGCTGGTTCTGTACATTCCGTGCAGCATTATTGGGCACCAACTGGTTAAATTTACTGCTTCCGGCATTTACATTAGCACTAAAAGTCACGCCCGGCCTGGCCTTGGTATCTGCATTATGTGTCCACCTAAGGTTAAAGACATTATTGGTACTGTAATCCGGATCACCTTTAAAATTATATTTAAAATGATTTACATC
>JAYTHI010000196.1:0-13605 GCA_043732685.1 Ferruginibacter sp. | reverse complement strand
GACCAAAGATGAACAACTAAACTCAAAACGCAAAACACAGCTATCTTATCCGACTGTGGATAACGTGTAAATGAGTCAACTAATTTCAGGACGATGCATGAAGAAGCATCTTTTAAAATGTTGAAAGATTCTATATCGTTAGGATTGATAGTAGATAAAAAACTTGGGGCTCCTTTTACGCCGCCATCAACATCAACCGGAACACCATCAATAACAATTAATGGATTATTACTTGCATTTAAAGATGCGCCGCCCCTAATACGGATAGAACTTCCGGTACCTGGTCCGCCACCATTTGATATAACAGAAACTCCCGCAGCTTTACCGGCAATTAATTGCTCCGGAGATGCAAAGGAACCCTTATTAAAATCTTTGGCAGAAACAGTAGACACGGATCCTGTTAAATCCTTTTTCTTCACCGATCCGTACCCTACAATAACCACATCGTTTAATTGTTGGCTACTGCTAACAAAGCTAATATCAACATTTGGACCATTGATAGCTTTTTCCTGACTTGCAAACCCAATAGAAGTAAATATCAATTTGGTTGCACCAGCCGGTGCAGTCAATTTATAAGTACCATCTGCATTAGTTTGTGTAGATACCTTGGTACCTTTTGCTGTAACGGTAACGCCGGGTACGGGACTACCATCTTTCGCATCGCTAACCTTTCCGCTAAGTTGGTTTTGAGCAATGGCTGATATCGTTATCAGCATCACTGTAATTGTACCCGAAAAATATCGGGCAATTGTTGTAATCCTTTTTTTCATATTGTGCATTAGTTTCATGTTTTAAAATGACTGAGAAATTAAGGGAAATGCAAGTTGTAAAGATGTAGGTACCCGTGCGGGTTTCTGTAATCTCCTATGAAGCATTTCGTTCGAATTTCAGTAAGCAGCCACTATCGTTTTTAGTAAAAGCTTTTTTTAGATGTGTAAAATTTACACTTTCTTATCATGTAAATTTTACACAATGTAGGTGTGTTTATTATAAAAAAAAATAATTTGTAAACTTTTTATTATTGCCTGACCGTACTAATAATTAATTTGCTGCTTAAGAAAATAAATTAATTCCATTTTTTAGGATCAAATAAAGAATTATTTCTAGATTTTATCCTAAAATCTAGAAATCAATACCGCTCCATTTTTTTTCTCTTTTGGAATATTTTTCATAATTGAATTTGTATAATTTTCCTGGCCGGTGCGGTACATCCTGCTCCATTTCATTAATATCAGTTAGTAAATCCATAGAAAAGAATTTTTTTCTAAAATTCCGCCGATCCATTTTTAAATTCAGAATGGCTTCATACAAATTTTGCAAATCACGTAATGAAAACTTTTTAGGTAATAAATTAAATCCCAACGGATGTTCCTGAACTCTTTTTTGAAGCTGCGCTAAACTAATATCAAATATTTGTTGATGGTCAAAAGCAAGGTCGGTTACATTTTTTACATCATGCCAATGCAATTCATTGTCCAGTATATTTATTTTGTGGTGCTGTACATTTATAAGCGAATAATAAATTACCGTTACCACCCTGCCTGCCGGATGCCTGTTTACTGCCCCAAAAGTATGCACCTGCTCCATATACACATCGCTTAAACCGGTACGCTGTTTTAGTATGCGGTAAGCTGCTGCATCCAGGTCTTCTTTCGGAAAAACCAAATCGCCCAGCAAAGACCATTTACCTGCAAACTTTTTTAAATCACTCCTAATCAACAATACCTTCAATTTATTTTCATCAAATCCAAAAATTATACAATCAACGGACAAGGCGATCCTATTGGTATTTTCTACCTCAGATTGTACGACCTGCAGTGTTTTTACACTCTTTGAAAGCAACAATTTTTCATCTGTCAGCATGAGCAATTTTTTTAAGTTGGGGCTCAATACCAATAAATTTAACTTTAAAAAACGGGATGAGTTTTTAACAAACCATTTAATACTGTTATTACTTAAGGGTATTGAGTTTTATTTATTTTTTGTTTGATTAAAATATTTTTTAGGTAGTCAGCGTAATATAAAAATAAAGTTTCTATAAATCAATAAGCCTTTTACAAAAGCAGCTTTTACTATTGTTTATTTTTTAAAAAATGTACCAGGTTTCCTTTACCATTTTGCTCTAACCAAATAGAATAATTTCCGGTGGTTAAATCACTCAGTTGATTTGGCAACACCAACTGGTATTGACCCGGTGTTCTCATTCCGCTGAAAAGAATTTTCAGGCGCTGCCCTAATGGGTTTACTACTGTTAGATTTACCATGCCGGTACCCCCAACAAAATAATCAATTACAACTTGCCCGGCAACAGGATTGGGACTTAATTTAATTCCATATCCATCTTTTAAATTTCTGATGGCGGGTATATTAAAACCAGTAGTAAAAGTTGCCTGCACGTAATTGATAGAAGGTGTTGCAGTACAGTTGGAACTAACCCGCCAATCGTAATTTGTACCTGCTTTTAAGTTAGCAAGTGCAATGCTACTGCCGGTTGTATTAATAACTGCATTAATCCAAACAGCTGAGCCTGCAGGCTTATAATCTATAGTATAAAATAAACCGCCTTGACTATTCCAGTTTAAGGTAGCACCATTAGTAGTTATATTGGCAGCTGATAAACCAGTTGCAGGCGTAACAGCATTACAGCCCGATAAGCTAATGTACACATGGTACTCGCCCGGCTGCAACGTTATATTTTGGGTTACAGCACTAATATTAAAACTATCCTTTGCGCCGTTTAAACCGCTGGATGTTCCATTACCAACATAATTATACCAATCCCCTGTTGTTTGAAAAGATACCGATCTTGTTTGTGCAGTTACATCCATATTGGCCACCACGGTAACATTTATACCGCCGGCGATTGAATCTGCAATTTGAAAGCGCCTCACCAAACCGCCGTTATCATTAAAATCATAACTAAACGTTGAGTTATTAAATACAGAAGGATTTGAAAGTCGAAGTTTAATAAGTTTAGCATAAACATTATAAAGTGTCAGGCGATCCGGATCAGCCATATATTCCCAATGCGGTGGTTTAGCACCAGTTCTGCCGCCATCATTAATACTGACATCATAGCCTCTTTCGCCAAACTGCCATATTAATTTTGGCCCGGGTACGGTAAAGAAAACTGCGGCTGCGGCTGCTTCCTTTTGAAGTGCAGTGGGCAAACTCTTCACACTGTATGTACCCGCAGCGTTGCCATATTGCAAATTTTTGTACATCAATCTCTCCTCATCATGACTTTCCATATACCCCATTTCGGCAGGCGTTGTAAATGCTTCCTGCGGATCGTTATAAACAATTTTAGAAAAGTCTGAATTACCTCCATACCCCATCGTAGCCTGGTTATAGGCGGGATTACTATTACCCCACAATAAAAAACCTTTGGCTGCGTAAGCTTGTTCTTCAGCACGCTGGGTTCCCAAAAATTCAAGTATCATGTAGGTATCCGGATATTTGGCAATTACATGATCGTAATACCGGTTAAGGTTGGCGACCCTGCTGGCGTCGTAGTTTTCAACTGTATTGCCATCGCTTTGTGTTTGTGTAAATCCTTTGGCTAGGTCCATTCTAAACCCATCAATTTTAAATTCTGATAACCAGTAGTCCATCGACCTTTCTACCAAATATTGAGTTGCAACAGCTGTATGGTTAAGGTCATTAAAAACACTGTAAGGATGCGGAGCTGACTGGTTAAACCAGGGGCTGTTTGCTGCCGGTGCATTTGCCGTAGCATCCCAATATAATCTGCCCTCAGGATTGGTATAGGCATCCATTTGATTGTACACTACATCCATAATTACAGCTATCCCGTTTTGATGACAGAGATCAATAAATTCTTTGTATTTATTTTTAGTTCCGTAAGCCTTATCGAGTGCGCAATAAAAAGTTGGATTGTACCCCCAGCTATCGTTTCCGGTAAACTCACTTACAGGCATTAATTCGATGGCATTAATTCCGAGGCGTTTAAAATATCCAATGGTATCAATAAGCAACTGGTAATTGCGGGCATCACCAAAATCACGAACCAGCAACTCATAGGTTACCAGATTACGTTTTGCGGGTCTGGTATAATTGGTTGTTTTCCAGGTATATGCAGGAGCGCAAGGTTGTAATACGCTTACGATACCATTTTTATTGGCAGTAACATTTGCATTCGCAGGATAAGGCATTAAATTAGGATAGGTAGCAGCGGGTATTGATGGATCATTATAAGGATCCAATATTTTTTCGGCATACGGATCTGCAATGTAGATGGCATTATCTACCAAATATTGATAAGCATATTCTGTACCGGAGGTAAGTCCGGTGATGGTTAACCAATAGTAATTACCATCAGGTGTTTTATTCATTTGAAATTGGGTTTGCGCTACCCAATTACTACCGGCAAAATCGCCAAGCACCACAGCCGAATTTTTATTTGGGGCAAATAAAACAAGGGTTACCGAACTGCAATCTGCGCCATAATTAATACCTTCCACAGCACCGGCAGGTAAAGGTGCCACAAGGGCGGAGGACGTAACATAAAATTTAACCGTATCGTAATAACTAACACCCGCCAAAACCAGTTCTGACACCAATAATTGATTGCCACTGGTAGTAACTACAGGGTTAGCAGTAATGGTATCTTTTGAAGTAAGTGGACCGGCAACTTTTGTACCGTTAAAATACATATTTAAAATACCTAATTTAGTAGAAGCCACGGCAGTAGAAGGTATTGTCTGATTAATGGTTGCGTTTACAACTTCATGAGCGATAGTATAGTAAGGTAAAATTTTAGGATTTATTATTTGACTATGGTTGGATGCCTGAGCATAAATGGGTACATACATATCGGTACCATCCCCGTTGCGTTGCACCTTACTGCCATCCGCATTTCGAAAAAGAAGGGCGATGCTTAAAATTTTTTCTCCGGCAGGTACTCCGCCATTTGCTGAATTAAAATAAGTTCGTGTATTTGGTATGGTAAAAGACCACCTATTATTACCAAGCGATGTGGCAGTAGGGGCGGTAGTTGTAGCCCAGGTGGTTGCTGTATATTTCCAATCTTTTGAATCATTGCTGGCACTTGTAATTAATCCAAAATGCAGGTAAACTGGAGTTGTTACGCCCATTAAGCCCTGGTTGCCCTGGGTAGCATCTACTGTAATGGTAATACTTGAAACATCAGAAGCAAATTGTGGTGACCAGGATAAAAGTTGTGCACTAACAGTAAGGCATATAAATATAGTAGTGATTGAAAGAAAGACCTTTCTCATATGGCAATTATTTAATGTGTAAATTACACACATTATTGAAAGTGGCAAAAAAATATTTTGAAGAGGGGATCGATAATAAATATTAAAATACATGCCGCTTTCCTTATTTCGTCATTTTAGATACAGTTAACAAACTACGCATGAAATTTACCAATTTAATGAGGGTACTTTTTAGAACACAATAATAAAGTCTAAAAATGGTAACCGGTAAGCTTCCGTTTGAACCCAAATATTAAATTATTTTTTTTACCAGCGATGCTTCCAAAAAAATATTGAGTTCCTATTTTAATATGTGTAAATACGCTTCATGTAAAATTTATTTAAGTAAGTTGGCTGAGGGAAAAAATCAGCTAATTATTTTTTTAATGTAAATTTTAATTGGCAGTTGATACAGAGTTTAATGTTTTATGTACAATAATTGCTCATTTTAGCGTTCCATGCCTTTGATGGCTAAAAAGATATTTGCCATTTCAACTTGCCGACAGATAAAACAATAGTAAATTTTAAATCTTGTATTATACATTAAATATTTATCATTATTTTTATTTTTATTAAATAACACTTTATTAACTTTCTACAAATCACTTGAGCTACAAAGAATCTACTGAATTAAATATTTATGTCCATAAAATACCTTAAAAAACCGCTATTAACCAAACCCCTATGCCTTTTACTATTTTACTGTTTATTGCAGGTAACGCTACCTGCGCAAGAAAACAGTATTAAATTTAGTAACCTTGGTTCTTTAGTCTATGGGGCTAAAATAACACAATTAGAAAATTATACTGTACCAAAAAAATATGCCGATAAATCTTCCCAGGCTTGGTATACCGAAATATTAACTGACCGCAATAAAAGCTTACTAACCTCTTTTAAAGAAGATAATTTAATTGATGACAGCTTGTTGCTAAAAAAGTGCAATAGTATTTTCAGCAAAATTGCCCAATCAAACAAAAACTACAAATTTGATTCTATCAAGTTGTACATCAACAGATCAATTGTTGCCAACGCTGCCTGCTACGGAGAGGGAACTATCATGATTAACTTAGGATTATTTTTATGGATAGATAATGATGAGGAGTTGGCATTGGTAATAGGGCATGAAATTGCGCACCAGCTATTAAAACATGCTGACAGCAAAATAGAGAAAAGTATCGCCACCTTTACCTCTGATGAGTTTAAAGCTGATTTAAAAAAGATTAAAAAAGCAGACTATGGCAAATTTGATCGGTTTAGAAAATTAATGAAAGGGCTTACGATAGAAGCAGGCAGGCACAGTACTTACAAAGAAAGTGAAGCAGATAGTCTTGGAGTAGTGTTAATAAAAAATGCCGGATATAATGAAATAAAAGCCTCCATTATATTGTTAAAGTTAGATAAAGCAGATGATTTATTAACATCGGAAAAGTTGTATCATTTGAAAGACTTTTTTCAACAAACGCTCGTTGATCTATCCTTTTTAAATACCAAAAAAACCTACAATGGATTATCGGCTGTACATGTTATCATGAATGCCGACATCGATATAGATACTATTAAAACACATCCGGATTGCATTAAACGTTACGAGACAATTTCAGGAAAAAGCAACGGGACTACAATTAATTGCTGCTCTTCCCTAAATAATAATTATGTTGATTATAAAGAAAGATCAATGATGGAAATTGTAAGGTATCTCTATGAAAATAATTCAATCGGGCAGTGTATTCATGTGTGCATTTTTGCGTTGAATAATAATTACAATCCCGTTATTTACAATGATTTTCTTTCGCTTTGTTTTTCTAAATTATACTTTTTTGATAAACATTTACAAAGATTTACTGCAGTAAATGCGGCTGCAAACAGCGGCACCAATTTAAAGCAATTGCAAGACTTTTTATTTCAGATAACAAGTGAAGATCTGGAAACACTAGCCTTATATTTTTTAAATGTAAAAGGAGCTAAAAATTCAGAAGATTTTGAATTTGCTAAACTGATGTACAATACACTGGTTAAAATGAAAGATACTGAAGCAGCTTTTGCATACTATAATAATCGCTTTCCAAAAAATAAATACAAATATTTAATCTCTAAAAAACAACTATGAGAACCACATTAGCATTAGTAGCAGTACTATTTAGTTGGAGCCTTTTTGCCCAAAGCAAAGTTTTTGAAAATGTAGTAGATATTGAATTGAAAAGAACGGTTGAGATTACCAATAACAATCAAATTGTAGGGTATGCTTTCTTTTACAAGATCGATAATATGAAGAAAAGCTCTTTGTACAGGTTATTAATTTTAGATGAAAATTTAAAGCAAATAGGAAGTAGTGAGTTTGAAGGCGCAAAAGAATTATTTCTTAATAAAGTGGTGTATGAATCAAACCAAATCCTTCTTAGTTTTAATGACTACACTAAGAAAGATGGCTATGAAAAATTTGTAAAAATATTTGATTTAAAAGGTAAGGAACTTGGAAATATTGCCTATGATCCCGAAAAAACAAAGAAGGGAATGTTTAGTGCAGCAATAGCTTCTCAAATGGAAAGTTACTATGAAGGATTAGAAAATGTAGAAGGAAAAGGTTTTGTATCCGTTAATCAAAGTAAGGCTAAAACCGGAGGCGCAGATATTCAAATGTTTGCCCTTGGAGGTACCTTAAAATGGGAGAAAAGTATAACAGCCGATAAGGGCGACCGTATTGACTTGTATTTACTTTCAAGCACACCGAATGCTATTTTATTTTTTGAAATGGACAGATCAGGGATTATGAGCAGGGATGCTGCTATTTTTTTAGTAGCACTTAGTACAGAAACGGGCGCAATACTTTATAAGAAACCGATGGATATAAAAGGAATTGCCTATGAGCCAATGCTAATTAAATCGGGTACAGATGGAAAATTAAAAATTTTATCTACCATGAGTAATGAGGAGGATAAATTTCTTTCGGCAAAACCAATTGGTTTTAGCATTGGCGAACTGAACGATTTAACCGGAGAAATAATTACGTTGAAAGATTTCAATTACTTAAAAGATCTTGGCACCGTACTCTCTATGAAAAATGAAAGCAAGTCGGAAGAAGGTTATATAAAAGCACATAATATTTGCATGATGCAGGATGGAAGTATGGTATTGGTAGGAGAATTTTTCAGGAAAACGGTAAGTGCCTTTGGAGTAGCAACTAAAATATTATTTATGGGTAATGGTTCTGCCGCACAGGCAACTATAGGTGATATGTTTTTATTGAGGATAGATAAAAACCTGAAAGCAAAATCAATAGATATCATTGAAAAAGAAAAACAAAGGATAGAACTTCCTACCGATGGAATTCCCATTGGATTGGCTTCCCGCATCCTTACCTTAGAGCATCGTTTTGGCTATATGTATACAGATGAAGGATTAGAAGGAAAGAAAAAGACAGTATTGGTAAAGGGTGCTTTTAATGAAAAAAAATGGGGCACTGTTGCCATAACCTTCGATGAGAAGAAAGGGTTTACGCAAAAGCAATTTGATTTTGAGAAGGAAAAAAAAGTAACCTATTTTATTTCCCGCGGCAAACCCGGTTATATTATGATATCAAAGTACAATGCTAAACAAAAGTCAATGACAGTAAATTTGGAGAAAGTGTACTAAAAAATTAAAATATTAAAGGCCATTCGATATTATTCGGATGGCCTTAGTTTTTAGGTGCGCAGACTCTCAACAAAATACATTTTTATAGTTTGAGCGCATTCTAGCTGCCTTCAATTCAAATACAAAAGTCTAATAATTTTTATAGCGGATTGTGCATATAAGTCCATACTTAAAAAGAGGACACGTAACGAACAAAAAATATTTTTTATGTAAAAAACCAATTCGTATAAAATAAAAAATAGAGGTAAGATTTGTTATTTGTTATCCTAAAAAGAGGGAACTTCCTCTTAATAAATGATGAAGTTACTTATTAATTATAATAATTATTCAAAGGCTATTTACCGTTTCAATTAAAATTATATTCATCGTTTACTAGCTTATGTAGCCGCTGTAATCGTTCACTAATATTTATAGCTTCGTCAATTATTTGGTGAGGGTAATTTGAAAGGGCTAATATTTTAATGGCATTGGTATTTTTTAATGCACCGGGTTTTAACAGATGATCAAACTGAAGTCCATTAGCATCAATGGTTTCAGCAAAATGATATAATTCATATTCTGCGGCTAAGAGAAAAGATAACTCCACATCATGTGTTGTTACAAATACCAAATTATTATTTTTATTCAGGTAAGAAAGAATAGCCTTGGCTGAGGCAATTCTTTCAATGGAATTGGTACCTTTAAAAACCTCATCAAGTATAAAAATATTTTGCCAGTCCTGATCTGCTTGTTTTATTAATGCTGCCATTACCGTTACTTCTTCAAAATAATAACTTTTACCATCCAGCAAACTATCATCTATACGTACAGAGCTATGAAGCTTTACAAAAGGAGTTATAAAAGATTGAGCAAAGCAAGTAAAAATAGTTTGAGCTAAAACAGCATTAAGAGCAAGGGTACGTAAAAGAGTTGTTTTACCCGACATATTAGAGCCTGTTATTAAAACACTTTTTGTATTTACATTAATACTATTGTTAACACATTTTTCAATTAAAGGGTGATAAGCTTTTGTGCTGGATAATTGTTTTGAGACGGGCAAAAATTCTGGTTGACAGGTAGATAAATTTCCAGCCCTTAAAGAGGCGATTGATATTGCTGTATCTATTGCTCCGATATATTTAAACAGGTATAAAATAGTTTCCTGCTTTTTATCTATTTCTTTTAACAGACTGAAAAAAGCAAAAAATTCTATTAAGAAAAAAGCTTTTAATAGTTCATAAAAATACAAAGAAGCCTGAGTAAGTTCATCTTTAATAGACACCCCATCAAAACTTACTAATTTAGTTTTTTTTTGAAAGCTTTTTAGGGTAGCGGCAGCAGGTTCAATTAAACCATTATCGAAAGGTAAAGGCTTAACATGTAAATTTTTGCAACAATTAATAAGTATATTTAGTTGTTGGAACAACTTATTAAATCGTTTGGTATAGATTTTATTTTGATAATGAATAAATACATTTAACATCAACAGTGGCAACATGCAAAACAGTAAAGTAGGGTAAAAAACAGATAGCACTGCTAATACCGCAATTGAAATTAAAGAGATAGGAACAAATTTAAACCAGGCAGGTTTTGCAAAAAAATTATCCGTAAGCAGCGTAGGTAAAAAGTAGGCGTCTTCATTATTTAAATGCAATAATTGCAATTGAACGTCAGTGCGCATGACTTCATTATCGCTAAAAAAATTAACCTGATCATCTAATTTTCTTAAGGCAGTTTCATCGTTTGTAGGGTTACTTAAAACAGCATATAAATATTGTTGTCCAACCCTGCTTGTAGTGCGGTCGAGAAGGCAAAAAATATCATTAAAATCAATATCCGTTTTTGTTTGAGCAGATAGCTGATGAAAATTAATGTCTTTATTTAGTTCAGTATAAATAGCGATCTTATCAAAATCGAAAGGTTCAGTTTTAGCTTTACCCCACTGATTATTTAATTGTTCCTTTATAATTTTTTGTTTCCTTTTAAATATTCGGGTAGAGAGCATCGCAACAATTGTAAGCAACAACAGTGTGAAAAGTAAGTAAATCATGGTTAATTTTATAGGTACAAATGCTAGTAACGGGTAATAAATAATGATGTAAAAATAGATTTATATTTAGGTAAATAGTTTGCTATTATTTTAAAATATTGAATTGGCCTGAAACAAAAATAGAATGGAGAGAATTTATTAAGTTTTTAAGATGGCTCAATTTTTTCAGATAAAATATTACGATATTAAAGTGCCTATATTTCTTTTACTTGTTCATCTAAAAAAACAGACAACCACCATACGAATATTTTAAAAGTAACGGTAATCTAAAAAAATATAAACTTAATCAGATACGCCCCCAATTAACCTATTTTATTTTTAATAAAATTGATTCGCATAGTTATAAAAAAATCCCGCAACTATTAAAGTTTGCGGGATTTTATCTTTAAGAAAAATTATTTTTTATAACAGATAATAGCTTTAAAAAAAATTATTAAAAATTGGGCAATACTTGTTTATTTCACTGCAGCGATAGCAGCTGCATAATCAGGCTCCTGACCAATTTCAGGTACTTGTTGCTCATACACTATTTTGCCATTTTGATCAATAACAATTACTGCCCTGCTTAACAATCCGCGCATGGCACCATCTGCAATCTGAACACCAAAAACATTTCCAAAATCACTTCTGAAATCCGAAAGCATGGTTACATTATTAATACCTTCGGCACCGCAAAATTGTTTTTGGGCAAAGGGTAAATCTTTAGAAATACAAAGCACGGTCGCATTTTTTAAGGAAGCAGCTTCCTGGTTAAATTTTCTAACTGCTTTAGAACATACACCCGTATTAACACTCGGAAAAATATTCATAATAACATATTTACCTTGAAAATCTGCTAAGGTTTTTTCTTTAAGATCGAGTCCTGTTAAATTAAAATCTTTAACCTGCGTACCGATTGCAGGCAACTTACCAACAGTATGTGTAATATTGCCTCCTAATGTAATGGTAGTACCAGTTGTAACCTTATCGTTAGCGTTGGTTTGCGCATAGGATGCTGTCGTAAATAATGCACAGAAACTAAGGGCAAACAAAATTTTTGTTGTTGATAAAATTTTAATTTTACTATTCATGAAGTTTAATTTATTTGTTTAGATAAATCCAAATATAGCCAAAAAACCTCCATCATTTTATTGTTATTTACCTGTGCAACGAAATTGATTATTTTACATTAATAACCTGCACAATACCTATAATTGAGGTTAATATTGACCAGACAAAAACAAAACTTAAGCGGTTAGGATATAAAATAAATGCCAATAGATTTTTAAATAAAGAAATTTTTATAAAAATCGTTTGCCAACAACGCCCATTCATAATGTTTAACTTTGCCCGCAAATAATTAAAATCCTTATGATAACAATACCAAGAAGCAAACAACAGAACTTTATCCTTATCCTAATTCTTGGTGCACTCAATACCATTACGCCATTTTCTATTGACATGTACCTGCCGGCATTTCCTACTATTGCACACGACTTTAATACCAGTATCGATAAAGTAGCTTTATCGGTATCTACTTATTTTTTAGGCTATTCTCTTGGACAAATTATTTATGGCCCATTGCTGGATCGCTTTGGCAGAAAACCCCCTTTGTATGTAGGGCTGGTTTTATATATCATCGCTACAATTGGTTGTTTTACTACCAATACAATTGAAGCACTTTGGGTGATACGTTTTATGCAGGCCATTGGCGGTTGTGTGGCTTCTGTTGCAGCAATGGCGATGGTACGGGATTTTTTTCCGGTTGAAAAAACAGCCAGTGTAATTTCATTTTTAGTGTTGATTCTGGGCGTATCGCCTCTGCTGGCACCAACGATAGGAAGTTTTATTATTACCACCTGGGGATGGCATACCGTTTTTATAGCGCTGGCTGTAATTACAGGTATCATTTTAGTAACGGTCTATTTCTTTTTACCCGAGGGGCATGCAGCAGATAAATCAATATCGCTTAAACCCATCCCGATTATTAATGGATTTAAAGCCGTTTTAACATGCCCCCGCTTTTATATATTTGCATTGGCGGGCACGTTTTCTTTTTCCGGTTTATTTGTTTATGTAGCCAACTCTCCCGCTATTTTTATGGGGCATTTCCATTTGAGTGAAAAGTTATACGGCGGTGTATTTGCATTGCTATCTATCGGGTTTATTGGTGGCAGTCAGCTAAACCATTTCTTTACCAAAAAATTCAGCAACCAACAGATTTTAAAATCAGCTTTAATTGTACAGGCAATGGTAGCCATACTATTTTTAGTTGGTGCTACACAAGGATGGTATGGCTTAACTGCTGTAATTATTTTATTGTTTGCATTACTGTCTTGTTGCGGCCTCACCTACCCCAATGCAGCAGCACTTTGTATGGCACCCTTTTCAAAAAATGCAGGTACAGCCTCGGCCTTGCTGGGCTTTATTCAAATTGGACTTGGAGGTTTAATTTCTGCAAGCGTGGGCATGTTACCATTACAGGCCATAACAGCCATGGCTGCAATTATGGTTGCTACAGTAATTACAGCATTGGTCATTTTGATATCGGGTAAAAACTTATTGGTAAATGTTATGGCGGGGTAGGGTTGAATAATTTATGGTCCACTAACCCTATGAAACTCTCACTTAAACAAGACTGCCTGCTAAATATTCTACTTCCTTTATTGACTGGAATTTTACTTTATTTTATAGCTTCCCAAGTATCACTGACAGGTTTTGCAAGAA
>JAYTHI010000195.1:0-4372 GCA_043732685.1 Ferruginibacter sp. | reverse complement strand
CTATAATTCTATCTTCCCCATCGTGGTATAAAAAAACTTTTAATTCGTCACCGATCGTTGTTGCGGTAGGTACAAACCTTTTAGGCAATAAAATTCCTTCTGCACCATCATCAAGATAAACGCCAAAATCTACTGCGCGTATTACTTTCAAGAGATTGTATCTTCCTACTTCTACCATAAAAATATTATTAAAGGATTTTTAAAAAATCCATATCAAAAATCTGATCTTAAATTATGCTAAACTGATTGTAGTTAAAATCAATTTATACTATTTAGTCTTATCCGATTGGGCAGCAAAAACCTTTGCTAGCCAAGCAAATTTGAGCCGGTTGATTTTGTAACTGCTAACCAGTCAGACCGGAGCTTCGAAAGCTGCTGTAAACAAATTCGATATGCATTTTGCATATTTATGCTACAGAAAATTGTAAAGGCAAATTAATAAGACCTTCGCAACCCTGTATAAGCCGACTATTTAAAATTTATCCTTCCAGATTAAACAAGCTTTCTACAAATTCTTGTTTATTAAAAACCAGCAGATCTTCTGCCTTTTCTCCCACACCAATAAACTTAACAGGTATATTAAACTGATGCGCAATGGCGAGTACCACACCACCTTTTGCGGTGCCATCCAGTTTTGTAATGGTAATTGCCGTTACATCTGTTGCGGCGGTAAAATGTTTGGCCTGTTCCAAGGCATTCTGTCCGGTGCTGCCGTCTAAAACCAGCATTACTTCGTGCGGCGCATCGGGTAAAACTTTTTGAATAACTCTTTTTATTTTAGTGAGCTCATCCATTAAATAAGCCTTGTTGTGCAAACGCCCTGCTGTATCAATAATAATAACATCTACATTTTTTGCAACACCACTTATTACAGTGTCGTATGCAACAGATGCAGGGTCGCTGCCCATTTCCTTTTTTACAATGGGAACATTGGTTCTTTCGCTCCAGATGGTTAACTGGTCAACCGCGGCGGCTCTAAAAGTATCGGCGGCACCTAACAAAACAGCTTTTCCTGCTTTTGAAAAATTATACGCCAGTTTTCCAATGGTGGTAGTTTTACCAACCCCATTTACGCCCACTACTAAAATTATATGCGGTTTATGTCCTGCGGGCAATTGATAATTCTCGTAAGAAGTATCCGGCGTTGCCGATGCCAGCATATTTTGTATTTCCAGCTTAAGGATACTATTTAATTCGCTGGTATTTAAATATTTATCTTTCGCAACCCGTTTTTCTATCCTGTTAATAATTTCAACAGTGGTTTCAATACCTACATCAGCACCTACGAGAGCTTCCTCAAGGTTATCCAGTAGTTCTTCATCTACGGTACTTTTACCTGCAATTGCTTTGGAAATTTTACTAAAAAAACCTTCGCGTGTTTTTTGCAGGCCCTGTTCAAGCGTTTCCTGTTGTTGTTTTTTGCCGAATAGTTTATCAAAAAGTCCCATGTATTAATCCTCCTTAAAAGATTTTTATTTGTTGACCATTATAAAATTGAGCTGCCAAAACCAAGGTGGCATTGGATAAAATTAAGAAAGCTGTTCCGAAATTAATCAGAACAGCTTGAATATATTAATGCTTCCGCTTAAAAATTACTGACCTAAATGTTCTTTGATCTTGTCTTTATGAACGATAGAATCTTTAAAAGTGTATGCACCGCTTTTAGGACTACGTACGGCACGTATTACTTTTGTCCAGTTTTTAGCATCAGATGCTGCTTTCTGGTCCTTGGTTTTAATCGCTGTTTTAGCTGCTTTTGCCATGACTATAAAATTTGAAAATTATAAAATTTGAAAACTCGAAAAAGAGAAAGATACCGGCATGCGGCACTACTCAACAATCTCTAATTTGCTAATTGTCTATTTGATTTCTTTGTGTACAGTTACCTTCTTAAGAATTGGGTTGAATTTCTTCAATTCCAAACGCTCAGGCGTATTCTTTTTGTTCTTTTTTGTAATGTAGCGGCTGGTACCTGGTTTGCCACTGGCTTTATGCTCAGTGCACTCCAAAATAACCTGAACCCTGTTACCTTTCTTTGCCATTGTTATTGAGTTTGTTACCCTTTCCCCTTCATAAGAGAATGGGTGGGTTTAAATTTTTTCGCCTGCTGCCCTTAGTTGCTTTACAACTGAAAACAAGCCATTTTTATTGATGGTTCTAATAGCTTCTGAAGAAACTTTTAAAGTTACCCATTTATCTTCTTCAGCTAAAAAATAGCGCTTGGTTTGCAGATTAGGCAAAAACCTACGCTTGGTTTTTATGTTTGAATGTGATACTTTATTACCTGTAATAGGCCTCTTTCCTGTTACCTGACATACTCTAGCCATTGTACTAATTTTTTGGACGGCGAAGGTAGGGAAAACATTTGATTTTTGATGTTTGAAGATTGATTTTTTTTAATTGTCCCGCCATCTCATACTAACACTACCTAAATTAATTGTTTTTTTGCCAGAGAACCTACCCTATTCTTGTTCCAAAGCAAACCCATTTGCAATATTACCGCTAAAAATATCAGACTAACCCCGATATAAAAATGGCTGTTCAGGGATTTATTTTCTTTAAAAAATATAAATGCTAAAATGATGCCGTAGACCGGCTCTAAATTATAACAGAGTGTATTTGTAAAGGCAGATACCTTTTTTAAGGCGTTTAGTTGCAGATCGAAACAAAGAATGGTACAGAGCCAGGCCAGTACAAGCAACCAAACCCAATCCCAGTTGGTAGGCAAATAATAGTTGGCAGGAAATTGCTGCAGGTAAAAATGTATAACAAAACTTAATATTAAAAAACCGCCGCCCAGTTCGTACAAGGTTAATGTGTTGGGCGTAAAACGATTAAGTAACTGCTTATTAAATATGGGAAATAAAGAGCTACCAAGGGCAGAAACGATACCAAAAGCAATGCCCACCTTGTATTGCGGATGAAAATCGAAAATGATATAGATACCTGAAATGGCCAGTAAACCCAATACCAGTTCGGTAAAATTAATAGCCCGTCTAAAAATTAAGGGTTCAAAAATAGCGGTAAAAAAACCAGCAGCTGATAAACAGACGAGGGCTACCGATACATTGCCATATTTTATACTGCCATAAAAACAAACCCAGTGAAATGCGACAATACCGCCTACTCCAAAAATTTTTAAAGCATCTTTAAAGGCAATACGCTCCAATTGCTTTTTAAAAAATAATAGGATCCCGAGGGAGAGTACCGTAATTAACAAGCGGTACCAAACTATTAAACCTTCATTTAAACCGATTAATTTGCCTAAAATGGCGGTAAATCCTGCTAAAAATATAGCGATATGTAACTGTATCAGTGCTTTTTTCATTGGCGGCAAAGATAGGTTTTGCCTCAAACACAAAATAGCCAGGGCTAAAAACTAACTTGTTACTGGCTAAAAAATAATTATTCTTATACATATTATATTATTATGTAATGTATTTAATAGAAAATTTAAACAGAGCGCAAAAAATCAGGGAGTATTACCGCGGTAGGGATTGCAGTGGAAAGCCCGCAATGCGCTGCTGGCGGTATAAAAACTGCTACTGCGGCCTTGTAACGGAAAGCCCGGCACCAGGTTGACGCATCGGCAAACTGGTGACCGCCCTAATAATTACCCTGCTAAAAATTGCAGAGAATCAAAATTATTAGCGGCATCATCTCCGGCATACTTAATTGTAAACAAAAACGCAACCAACAAAAAATGTAGTGTCCAAAAACTTATGAAACGCATTGCCTGAAACCCCAAGCGGCATCTCAGTTTGTTATTTGTTATATTTTATTGGGCAGATACACTTATTATTTACCTTCGCAGCCACATGACGGAAAAAATTTTAATACTCGATTTTGGTTCTCAATACACCCAATTAATTGCACGTGCGGTTAGAGAAGCCAATGTTTACTGCGAAATAACGCCCTACAATAAAGCCATTGTTTTTAGTGCCGATTTAAAAGGCATCATACTTTCCGGCTCGCCCTTTTCGGTAAATGAAGACAAGGCGCCCACCCTCGACATACAAGCACTTGCTGCAAAAGTACCCGTATTAGGTGTATGTTACGGCGCCCAGCTTATGGCGAAAGTTTTTGGTGGCAAAGTAGAAAAAAGTGATAAAAGAGAATACGGCCGCGCCCGTTTGGAAATTATTAAAGAAGCTATTTTACTGCAAAATGTATTACCGCAAAGCCAGGTTTGGATGAGCCACAGTGATACCGTTAAAGTATTGCCCGAAGGATTTGAAATTTTAGGCACTACAGAAAGTATACCCGTTGCAGCGTTTATGCGTACCAGTGAGGGCATGCCATTATACGGTCTGCAATTTCATCCGGAAGTGTACCACAGTACCGAAGGAAAAACAATTATTAAAAACTTTTT
>JAYTHI010000194.1:0-4383 GCA_043732685.1 Ferruginibacter sp. | reverse complement strand
AGGTTATTAATAGAGTTTTGGATGAAACTATTCTTGATAGTGCGCTCTTATTCTCAAATAAATTTAAAGGAGACAGTTCCTCTGTTCTAAAAATTGCTGGCAACAATGTAATAGAGAATGCTATCAAAATGATTGTTAAAAATAATACCCTTCGCATTAAAATTTATGGGGTTGCCATTTTAAAAAATATTTTTTCTTAAAAAACGAATATTAATCTAGCTTATCCAACTTAAACAATTAAAATAAAATTATGCAAGAATATAATTATGCCGATGAAATTGTTAAAGACAATGACAATATTAAAATGAAGAGAAGATATGTAAGATTTTATAGTCATTCCGCAGAGGACATATTTAATCTATCGGGTAAAAAATATATTTTTAGCCTGGATAAGGATTTTATTGGTGAAAGGCAACCAAATGCTTTAAATAAATCCACAGCCTTTAAAGAGGGTATGAAGAATGATAGCATTAATTTGTAAATTTTTATTTAATAAAAAAAATTCCGGCATCATTGTCGGAATTTTTTATGCCTATTGTCTTAAGGCTGTTTTTTTAACACCATCAAATATGCATAGCCAAAGTAAGTTATAAAATGAACTGCCGGGTTCTCTTTTAAAAACCATATTACTAACATAAATATCGCCGTTTTTAGGATTGTCATTTTTAATTACCGTATTGGCTAAAAAACTTACAAGACCCTTCTTTTTAAGTTGATCATTTTTCATTTTTAATACCTCAACTTTTAGATTATTATATAACAGGGTTTCTGAGCCTGTAGCCAAATTATTATTTCCCTCAATATTAAATACCAAACTTTTTATAGTGCCTGTTTTAATAGCAACCAAGCCAAGTGGTTCTGTAATTTTATTTAAGGATAAGGCATTTAAAGGCCCCATTTCTCCATTAACTTTAAATACCGTGTCAGCGGGGTTTAGGGGTAAAAGCCATTCGGTACTTAAATTCGCTTCCTTTAAAAATAATGTTTTTGCCTTCAGTCGCATTATCCCATTATCAGCTATCCTATCCTTAATATTAGTAACATTGTCAAGTGTTGCATCAATATTCTCAAAACTTGGAATACCAATTAAATGAGAATCTTCATTTTTTTCTTTATAAAATACTGACCCGTTTTTGATGGAGATCGATTTGATATAAAATTGAAAATTAAGAGCAGCAATGGCTTGTTGAGGATACTTAGCAGCTGTTATAGGTGCAGGTGGTAAAGTACCATCATTATATACTTTTATAATTGGTTGCAATTCGGCATGATCAACTTCCAATTTATTTTCATTGATCATCTTTTTAAAATTGACCCCTTTTAAATTAATTGCATTAAACCGAAAATCATATCTATCGGTTTGAAATTTTACGCGGTGTGCAAAATCCTCTTCAGTAAAATTGGGTCTTAAAACAATATTTTTTATTTTAACTGTCTGTTGTTTATTATCTAATTGAATGTTACTGGCAATGAAAGTATAAAATTTAAGTTTTGAAACAAATGAAAATCCCCGGGCCGATAATTTCCAGGATGCATTATTAATTAAATTATCAATAGTGTTACCACTGGTAAGGCTTTCTACAGCGGTTGCATTAAATTGTACATCATTAATTATAAAGGCAGGTTCTGCTAATTTAGCAGGGTCAATGACCAAAAATTTTGTAGGGCCAAGTTTAATGCCTTCTACTTTTGCCTCATCAAATAAATCAGCGGAAAATTGAATAGAGGCGCTGCCACTTAATTTCTTTTTGGTTTGCCTGTAAATTGTTACTATGCCGCCATCACAGGTTACCATACCTGCATGCAGCTCGTGTTGTAGTATAAAGGCGTCGGTATTTAAATTATTAATAACTATATTTTTTACGTCTATTACGGGTATATTATTTCCTGATCTATATTGTTGAATGGCATTAACCTCCAATACTTTTGCAGGTGCATCGTACAATAGTTTAGTGATATTTATACGGGTACCATTTTTTAATTCCGGCAACTGAATATTATCTACTGAAACTTTTACATCTTTAATAAAATAACTCACTAAATTTTTGTAATCATGTATGCTGTCAACCGAAAAATTATTTAGTGTAATGTTTATATTTTCAAGCGTGGTTAATGGTTTGGAGTGCAGGTCTGTCATCAAAACTGTTCCTCCAACAACCTTAATTATATCGGCGTGGATACTTTTAAAGCCGCCTAATATTTTTTGGTATAATTCCAGGGTATCCTGATAGGTAAAAGGTTTTGTATTATTTGCCCCGGTGCTAATTATCTGTACTATCGGTTTGTATAATAATATACTTTTTGAGGCAAGATTTTGCTTTTGAAGTAGTCCTACCATATCTACCCCAACGGCACTTATCTTTTCCACACGTATCTGAAATAGCGTATTTGGCAAACTATCCGAAATAGCCATAAGTTTTCTTTTGTTACTGTCTGACTGTAAAATCACATTATAAAATGCGGCATTGCCATTAACCTCATCAATGCTTGAGCTATCATAATGTATGGCATACAGACTTTCTGTATTTACTTTAACGGTAATTTTTATGGAATCCTTAATAATTTTATTTTTGTTTTTTTGCCAATAAATATAGCCCCCTACTGCTGCAAGAAAGCAAATAACAAACAAGGTTTTTAAAAATATTTTCATGCTATAATGGTATTAAAATGTAGTTGTGCCAACGGGTTTATAAATAAATTTTAAAAAAATAGCCGCTATTAATGATCATTAAAACCATCTACCCAATACAAAAAATCATATTTAAAGCAGCATTTTTCAATAAAGTAAAAATTAGAACGGATACCCAATAGCAAAATTAAAATTCAGGTTACCCCTTCTCCAATTACTACTTCCAAAGGCAATTTTATCAATTACCAATCTTTGCCCTTCAGGCAAATAAGGTTTTCTAATAGGAATACCAATATCCAACCTTAACAATAGCAACCCCGCATCAATACGTAAACCTGCACCTGTGGCAATGGCCAATTCTTTTAAAAAATCCTTTTTAAGCTGCCCCGCCTTACCAAAAAGAGTAGTATCCTTTGTCCAGATATTACCCATGTCTATAAATACGGCAGCGCTAAAGCGTTCCTTTATTGGAAAGCGCAATTCCGAATTTAGCAGGAGTTTAAAATCGCCTCCAATGGTTTGAAAATAACTTTTATCATTAAGCGTTGGCTTATAACTTCCGGGGCCAAGCGACCGTACAGCAAAGGCCCTGATAGAACTTGCGCCGCCAATAATATACTGTTTTGAAAAAGGAAGCGCACTGGAATTGTCATAAGGTAATGCCATACCAATTTGTAACCTGCTGGCCCATTGCAGTTGCTCACTGTATCTTTTTGTATAACGCAGGTCAACATCGCCTTTAATATATTGCGCGAATGGTGTGCCTAAAATCGATTTGGATCGGGGTAATTTAGCTCCTGAAAATAAACCGGCTACATTTCCGGCAGCGTCCAAAGATGCAGTAAAAAACCATTGATCTTTAACTGCAGGGTTTAAAGTGTTATAGGTAAAGGCATAATTTGAGCCGATAATTATTTCGCTAAAAATATTATTCACAAGGCTTGGTTTAACGGACACAGCCTTATAGAAACTGTCTCTTATTATTGGGGAATTGATAAACGTAATTGCAAGCGGTGCCAATATATGTTGTTTGTTAGGGTTTTCGCGCCATTGAAATTCATAATTAAAACGGACTATATTTTTGGTATAAAAATTTGGCCGGATAAAATATTCATACGCTAATAAAAACTGCGTTCTTACAGGATACAGATTATGATCTTTGGGATGAAAAAAAGGGATCAGATACCTTGGATAATTCAAAGTGATTTCCGATCCTGTTCTAAAATTGATATTGTTATTAATAGTATCATTAAAGGAGAGATCCATACCGCCATACATTTTCAACGCCAATTGCTGGGCGCCCTTAAAAATATTTCTATTTTTCCAGGTAAAGCTAAGCGTAGATCCTATGTAATTATTATCGTTGGAGAAGGCATCGATACCTAGCTGAAGAGATTTTTTTTGAGCTGCTGTTAAATAATAAAATACATTTAATTTATACGGATCAAGGGAATCCTTTACTACTTCGTACCTATTTTTTGCAAATTTAAAAGCCCCTAAATTTATAAAGCGGTTAAGGGTAATATTTTGATCTTTACTGTTGTATTTATTCCCTGGCCGATAGGTTATTACCTCTTTAAAAAGACCGGGTTTAAATTGGTGTAAGGTGTCGAAGATAAGTAACCCATCCTCCATAAAACTTCCAGCCCCACTGGTATCCGGTGGTGGCATAAGTAAGGTATAATTTGGAAAGACACTAATACGATTAATGGTATAGCTATGCCTGGCATTTTGTGGTGTTTCTTTTTTAACGG
>JAYTHI010000193.1:0-4393 GCA_043732685.1 Ferruginibacter sp. | reverse complement strand
TATAGGATTTATTTTCCCGGTGAATACTTGCTGCTTCAAAAATAAGATCGAGTAAAGGCTTATTATAAATTTCTTTTATTTCGTTTAGCGTCCAATTGTATTTTAATACCATAAGTAATAATATAGATTTTGTCAAAGTTATTTAATAGCAGCGTTAAATAATTATTAACCCAAATTTTAATTACAATTTACTTTTTTAATAGTAATAATAAAATAAACTCCTTGCAATTGTTTTAAAATTTTTCTGTTTGAATAAATATTTCTACAACCATCGCTATTTCTCTTTTAAATATTCCGAGGCTGTTACCCCAAATTGTTTTAAAAAATTTCTTCCAAAATGGGTTGTTGAAGTGTAGCCTGACAGTTGTGCCACTTCATTAATATTATACTTTCCTTCTGCCAATAAAATGGCTGCTTTTTTTAGTCGGGTAATATTTACCAGCTCGGCCGGTGTAAGATCGGATATGGATTTTATCTTTCTGTATAAAGTAGGCCTGCTCATGTTTAAATATTTTGCAAGTTGCTCAACATCCAATTCAGGATCCTGCATATGCTGGTGGATGAGTTCATTTAACTCTTCTAAAAAATGTTCATCAGCTTTTGAGTAGGCCATCGATTTAATATGTACCAACGGTGAGTTGGCAAAGTATTCCTTTATCTTAATGCGATTGGCCAACAGATTGGCAATTTGTACCTGTAAATGTTCAGGCGAAAAGGGTTTGTCAATATAAGCATCAGCTCCAAGGGCAAGGCCCTCTATTTTTGATTGTAAAGTATTTTTCGCTGTAAGCAATATCACCGGTATATGACTCGTTAAAATATTAGATTTTATGTTCCTGCACAATTCAAAACCATCCACCACGGGCATCATTACATCGCTAACAATTAAATGAACAATTTTTGCTGCAATTATTGTTTGTGCATCAATGCCATTGCAGGCAGTTAGTATGGTATAAGTTTCGTTTAAGTCGGAGGATAAAAATTCAAGGATCTCTTCATTGTCATCAACCAATAAAACAACCGGTTTTAGTTCCATATTTCTACTTTCATTTATTTTACTATTCGGATCCATCTCCATTACTTTTTATTTGCTGAAAGGGAATTGTCAGGATAAATGTATTCATGCCATTGAAGGATTCTTCTAAAAAAAGTTTTCCATTATGAAGGATAACCAAAGATTTTGATAAAGATAATCCGATACCACTGCCCGATTTATTCTGTGTTTCTTTTAACCTGAAAAAAGGTTCAAATATTTTATCTTTCATTGACCGGGGTATCAGGTAACCGTCATTGCTAAAAGAAATAGAAAATATATCTTTATCAGCATCTACATAAAGTTTTACGACAACTTTACGTTCACCATAAATAATAGCGTTGTAAAATAAATTATTTAATATTTTACTAAACGCATCACTATCTACAAAAGCAAATAGGGGCGTGGCTTTTACATTAATGGTGAGCTCCATTTTTTTTAGTTCAGCAATGGGCTTAAAGTTCTCATATTGGTCAATCAGTAATTGCGTAATATTCGATTTTGTAAATGCTAAACTAAAATTATTATTTTCTATTTTTCTAAAATCAAGTAATTGGTTGGTTAGTTCAATCAATCTTTCGGTATTTCTTTCCATTATTTTGAGGTAATTACTAATATCAGTATTGCCGGCTGTTTTTTTAATAATTTTTTCAAGCGGGGCTTTTATCAGCGTAAGCGGTGTTCTTATTTCATGGACAACATTTGTAAAAAAATCTATTTTAGCTTCATAAATTTCTTTGTCTTTATCATGCTCCAGTAATTCTATCCTTAAATTATTTTTATCGGCAATCCGCTGGTGGTAGGCTTTAAAAAAATAATAAATGGTAAGTGAAGCCAGTATAATATACAAACAATATGCGGCCGTACTAAGCCATATGGGTGGATGTATTTGAATGGATACCATCGTCTCGTTTTGATTCCATATCCCACTACTATTTGCTGCAGTTACTTTAAAAATATATTTTCCGGGAGATAAATTTGTAAAATATATTTTACGGTTTGTTTTAAGGAATGTCCATCCTTTATCAAAACCTTCTAACATATATTTATAACTGGTTTTTTCAGGAGCAGTAAAACTTAATGCTGCAAAATCAATACTAAATGTATTTTGATTGTGAGATAAATGAACCTGCTCCGTAGCGCTGTGAACGGTATTTACAAGTACTTCTATATTGTTGCATAATACAGACGTAATGTACACCGGAGCTGTATAATTATTTTTGGTAAAGCCTTCCGGATTAAAACTTATAAGCCCCTTTGCACTGCCGAAATACATAATGCCTTCTTTATCTTTATATCCAGAATTATAATTGAACTGGTCACTTAGCAACCCATTGGCTGTGGTGTAAATATTTATATTTTTTGTGCCCAAATTATAACATACCAATCCCTTTGACGTAGTGATCCATAGATTTTTGTGCCCGTCTTCTAAAATTTTAAATATAGTGTTTGCCGGCAAACCATCTTTAGTGGTAAGGGTATTAAAGCTGTTGTCGCTTTCTTTAAATTTACACAAACCTCCACCTTCTGTACCAAACCATTTATCACCGTTACTGTCTTTAAATATTGTGGTAACCGCATTATTGCTGATGGTTTTGTTGTTTCCCGGGATACTTAAATAATTGGTCGTGTTCCGGGTATCGCTGTTGTAATTGTACAGCCCATTACCAATAGTACCAACCCATATTGAACCATTATTATCTTCTAAAAGTGAATGAATAAAACAATAGGAGGGAATTTCAATGATAGGATCAAATCGTTTTTTGGCTTCATTAAAAACGTATAAACCAAGCCTGGTACCAATATAAATCTTTCCTTTTGTTGTTTGTAAAATGGTAACTATAAACGTACTCTTTAACATTTTAGTACGGTCGGTTTCGGGATAATGCTTTACTACCTTACCAGTTTTTATATTCATTATATCCAGCCCATGTTCAAAAGTGCCGATCCACAATTGATCATCCTTTGCAAGTAGGCCATGTATATTGGTATAGGCGATACCTGAACTTTTACCGGTTGGTTTAAATTGCGTAAATAAGCCCTTTTTTTTATCCAGTTTATTAAGGCCGGCATCTTCTGTACCAATCCATAGTGCATCATATTTATCTTCGCAAATTTCGCGGACAGCATATCCGCTTAAAGAATGTTGATTGTATTGGGGTACGTATTTTTCGAAAGCATTGTACTGTTTCGGATAGTAATTGGTGCCGCCAAAGTAAGTGCCGGCCCATATTCCGCCCTCTTTATCCTTACACAAACTATATATTGCATTGTCCGATAAAGAGTAGGGGTCATTGTATTTTTTAAGATTGGTAAAACTGTTTGATTCCGTATTATAAATATAGATGCCTGCTTCTGTAGCTATCCAATATTGATGCGAATTAATTTGTAAAAAATCCCTGGCAAAAATGGCTGTTTTATCTTCGTTATAGGTAAGGATATCTTTAAAGCTATAGTCACTAAGACTAAATAATTTTACGCCGTAATTGGAGGTGCCTACAAGGATAGTATTGTTATCTGTGGTATAAATTTTTTCTATCCATTTATCCGAAATTTGTGCAGGGCTAAAAAGATTGTACTCTGAAAATGTATTATTTTTTTCCTGGTACTTTTTCAAAAATCCGTTGGTAGTGGCTATCCAAACCTCTTTATTGAAAATACAAACTGAGGTGGCGGAAAAATAAAGTTCCGGTTTAAAGATCAGGGTACTTTTATTGGACTCGGTAAATCGTATCAGGGTTTGTCCGGTAACCAACCAGATATTTCCATTGGCATCCTTTTTTATATCCCGTACCTCGTTGGTTGTTTTAATTACTACGGTAAAATTTTCACGGTTTTTATTGTAGCGGTACAGGCCGTTTCTTGTGCCAATGTATAAAATATCATGGTCGTCTATAAAAAGACTTCTTATAAAATTATCACCTATTGACAGGGAGTCGTCTCCATCATTTCTAAATACTTTATAGTTGTAACCATCAAAGCGGTTGAGTCCATCTTTTGTTCCCATCCACATAAAGCCGCTGCTATCCTGTACGCTACAAAATACAGTGTTATTCGAAAGTCCGTTTTCAACCTGGTAATGCCTGAAATAGTAAGATTGGCCCCGTGATACCGGTGCTGAAATTATAAAAATTAAAATGGTGGCAAGTATGTTCCTTAACATATCAAAATAATTACGGCAGTAGTTGGCAATACATCAAATATAGCAGTAGCTTATCAAATTTATTTTTTATTTATATAAACATAAATAAATATTGAGACGAATTGATCAATTTATGAGACATCATTATATGGATGTTATAAAAAAATAATCAATATTTACCTTTCCAAAACAACTGATTGACTTGCATAAAAATTTCC
>JAYTHI010000192.1:0-13664 GCA_043732685.1 Ferruginibacter sp. | reverse complement strand
AATTCTGCGCTGCCATGCTACCATTTATTCCTAGGAATTTAAAGAACTATTTTTTTGATGAGAACCTAATTTTCATACCCGTCGTTATGCGTTTTGGCAGGTATATTTAACAGCTAAAAAACAGTCATTATTATTCATATCCATGGGTTACCAAACAGCCGTTAATATTATTGTACGGTCACGACCTACTTTTAAACCGGAAAATACTCCGATTGAGTTTTTTAAACATATTGAAAGATGGATGCTGGCAAGCAGCAAACCGGTAACGACAATTGGTATATAAAGGCCAGCATTGCAAAGCCGATGATGCTTGGTTTGATTGAATTATCCCGCTTTACCGGTATCATATAAAGATAATACCGTATTTAAATAAATTCTACTAATTGCTATCGCAATTAGTTAAAAACCTACTCTCTGCAAAATTAATTTGCGTTTTGTAATATGCATTTTCCCGGGGCCAACACGCCAGCTTTGGAGAAGATAGTGCCGGGAAGAAAGAACCTAAAAAGCTGTATCCCCGGAAAAAAAATAAGTGTGTATTTCTTTTTTCTGTCCGGTAACCTATTTTAAAAATAGGATACGCATTTCTAAATTTTGCTGCACCAAACTCACATATTGGACATTTTGCTTATTGCCATTTGTTGTTATCATTGTTAAAAAGATGGTCTTCCTGGTTTTTCTTTTGGTTTTAAAAACATCAAGCTTATTTTTTAATGCTGCTCCGTAACCGGCATCTATAATAAATTGATCAGTAGAAAATTTCATTTCACAAATATTGATACAGTTATCCTGCCTGTCGATTAAAAGATTGATCTGTGTTCCGTTATCGCCTTTGCCGGGTACGTATCTCCATATAGATTCCTGGGCATTGACTGCGGCAATTCCCAATGCGCTCTTTATTAGCGAAGTATGTTATAAACAAATATTTTCAAAAGCAAAACCGCTCCAACTTTTCCAGGATGAACCTGCACTCTTTTTAAGCCAGATGCTGCTGCCGGATGGTATCCTGCTGGTCATAAATTTAAGGTAGAAATGCGAGTACTCGTCCACGAGTTTATAGACACTATCTTTGCCCATAGGTATATATGCAATAAAGCCGGACTCTACCAGATGCGTAGTCTTTTCCATCTAAATAACATAAATGAAACAGGTCACATTTTACTGTATGATCGCTTTATTTTTTACCTCCTGCTTTTCCAAGTCTGACAGTGAGACGAATAAACTGAACCCGGAAACTATAGTTAAGGATTTCAGTACTTGGTGGAATTATAATACTCAGAAGATAAACCTTACAAAAGAATACGTTGCATTCGATACAAATTCAAAAGCAATTAGCAGGGCTTCCTTTTTAAAATGCCTGTCTTCCGGAAAGTATATCGCATTGAGACTTTTATCAAATGATTCGCTATTACAATGGTACAAACTGTACAAATTGAGATCTTCAGTACCGAAAGACGTACAATATCAAAGTGAACAATTTGGAAATAAGGAATATAACAAATTTATAAAGGAGGGACTTGCATTACCAGACTTCAATTTTACTGATCTGAATGGTACAGTGTATAATAATGAAAACACAAAAGGCAAAATCATTGTGATCAATTGTTGGTTCATTCAATGCGTTCCTTGTGTGGCAGAAATCCCTGCATTAAATGAGATAGTCAGGGAATACCAAAATAGGAATGACGTTTTATTTATTAGCTTATCCTTTGATTCCTCAAGTAAGCTTAAAGCGTTTTTAACCAAAACAAAATTCAATTATGCACCAATAGCTCTACAAAAATATTATGTAAGAGAGCAACTGAAAATCTATTCCTTCCCAACGCAAATAATTGTAAATAAAGAGGGCAAAATTGTAAGGGTATTTGAAGATTATAAGGATATAATTTACTGGTTGAAAAAAGAAATTCATCTTTAACTAAACCACTAAATAAATGTTGAAGAATCGAAGAATTTAGTAAAATATAAAATCAACCAAAAACGAACCGACAATTACAACATGAAAATCAGCAATCTAGCAGCTTCGATTCCGGCTGAAGCTTAATAATTTATTTTGGTTTTAAATTTTACTTTAGTTCATCAATGTAGCCCCGATTAAGGGCAGAAGTTTTTCAATACCCTTTCTTCTCAAATATTAAACGTTAGGAAATATTAGGCAGCCAATCGACCTCAAAAATAAATACAATTATACATGGACATAAAATCAAAACTAAAACCTGAATATAAAATAGGAGTTCAGAATTATAAAGATTCTGACAACATTCAAAAATTTTTGAATGATAAGTTTGTCGTAGGGGACAATGAAAAGTATATGAAAATGTACAATTGGATATCGTATGGCTACGATTTTGTTGAGACGGTTGTGGGGCGATTAAAATATGGCAAGACAATAAACAAATTGCGCAATGATATTATTTCAAAATTAGAGTGGCGAAATAATATATCCATTTTATATGTCTCTATTGGGACAGGCAAAGACTTAGAATTTATTCCTAAATTTATTGATACAAAAACACTCGATATTGTTGGTGCTGACATTTCAATTGAAATGCTTAAAAAATGCAAGAAGAAATTTAGCAGGCAAATAAATATTTCCTTAGTTAATTGTTGTGCTGAAGACCTGCCTTTTAATGACAATGAATTTGATATTGTTTTCCACGTTGGTGGAATAAATTTTTTTAATGATAAACGATTGGCGATTCAGGAAATGATTAGAGTTGCAAAAAAGGGTACTAAAATTTTAATTGCTGATGAAACACAGGACTTCATAGATAATCAATATAAAAAAAGTAACCTGTCGAAAAAATATTTTAAAGGACAAAATTTTGATTTAAAAGAGTTAGAGATGAATGTCCCCAATGACGTATCGGAACTAAACACAGCGCTAATGTGGGATAACAAATTTTATTGTATAACATTCAGAAAATGAACGGCACAACAACCAGGTTTTGTAATATTTTGCAGATGAACAAAGTACTGTATATTTATTTTTTATAAAAAGGCATTAGTTGTAAGTTAGTATGACGTTGAAAAAAATTCCAATATTACAAAACTAAGCCGTTAGTGCTAATTTGTAAAGCAACAATCTACAAACTTTATACATAAATAATAAAAAAATGGAAATAAAATATACAACAGAAAGGCTCTTGCTAAATGAATTATCCATAAACGATACTGAATTTATAAATGAATTGGTTAATACCCGGGAATGGATAAAATTTATTGGTGATAGAAATATAAGAGGGGAAGAAGATGCAAAAAATTATATTCAAAAAATAATCAAAAATCCAAATATTAAATATTGGGTGGTAAAATTAAAAAATGAGAACCGTAGCATTGGAATTATAACTTTTATTAAAAGAGATTATTTAGAATATCACGATATTGGTTTTGCATTTCTGCCAAAATATACTAATTACGGTTATGCCTATGAAGCAACTGAAACTGTTTTAAGTGATGCAATAAATAATAAAAATCATTTACAAATCCTTGCAACAACCGTAATAGAAAATATAAACTCAATAAAATTATTAAATAAATTAGGTCTTAGATTTGAAAAAGAAATGGAAGCCGGAAAAGATTTATTAATGATATATGCTATTAAGGCGGATGATTTTTGTATTAATCAAATCACCACAAATTTTTTCAACTTGTTTACCAACTCAAAACAAAGGCAGCCTGAATTTGAAAAAATAAATGACATATGTCTTCCCGAGACCATTGTAGTAAAAAAGAGCAAAGAGAATGAAGAAATTTTTAACATTGAAACTTTTATTAGCCCAAGAAAAAAAATCCTTTCAGACGGAACGCTTACAGAATTTGAGGAATATGAAACAGATAAAGAAACAAAGATTGTTAATAATTTGGCTCATCGTTTTTCCAAATATCAAAAGAAGGGATATTTTAATGGCGAATATTTTGAAGGAAACAGAACTAAATTTTTTCAATATATTAAAACTACAAAAGGTTGGAAAATTAATGCCGTAATTTGGGAAGACGAAAATGGTTAAACAAATGCAAAGTAACTTTCACAAAAAAAACGGCAAGAAACATAAGCAGTATTTATAAAAACACACAGACAGTTATAAAATGAAATACAACAACATTGCGGCTTTGGTTCGTGCAGAAGAGTATTAATTTAGCGTTGGTACTTAATGTAGCTTTTTTTTACGGTCAAGGCCTAATCTTTTACAAAACCCGTTCCTGGCAAATACTCAAAGTTGGCTGCAATTTTGAAAACCCAATAGATAAAAACAAAATTAATAATTACAAAACATTGGGTTTTGCAACATTATATTTAACGGACTTTTTGGATATTTTTTTTGCACCCTGCGATATTATGTTGACACCAAGTAGTTGGATAATTACGTAATCACTTATTTGTTTCAGGACAAAAAAATCTTGGCGTAATCCTCATTAACGTCTTGACTTTCTTATTTGTCGCCCTAAACAATATTTCTATAAAATTATATTCAGGCGGAGTACACGACAACGAAGGGCTTGGTTGGATTTATTTATTATTATTCATTGGACTTGTTCCGACATTTGAAATTTTATTAATTGCAATTTTCAAAACGAATAATGAAAAAATAATAAATAAAATAGTTGCGATAATTCTGTTCGCAGGACTAAAGTTTATTTGTATACAAACGATTTTACAGGTAATATTTTTATAATTGTCCAAAACCCCTTTTTTTTACACGTTTTGGCTGGTTATAGCTTTTTATAATTGTCCCAAACTTTTATTTTAGATTATTCGGCTCAGTGTCGGATGAACATAAAATTGGGTGAAAAGATTGTTGACCCCGCATGTGGTAAAAATATAGATTAGGAGATATTTGCACCATTACAAAGGGTGAGACTGGTATTATGAAAGCAATACCTGTAAGATATACAATGGTAGCATTAGGTGAGGCAAATAAGACACATGATGAATTTCAATTTGATACAAAAGCAGTAATTATCCCATTGGTTTCATCTACAGGACATGGGCACGCCAGTATGAAACGTGTGAAATATCAAGAAGGAAAATTTGCATTAGGTAGTATATTGTGTGCAATAATACCAAAGGATGAAAACTTTGTTTTAGCTAAATATCTGCACATTTATTTACATTGGAATAGAGAGGAATTATTAGTGTCTCAAATGAAAGGAATGGCGAATGTAAGTTTGCCGATGAATAAAATTGCTGATGTACTTGTAACCATTCCAAATATTGAGAAACAACGTGAAATAATTGATTTGGAAGTACAATTAGTTTCCAAAGAATTATTAATTGAGCATTTACTTCAAAACCAACTCACCCACATCACCAACCTAAACCAAGCTATTTTACAAGAAGCAGTGCAGGGAAAGTTGGTAAAGCAAAACAAAAATGATGAACCTGCCAGCGAACTACTCAAACGCATAAAAGCTGAGAAATTAAAAGCGGGTAAAAAAGAAAAACTGTTACCACCAATCAAACTAGAAGAAATTCCGTTTGAAATTCCTAAAAGTTGGGTGTGGTGCAGGTTAGGGGAGATTGCCGAAATTGGAACTGGTGGAACTCCATTAACATCTAATCCAGAATACTATCTGAATGGAATTATCCCTTGGATAACTAGTTCTGCAACTAATCAATTGTTCGTTGATTTTGCAGAAAAGTATATCACAGAAAAAGCACTTAAAGAAACAAATTGTAAAGTATATCCAATTGGTACATTAGTTGTAGCAATGTATGGGCAAGGAAAAACAAGAGGTCAGGTTACAGAACTTAATATCGAAGCAGCAACAAATCAAGCATGTGCAACAGTACACTTTTATTTTGAAAATCATACTTTGAGAAAATACATCAAAGTTTTCTTTCAAGAAAATTATTTGGAAATAAGAAAACTAGCTCAAGGAGGAGCTCAACCAAATTTGAACATGAGTAAGATTATAGATACTCCAATTCCCCTACCTCCACTATTAGAACAAATCCGCATTATTGATGAAATAGAAAAGCAAATGGTCAAAACCAAGCAATTAAAAGAACACATCATTTCAAACCAACAAGCTACGGTGCAATTGCTGAAAGCATTGTTGCACCAGGCTTTTGAGGTGAAGGAATTGGAAGAAGTGTAAACAATACTTGTGTACTGAATTTGAGCTTTGCATTGAGATCCATAAAGCTGCAACCGTTAATGATTTGCATTGGTTAGTGGTTCATTTAAAGTATGTCATTTAGGAGGATTGATTGTTCTCTTGTAAAAGAAGTAATTCGTTGTATTCAATTGGATCCATTAAGTGGATGCAATATTATTGAAGCAGATGATTAGCATTTAAAGGGTGTAATCAACGCTCAAACTATGAGTAATGGATTGATACATGGTGGAGCAATATATTGAACTCAGAAGCTGCGGAGTATACCTATAACCTGTGCACATTTAATTTGAGTTGTATGGGAGGATGGATAAATTATTCATATCCGGTAACTCCATGAAAAATGATGGGAACAACTATTTTGATATTCTATTGAGAAGTAATTTTGTTCAGTTGAAAGCAGGATTAAATAATATTCTGAAACAGATAGCTAATAAAGGTTGGTAAACTTACACGAACTATGGATATCAAAAAATATTTTGACAGCTTAACACACGAACAAATAGAAGAAGGAAACAACAGACAACTTCAACAAAACAAACTTGTTCACAAAGAATTTTCTGAAGCATACAAAAAAGGATACTGCTCCTTGTGTAAACACCCCTTGGTAGATTTTGTTTCCAGTAAACCATGCTACCATTGGTTTTTAAGGCCGCATGGTATCAAGAAAAAGCATTTCGCAAAATACTTATCTACCCAGATCGGGTTCTTTCGTTTTGATAGCTATATGCGATGGGTAGCAAATTTGGATGCTCCGTTTAGAAATATCAACGACCTGAAAAGTGAAATGAACCCTGCAAAGGTTGTAGAATATACTATCAGGTATAAAAATATTGAATGGACAATCAACATGGGAAAGACAGATCGGATAGGGCATGCTGATACTCAAAATGCAAGTTTCCCCCATTTCCATTTGCAGATAAAGGTTGATGATAATGTGTTTATCCGATTCAATGATTTTCATATTCCATTATCAAATGAAGATATCTTTTCATTTCGTGCGTTTGAAGAAGCACCTGAAAAAGTAGTTTGGAGAAATTCATTTGGAGAAGGAATGTCAATAATTGAAGATGAAGAATCCCTTGTAGAATTAGAAAAATTAATGCGTCAAACTGATGATGTAGAAATGGGAACCTTTGATACAAGTACGCTGGTACAAATGCCTGAAGGCGAGCAAATGGATGGTGAGGAATTATGGAAAATATTTGAGGAAAGCAAAAGAACCGGAATTCCAGCCAGGCATTTATTACAAAAGCATTATCCACAAGCAACAATTACTACGGAAATTGGTCCCGGTCAGTGCGTACCAGAAATGTCGAAAAGGACTACGCGTAAGTAATTGATTCATCCCAAAAGAAGTAAATCAATTATTCACTCTTGCAATATCTGAGTTTATATTCTAAATCAGAAACTTTACTTTCTAAATCCCGAACCTTCCTTTCTAAATCATCCTTTTCACTTTCTAAATTGCGGTTATTATAGTATGTTGAAGAAGATTCATTGTGAAGATTTTCCGTTTTTGCAATGCATTCATCTAATTCGGCCTGCAAAGCCTTCTCTTTTTTTTCTAAATCGGAATATTCATCTCGGCAGTTATTTAATTCACTTTTCAATTCTTTAGTTTGTTCCATCTGATTAATATTCCATCCAATGGAAATAAGAAAAAGCACACCTAAAGGAATTAACAGCGCTGATTTGATTGTGATATTTTTCATGAACATGATATTGGACTGAGGTTAGAGGCGGTAAGTTTTTATTATTCCAAAGTATAGGATCAAATGCAAAATCAAGAAATAATTTCTTGACCAACAAAAATGAGGAAAATATTAGAAGTAATTGCATCATTACGTATTTTGAAATTGCATAATGTATTGTAAAGGAGATAACTGTAAAAACTCAACATGTTTTTTAATTTTCACTCCTCAAATGTTATGACGATTTGTATACGTGCAATTGTGGGCATTTAAAGGCGCATCAGCGGAATTTGATCAGCGGCTCTTAACTAAGTAACATTTAGAGAATCTGCAACCTCAGTACCCCTGAAATACGTTAGTTATCAAAAATCATCTTGACCGAATAATACCTTAATGGTATAAATGTTTGAATCAATATATTAGTCCATTTTGATTACATCTCTTGCAGCATTGTTGCTAATTGCACCTTGTTCTTTCAAAAATTCACATAGCGGATATAGGTAATCCTTTGCTTTGTTGAATCGTCCTTTTGTCCAATTATTAGCGGGGTTGGACAAACAATATTTAAGTATACCGGTTAAGTACCTACAATTCAATTCACTGATTGGAATAGAGTCGAAACCTAATAAGACTGCTCCAGCTCTGACCTGCTTTAAAACAGACTTTGTATCAACTTTTGCGATTTCTGCAAGGATAGCATTATCAAGGGCAAAATCAAATGCATTCAAAAATGGAGTTGTCTTCAAAACCTCCAACAATGGTTCTGTTACAGTTTCTACAATGAAAATTTTGGATAGTTTTTCAACAATAGGATTATAACCTTTATTGGATAAACGTTCTGTAAGTTGCCTTAAACAAAGTTCAATGGCCGCTTTTCTTTTTGATTGCACATCACTGACATTAATTCCTTTCTTAATTCTTATGGTAAATCCTTTTGGGTAGGGAATGATATGTTTGGGATCAAAGAATGTGTAATCAATGTACCAGGGTTTTGCAATATCTGCTTTTTTATTTTGCCAATCTTGCGGATTCACATACACACTGAAACTGCAATCATTGTTTAAATAAGTCATAGATGAAATGAGGTTTTGAGATTAGAGTGATTTTTAGGAAAATGCGGTTTGATACAATTGATGACAATTCTGCACCATTTTAAGACTACAACTCAATGAAATTACATTGTGTGGTTCATACAAAGATTCTGGAATAAAGCATTGGGTTTCATTCCTTCTTCATTCCAAAGTTGCACCATTTTTATGAATTTAAGAGCTTCTTGAAAAACCATTTGAATTTTATTTTTCCCTGCTGATGAGATTACTTTCTTGATTGAATTATTTATCATTTTCAATTACTTATCCCCCTGTTAATAACTTGTAGTACATCCTTCATATAATTATTCTATCATTGTCGTATATCTTTATTCTATCGTTGTGACGAAATATACAGAATCAAAAAGATACTCGGAATACGTGTTCACTGCGTGAATTTTAAAGAGGGGAAAAGAATCTCCATCCCTTGGGATCTAAATGAAAAATACATCTGCGCTCGGTATACCGCACCAATTGTTTCGAACATTAACATGATGCTAGAACAATAATACCAATAACCCCACCTGATTTTCAGGTTTTACAATTAATGAATGGCACCATATTGATGCCGTAGTACAATCTTAAACTTTTTAAATAAAAATTAATGAAACAACTAACAGACCCACGGGCGGAGGTTAAATGTGATGAATTGATGGAAAAAATCCACCAATTATATCCATTTGATGATACAGAAAATTTACAGCCTTTCGCTGAGTATATGTATGATAAACATATTGACCACAAAGAAGTGGAAGAAAAGATGGAAGTATTGCGGGAACATGGGATTATTGATATCTACAATGAATTTACAGAATGGTCGCAAAATTGCGCCGTTGGAATAGTTGTAAATGAGAATTGGAAATTGATGGGATATAATTCCAAGTTTAATGTGGATGAACATTTAATCACTAAACAAGGGAAGATGCTTATTGAAAAGCTTTGTCCGGAGTTACACAATTAACCGACTGAATAATTAAAGAAATCAAAATAAGGGGAGTAATCCCCTTTTTTTCAAACAACCATCAATATTGGTGGTGCAAAACAATATTATAAAGTTGAACGAGTTAAGGCTTGTACATCGAACTGAAAATTATAAAACCCTACCAAAACTGAACAGGATGGAAAATCAAATGGAATTATTAATGAATGAAATGCGAATAATCAACAGCAAGTTGGATATAATGATGACACCCAAGCAAGAGGTAGTGCAGAATGATTTAATGGATCTTAAGGAAGCGTGTATGTACATTAAGTATAGCAGATCGGCTATGTACAAAATGACAGCTACTAATAGTATTCCATTTATGACCAGAGAAGGGTCGAGTAAAATATTATTTTCAAGAATTGCGTTGAATGATTGGAATTCAAACACTACTACTGGACCTTATAACCTAAAGGTTGATGAATATTTGCATAAGAATTTACGGGTGAGGAAAGAGCAGAAGAATTAAGAAAGTAGTATAAATGTAGTATAAAAGAAAAAGGGTTTCAAACATTATCGTCTGAAACCCTTTACTATGTTGCTCCCCCTTCCCGACTTGAACGGGAGACCCTCTGATTAACAGCGATTTTATTAACTTTTTAGTTAGTTTCAATTGCTAGCAATTACCGATGTAACCGTTGCTGCCATTGGTTTATATGAAAATGGTAATTATATTTGTTTTTAGTAAAAAGTGGTCATTTTTGAAAAACATGTACCAAAACATGTCCGCAAATTTTGGTATTTTTATGAAAACAAATAAGATAAATGTGCAGGTGGTCCCTGACTTACGGGCCAAAGTAGATAATCGAGTTTCTTTGAAACTAAGGATAACGTACAAGGGTATACGCAAATATTATAGTACCGGTTATGCTGCATCTGAAGAGGAATGGATCATTATAAACAGTGCAGAAGCAAAAAATAAATTGCGCCAAATAAGAAATGCCATTGTAGAGGTTGAAACAGCTGCTCAAAAATGTTGTGATACTATAACACCATTTTCATATAAGGAATTTGAATACAGTTTTTTTGATAAAAAGCTTATTTTCGAAACGCTTAAATCAGCTTATGCAAGCTATATCGAACAGTTAAAATTCAACCAGCAATATTCTACCTCCATGAGCTACCAAACAGCCGTCAATAATTTTGAAAGGTTTCGTCCTAATTTAAAACTCGAAGATATTACCATTGAATTTTTAGAAAACTTTGAAAGATGGATGCTATCCCGGGGCAAATCTATTACCACGGTTGGAATGCATATACGCACACTAAGAGCTGTATTAAATATTGCCAAGGAAAATGGTGCAATTACCCAACAAGGCTATCCATTCGGCAGAAGAAAATATATTATTCCTACTGGAAAAAATACTAAGAAAGCTTTAGACATTCACCAGATAGAACAAATATTTGATTACCCAACACCTCCCAACACCACCATGGAAAAATCCAGAGATTTTTGGGTATTAAGTTATCTCTGCAATGGAATGAATATGGCCGATATTGCCACTTTAAGATGGGGGGATTTGCAAGGTGAAATCATTAGTTTTGAAAGACAAAAAACCAAACGTTCCTTGCGTGGCAATCCCGTTAAAATCACCATTCTTAGAAATGAACTGATTAATAAACTGATCGATAAATATTGTAACAAAAAGCGGAGTAACCACAATGCTTTTATTTTCGACATAATTTTAGAAAATGATGATGCGGAAGCCATCAGAAAAAAAGTAAACCAATTTACTCAGGTTACCAATAAATGGACTAAAGATATTGGCAAAGAACTCCATTTTAATTTAACGCTTACGACATATGTTGCCCGTCATTCTTTTGCAACTATTTTACTTCGCAGTGGAGCCCCTATTACATTCGCGAGCCAGAGCCTTGGACATACAAGCATTATGACTACTCAAAAATATTTTGCCGGTTTTGATTTGGCGGCACAGGCGGAGTATATGAAAGCTCTGACGCCGTTTTTGAGGAAGTAGTTTTTCTTATATAACCACGGAAGTTTAATAAAGGCTCTAATTTAAATCAGATTAAAAATAAGTATTTACTGCAAACTCAAACTGGTCTATAAAAATATTTTTTATTGGTATGATATTGTTCTGCTCGTAGAAAATAAGCATGGCCTTTTTGTACTCAATTGAATCAATTGTCCGGAATGAAATAGGGCAATAATTACTACTGATAAGTACAGCATTACTGATTATCCTTGCCGTTCTTTTATTGCCATCTGCAAAGGCTTGTATATAAGAAATAATTGTAAGCACCAGTAAGGATTTTGTAAAAACATCAACCTGATTATTGACCAGCTCACACATACTCTCCAATGCTTCCTTAATTTGAAATTGATTATCAAGTGGTTTATAATTTGTTCCGGATATAGCTACACGGTGAGTCCGCATGTTTCGGTCAATGCCCAAATCTTTCATCAATATGCTGTGAATGTCTTCTATTGCCGGAACCGTAAGCGGTGATACATATTGTGGGTGTTCAATAATGAAATCAATTGCTTCCTTATGGTTGAGCAGCATAGTCGCATCATCTTTTGGCTTTCCAGAAGCTGTTTCTTTCTCTTTTAGTAAACGCTCTGTCTCAAGTAGAGAATAAGTATTGCCCTCAATTTGTGAGGACTTCCAACTCAGGTCAATTGCCAGACGTTCCCGTTCTCTTTTATATTCGTATTCGCTTAACTGGCTACTTTTTTGTATATAAAAATCCTGTAAATTTTGCAATTTTTTTAGTTCACTCTCTGCAAAAATCCGGGATTTTGAAAGTACATTTTGTATCAGTTCATGATTAAATCCTGTTTTGATTTTTCGCTCATCAATTTCCTTTGTAAAATATTCTGCTACGTTTATTGTTCTCAATAATTCATAGCCGGGGCTTACATAGTACCTGGTTGATTTTCCTTTTCCTTTTACAAGTAGGTGATTATTAGCGACCAGTTTTTTTAGTGCTCTTTTTACAGTAGCAATAGCCATTGATTGCAAGCCCTCTTCAATTTCTTTTGAAGAAGAATCGGCGTGCATAATAATATAATCAATAATTAATTTTTGTTTATCTTCTGTTGACATATTAAATTATTTGGCTCAATGTTAATTGATTTACGGCTCAAAGATAGAATTTTTTGACCTACATATGAGTTTTTAAAGAGCCGAATCCGCTTCTTGTAGTAATTGGATTTAAAAATATGTAACTAATTATTTTTAAAAGAAAAACTGCTCCAGCTTTTCCAGGATTAAAACTCACTTATCTTACGCCAGAGACTATTGCCAGACTGAGTAAGGTCATTCATAAATTTTAGTTAGAAGTGCAAATACTCGTCGATGAATTTATAGATACTATTCTTTTCGAACCAGACTCTACCGATTCTTCAAAAAGCTTCATATTGTATAATGGAATTGCCGTAAAATTTTTGACAGATGATATATTTAAGGTGAAAATATAAGCAGCTTGGGTTAGCTCTGTATCGCTGGGATTTACCCGATAAATCGTATTGTCTAAAAATCAATTATTTTATCATCCCCTCTTCGTCTCTTATCCATATTTTCATAATTGGAGTATTAAGATTTTTGTAGTTTGATTTTTAAAAAAAGCCCTTAAGTTTTTTGAGATTTATAAGCGTACTTAATAGATTTTGAATAAATATATCAATAGCATTAAGGCAAAATAAAAATGATGACATTAGGCGTAATGGACATTTATGGTGGTGAATTTTAGATGTTTTGTTCAAGTGGACAAAAATGGTGGTCTTTATTTTTTATATTTTTACTGTTTTTCTCA
>JAYTHI010000191.1:0-4401 GCA_043732685.1 Ferruginibacter sp. | reverse complement strand
TTTTAAATTACTCAACAAGGGATGGCAGGCTGATTTAGGCGTAGCTTTTAATCAAAATACAGATGCTTTTAATTACAATGGCACCTTCTATACACCCGCTAATGTACTGCCATATGTAAAAGACAGTAAGGGTAATTTGGTGATTACTCCCACCGCATTTATTCCTTTAAGTAATGGCTTAGGTCTTAGTTCTAAAACCGGTTCGCCGGCATTACAGGTTATGCCTTCCACCAACGGACTTTACCAGGATTATAAAGCAATGGAATTTTTATACGTTGCTAAAACTTTTAATAAAACTAAAGTTACCGGCCTCGTTGTAGCAGATCACTTTGCCAGATATATAAATGATTCGGTAAAAAATATTGCCGGTACGGATACCGGATATGTCTATGGCAGACGCTTTAATCAACAAGGTGTTAATAGCAGGATTACCACCGGTTTTTTATTAAATAGTTTTCTGGATAAAAGGAAGCAATATTTTTTAACTGCAGGTTTTTACTACCAGGCAGGTAAAGATAGGGATGCCCAAAAATTAAGTGCTTATACTTCAACTGTTTCTTTAACCTATTCCAACAATAAATTTAGTTACACTGCAGGCTGGGATTATCTTTCGGGCAATGATGCTTTTTCTGCTTCTACCACCAACCATCGTTTTGATCCCTTGTATGGTACGCCCCATAAGTTTTGGGGCTTGATGGATTATTTTTATGTAGGTACCGGTTCGCCAACAGGTGGGTTAAGCAATCCATTTGCTAAAGTTAAATATGCAGGTGCAGCTAAAAGATTTACCGCTCAAATTGACTACCATTATTTCAGTCTTGCAAACAATCAAAAAAATAGTGCAGGCAGCGCAATAGATAAATACCTTGGTAGCGAAGTTGATTTTGTTACCACCTATGCCTTAAATAAAGTTACCACCATCGAGTATGGTGTTGGCTTGATGGGTGCTTCAAAAAGTATGGAGTACGCAAAAGGCATTACACCCGGTACATCAAAACTTACCGGGGTTTGGAGTTATTTGATGATTAGTATTAAGCCTTCTTTTCTATTTAAATAAATAAAATAATTGCTGCAGTAACGTCCTGATATTTTCACCATAAAAATTTATTATCATGTTAACAACCATAAATAATTTACCGCTCACCAAGCTTAATGTGTTTCGTTTTAAAGGTGTTCAAATGAAGACCTTTCACATTACCTGGTTTACATTTTTTGCCTGTTTTTTCGGATGGTTCGGACTTGCACCCTTAATGCCCACCATTAGGCTGGATCTTGGCTTAAGTAAAGCACAGGTGGGTAATACTATTATTGCTGCTGTATCTGCCACTATTTTTGCAAGGTTAATTATTGGAAAACTATGTGATACCTGGGGGCCACGTAAAACCTACACTGCGCTGCTTATTATTGGCGCTTTTCCAGTAATGCTGGTAGGTTTGGCACATAGTTATACTTCCTTTCTTTTATTTCGTTTGGCCATTGGTATTATCGGAGCATCTTTTGTAATTACCCAATTTCATACCTCAATGATGTTTGCGCCAAATATTAAAGGTACCGCCAATGCAGTAGCTGGTGGCTGGGGTAATTTAGGTGGTGGTATCACCAATATGCTGATGCCCGTTATATTTGCTACAATCGTTGGTTTTGGCTACACAAAGGCAGAGGCATGGCGGTATGCAATGGTTATACCCGGAGTACTGTTATTAATTATGGCCTTTGTTTATTACCGGTTTACAAAAGATACACCTGCAGGTAATTACGAGGAAATTAACAGGGTAAAACCAGCTTCTTTAAAAACCGACTGGAGCATACTTTCAGACTGGCGTATCTGGTCGCTTGCATTGGCCTATTCTGTTTGCTTTGGTATGGAACTTACTTTTGATGGTGTTGCCGCTTTACACTTTACGGATACCTTTAAATTAAGTCAGGGTTCCGCTGGTTTTTGGGCTGGTACCTTCGGTTTCATGAATATATTTGCCCGTGCACTTGGTGGAATATCTGCCGATAAAGTAGGTAAAAAATATGGTTTGAAAGGGAAGGGTTTTTTATTGGCTGCCATGCTATTGATGGAAGGTTGTGGTATCATACTTTTTGCACACGCAGGCTCGCTTTCTATGGCCATTGTTTCCATGGTTTCATTTGCTTTATTTTTAAAAATGGCCAATGGTGCAACCTATGCTATTACCCCGTTTGTAAACGAAAAAAATGTGGGTCTTGTTAGTGGTATCGTAGGTGCCGGAGGTAATGTAGGCGGTATGTTGTTTGGCTTTTTATTTAAATCAACTACTATAACTTATATCCAGGCTTTTCAATATATTGGCTATGCGGTTATTGCCGTTTCTCTGGTTATATTGTTAACGAAATTTACTGCTACATCAATTTCAATAAATGGATCAGCAACAATGGCGGAAGCAGAAAATAGTGAATTGCAAACCGCCTAATCCGAATAAAATATTAATCTTCCTTTAACCCTCAACCGGATATTTTTAGTGTAGGTTATTTACAAATAAAAATACAAGCTCCTTAAATTATTCAGAAAATAAAAAGTAAAATTATTTTGAAAGAATCTGTAAATAATATTGATGTTAACTCCTCCCGGCAGGGGGGAGTTACAACAACCTGCTGCTATTGCGGTGTAGGTTGTGGTATTATTGCAACCAAAAATTCTGCAGGAATAATACAGGTTGAAGGCGATAAAAATAATCCGGTTAACAAGGGAATGCTTTGCACTAAAGGTAAAAACTTGCATTATACGGTGATGGATAAAACCGATCGGTTGCTGTATCCTGAAATGAGGTATAGTAAAAACGAACCCAGGCAAAGGGTTTCCTGGGATACGGCGCTCGAAAGAACTGCCGCAGTATTCAAAACATTGATACAAAAGTATGGACCGGATTCAGTAGCTTTTTATGCCTCCGGACAATGTTTAACCGAAGAATATTATGTTGTAAATAAATTGGTAAAAGGTTTTATTGGTACCAATAATATGGATACCAATAGCCGGCTATGTATGAGCAGTGCGGTTGTTGCCTACAAAATGAGTTTGGGTGAAGATTGTGTGCCGATAAGTTATGATGACCTTGAACTGGCGGATTGTATATTTGTGGCAGGGGCAAATCCAGCCTGGTGTCACCCCATATTATGGCGTCGTATTGAGGCGGCGAGGGAAAAAAATCCTTTTATAAAAATTATTGTCAGCGATCCCCGTAAAACCCAAAGTTGCTCGATTGCCGACCTGCATTTACAACTAAATCCCGGTACGGATATAGCTTTGCACCATGCCATTGGCCGCTGTTTAATAGAAGCAGGTAAAATTGATCCTGATTTTATAACCAATCATACTGCGGGTTTTAGCGACTATAAAGAAAATGTTTTTAAAAGATCCTTGTCTGAGTATGCTGCCATCTGTGGCTTATCGGAAGAAAATATTATACTGGCTGCATCCTATATTGGTGATGCAAAAGCCTTTATTTCCATGTGGACAATGGGTCTTAACCAAAGTGTGGTAGGGGTAAATAAAAATTTATCTTTAATAAATTTACATTTAATTACCGGTCAGATAGGAAAGCCCGGAGCCGGACCATTTTCATTAACCGGGCAACCAAATGCGATGGGAGGAAGGGAGGTTGGAGGGTTGTCTAATTTATTACCTGCACATAGAAATTTATCAAATGAAGCGGATAGAAATGAAGTAGAAAAATTTTGGCAGATCCCGCTCGGTACTATTCAGCCAAAACCAGGTTTAACTGCAACAGAAATGTTTGATGCATTAAATGAGGGAAAGCTAAAAGCCATTTGGATATTGTGTACTAATCCATTGGTTAGTCTGCCTGATGTGCGTATTGCGGAGGCGGCACTTAAAAAAGCCAAATTTGTGGTAGTGCAGGATGTTAGCAATAAGCCCGAAACATTGAGCTATGCAGATGTAGTTTTACCTGCAGCTTCCTGGCTTGAAAAAGAGGGCACCATGACAAATGGGGAGCGCCGGATAAGTTATCTTAATAAATTATGCGATGCTCCGGGACAGGCATTACCTGATGCAGAAATAATTTGTCGCTTTGCAAAAAAAATGGGCTTTGCCGGTTTTGATTTCAGGAATGCATCTGAAATATTTGAGGAACATTGTACCCTTACCGCAGGTACAAATATTGACGCCAGTGGAGTAAATTATACATGGCTTAAACAAAATGGAACGGTGCAATGGCCTTACTCAAAGGCCATGGATGCGGCAAATGATAATAGCATTTCTAGTGAAGGAACGAAAAGATTATTTGAAGATAAAATATTTTATACGCCATCAAAAAGGGCCATCATTCATTCCTTTGCTGATGCAAATAAAAGTGAATTGGCTACTGAAGCTTATCCGCTTATACTTACTACCGGCCGCATTCGCGATCAATGGCA
>JAYTHI010000190.1:0-4414 GCA_043732685.1 Ferruginibacter sp. | reverse complement strand
GGCCAGCAATACCCCTGATGGCGTTATTGCAAAATTTCTGGCAAAAAAAGGCGAAGGCATTCACCATATTGCTTTTGAAGTGGCTGATATCCTTGCAGAAATGGACAGACTAAAAACTGCAGGCTTTAAATTATTAAGTGAAATACCTAAAATAGGTGCAGATAATAAATTGGTGTGTTTTCTCCATCCGAAAGATACCAATAGTGTATTAATTGAATTGTGTCAGACAGTTAATGTATAATTATATTTTGATGGAATATCTTTACATCTATTTATGACGATTTGCCAAAAGCGGGAATTAAAATATTCAACTAATACCGCTGTTCCCATTGTCCCACCAAACGACTAATTTAAAAACGGATTGTATTTAATTTCTTCCCCAATAGTTGTGCTTTCGCCATGTCCGTTGTAAACTATTGTTTCTTGTGACAATACAAATAAATTATTTCGGATGCTGTTGAGTAATGTTTGGTGATTGCCCCCCGGTAAATCTGTTCTGCCAATGCTTCTGTGAAACAATACATCCCCGCCAATGATAAAGTTTTGCTTACTGCAATAAAAACAAATACTACCGGGAGAATGACCCGGAGCCTCAATAATTTCCAATTCATCTTTACCCAACAACAGTTTATCCCCTTTTTTTAATAATATAAACTCCCCTGTATAATTATCAAAAGGCATGTTATACATTAATCCGGAGGCTGTAGCAAATGCTAATACTGCCTTTTCCTTTTCATGTAAATGAAGCGTTAACCCATATTTTTCGGCTACATATTTATTACCAAAAACATGATCGAGGTGGCAATGGGTATTCAGCAACAATTTAGGAGCTAATTCCTTTTGCGAAATAAATTGACTCAATATATCTCTTTCTTCATCAAAATAACAACCGGGATCTATTATAATGCATTCTTTAAACTCGTTGTATAAAACATACGTATTTTCTTTAATCGGACTGAAAACAAACTTTTGAATTTGAAACATTAGCAAACAGTTTTAATTAGAAAGGGATATTTTTATGATTGATTTGAATAGATTAATTTTAATATCAAATATTTTTTTTAACATGACAAAGTTCAGCAGAATATATTTTACAGCCTTGTTTTTTATCCTTGGAGGAGCAATAACGTCAATTGCCCAGGTAAATGCGGTGGAATTTGGTAAAAACAGGGTACAATACAAAAAATTTAAATGGCAATATTATCAAAGCAAAAACTTCAATACTTATTTTAACCAACAGGGACAGGAACTTGCCAAATTTGTGTTGCAAGTTGCAGAAGAAGAATTACCCGCTATAGAAACATTTACAGAATACAGTATGCAACGCAGGGCCAATATTGTGGTATACAACGAATTTGCTGACCTGCAACAATCGAATATTGGTTTAGGACAAGATTGGCAAAGCACCAGCGGTGGAACCAAACTGGTTAATAATAAAATGGTGGTTTATTTTAACGGCGATCATGCTAACCTGCGCAAACAAATAAAAGAAGGTATCGCAAGAATATTGACCGAAAACCTTTTATTTGGAGAAGACCTTGGTGAAGTAGCGGGCAACCAGGCCTTACTTGATTTACCAAAATGGCTAACGGATGGCTATGTTGCCTTTACCGGCGAAAATTGGAGCACCGCTTTGGACGATCAATTAAAGAGTGAAATTTTAAGTGGGAACTATAAAAACTTTTACCAGTTTGCTTTTGAAAAGCCGGAGTTGGCAGGACATGCATTTTGGTATTATATCCAGGAGAAATATAAAAAAGAAAATGTAACCTACCTGCTTTATTTATCAAGGGTGTACAAAAATTTAAATAGAGCTTGTCAGCAGGTTTGCAAACAAAAGTTTAAGGCCGTACTTGCAAGTTTTATGGAGTTTGAAGAGGATAAATATTATAAAGATATTGCCAGAAGAAAGCCTTATCCCAAAGGAAGTTACATTGAAAGTTTTGACATCAACAAAAGACAGGATTATTATCGCATTAATGTGAACCCCAATAAAAAAAATAATTCCTTTGCGGTAGTAGAGTTTAAGAAAGGCATCGTAAGCTTAAAGTTGAGTGAAGATTTCGATTACACCACCCTTTTAAAATATGGTATCCGCAGTTATCAAAACGAAACAAATCCCTACTATCCGTTAATAGCCTGGGATCCTAAGGGAACAAGACTAACCGTAGTTTATTCGGAGGAAGGAAAATTAAAATTATTTGTTTATGATCTTGTAACCCGGATAAAAAATCCTAAAATAGATTTAACAAGTCAATTTGACCAAATTCAGGATATTAAATATATGTTGGATAGCAAAACCTTATTAGTCAGTGCTGTAAAAAATGGTCATACTGATATATTTACTTTAAATATTGAAAATGAAAAAGTAAAACAAATTACCAATGATGTATACGATGATCTGGATGCAACTTTTGTTTCCTTTCCCGGCAAAACAGGCATAATTTTTAGCAGTAACCGCCCTAATCCAACTGCAAAATCTGCCGATACTGCCTTACCCAGTCGTAACAGGTACAATATCTTTTTAATAACAAATTTCGGCGGCAAACCGGAGCTTAATCAAATTACCCAATTAACCAATTTAAAATATGGTGATGCGCGTTATCCAACACCCTATAATAGCAATCATTTTACTTTTGTAAGCGATGAGAATGGCGTTGGTAACAGGTATGCAGGTTTTTTTACCACCAAGGCAGCAGGTTTGGATACCCTTGTTTTAATTGGAGATGATATTTTAAGAAACCCGAGTATTAAAGAAATCGACAGCACCTTAAGGGTATATAAAAAATCGGATGTAGATTCTATTGCAGTGGTGGCAGTTTCGCAGGATTCCGTATATAGTTTTCCATTGAGCAACTACGAAAGCAGTATTGCTGAAAGTAGAAGTGCGGGGGATAATAACCAGGTTAGTGAGGTAACCAGACAAAGTGATGAAAAGACATTATACAAATTGAAGATTGATGAAAATACACTTAGAAAGCGCAATATTACCGCTCCGCCTACCACTTATATGAAGCAGATTGTAATGGCTGATAAAATTATAGCCAATGCAACAAAATATAATACCCCTTTAAAAACGGATACGGCTGTAAAGAAAAGTGACGTTTTTCAAAATGAATTCAGCAATGAAAAAACAGACAGCAGTTATATTACTAAAATAGCCGCGGCCAATGGCCCTAAAAATGATGCACTTAAAAAGGCTAAATTGTACGACTATAAACCGGTGAAATTTTACGCAGATTATGTTGGGGCTAACCTTAACAATAATTTATTGATTAATCGTTTTCAGCCCTATGGCGGCGGACAAGGACCTATTAATTTATCCTCCTCCACAGTAATAAATGGGTTGTTAAAACTTGGGACCTCAGAGCTCATGGAAGATGTTAAAATAACCGGAGCATTTAGAATTTCAAGTAATTTAAAAGACAATGAATGGCTGATGAGCTATCAAAATTACAAGCGCAGGTTTGATTGGGGATTTACTTATTACCGCAGTGCACAAGAAGCTACAGATGAAACCGGAAGTATTCCTGCAAGAGTTTACACCAATTTATACCAGGGCAATGTTGCATATCCTTTTGACAATTCTAAAAGACTTTCTTTAACGATTGGCATAAGAAGCGATAAAACAGTTTTATTAACCAATTTTTTAGAAAACAATTATTCTTCTTTAAAAACACCAGATGTAAAAAGAATGTATGCTACTACGCATATGGAATATGTTTACGATAATACCTTAAATCCAACGCAGAATATTTGGAACGGACTTCGTTATAAATTTTATTTTGACTGGAATACAGATATCAGCAAAGAGAAATTTAATAATGGTAAATTTAATTTTAACTGGGGTGCTGATGCAAGGTATTATTACCCTATCTACCGCAACTTTATTTGGGCAGGCAGGGCAGCGGCAGACTTTAGCTGGGGACCGGAAAAAACAATTTATTATTTAGGTGGCGTAGATAGCTGGATGATGTTTGGAGGCAATACAAAAAATGATGGAAGCGATCGTTATTTTAATACGCACAATCCACCAAATGCAAATGTGAGTTATGCTTTTCAAAGCCTTGCAGAGAATATGCGCGGTTTTATACAAAACATCGCCAACGGCAACAACGCAGTGGTTTTAAACAGTGAATTCAGGTTACCTGTATTTACTACTTTATTTAACAGGCCTATTAACAATGCATTTTTACGCAATTTTCAACTTACACAATTTATAGATTTAGGCTCCGCATGGAGCGGTGGATTAAGTGGTATTGGCAGACCAAGTGTGATTTATGGATTACCTCCGGTACAAATTGAAAAGCGGGCAGGTGGTATTGGACCTTTTGCCGGTGGATATGGCTTTGGCGCAAGAAGTACCCTACTTGGATATTTTTTAAAGCTTGATGCAGCCTGGCAAATGAATGGT
>JAYTHI010000189.1:0-34102 GCA_043732685.1 Ferruginibacter sp. | reverse complement strand
CCGCAATAATTTATTGCGGACTTATTTTTTATTTTCAGCCTATATTGCCAAATGAATTTAAACCAAATATGGAAATATAGATCACAATAGCAGCAATACCTATTGCAGCTAATATGAGGGCAATAATCCACCATTTATTTTTAGATATTCTTTGTGCTTCTTCTTCATAATAATCTGCCATAACCGTATTGGTTACCTCTCTGTCTCCTACTAAAATGGTATGTTCAACATCCTGCCGCAAAACCCTATCCGCAACTACTGGCTGTAAAAAAGCTTCGTTAATTTGAACCGGTAAAAAACCAATGCTGTCATCTGCATTTAAAATAAAATCACCAATACCTTTTAAAGTAACGATTCCCTTTTGTTGCAAATCCCTTTTTAGTAATTCACTTAAGGCAGTAAATTCATTAAAAACATTTTCGGATGCAGTTGACGGCTCAAAAACTATTGAGGGAATTGGCGCCAGAATTTCATGGTGTCCAAAATAAGTGTCAGCACTTTTTACAACAATTTCAAGGGTACCTATACCGGGTAATCTGCAGGTTTTATTTTGAAAAAGTGTAGGTGCAATTAAATATTCCATAGTATAAACTTAATTTCCAAAGATAGTATAAGCCACAACTTATTAATTAAATTTTTAAAACTTTACAATAACGCCTGCCAATACGTTTAAGCCATACACTTCATAACCATACCAACGCTGGTATTTATTATTGAAAAGATTATTGGCATCAAACCAGGCACTTATTTTTTTTGTGATCTCCACCTCAACGCCAGCACTTAAATCTGCAGCACCCGACAATGTTTTTTCAGCATTCCCCTTCATCAGATAAGTATTACCGGTAAAAGACCTGAAGTCGGCCTTTAACATAACCTGCTTAAAGGCCCACCATTTCATAGCCGCATTGATATCAATTGGAATCGTTCCCCAGGCAGACCGATTATTATTTAACCCGGTATATCCATTAAAAGTTAGACCGCCGGTAATGGTAAATTTATCCTGACTTATAAAACTCATATCACCATGTATGCGAACATCGGTTACCTTGGGCTCATTGCTGATTTTAAAAGCAGTAGTTATTGTATCATTAATAAAAAATGGTAAATTTTTATAGCCTATAAAACCAGCCTTAGCACTATAATTAAAATGACTGCCAACAGAGCCCTTAATGCCACCGTATAATTCAGTCTGCTGCGTATTAATTTGCTGTGTAACCGGAAGCAGGTAAGGATTGATAGCAGCTAAATACTGGTAGGTATTTTTTATAAAACTACCTACTAAACCAGCCTGTACTAAAAATGGTTTTCCTTCTAACTGAAACTCTCCATAAAAATTAGGTAACACTGCTAACTTATTATTGTCCCATGTAGGTGTTACCCCTCCATGTATGGTTAACAATGGCGTTGCGTAAACAATTTCAGGCGATAAAGAAAAAATATTATTATTAAATTTAAAATTATTTGGACTAATTGCTGAAGTGGTATAGGTTGTTATATCAGCTCTGGCAGCAAGTTTGATGGAGAAAACATCATTGATCGTTTTTTCAACAGGAACCTCTGCGACAATGGAATTTTCGGTTAATTTATTCTGACTGCTAAATACATTTATCGCAACATTTGGATTGTAATTGATACCTGTTTCATTGGCATCTTTATTTTTAAACCCTGCCTTAATATTTATATTCGAAAATCTTTGCAATACATCCGCTTTATTTGGTGTAAATAAATTATGGTTATAGGCGTACAAATAATTATCATTTTGACTTAAACCTACCGTTCCATAAATTTCATTTCTTTCAGTAAAATAACTGCCGCTTGCTTTAATATTAAGTTGGCTGTAATCCTGGTATTTTATTTTTCCTTTAGAAGAGATATAGTCTGCATAAACATTCACCAGGCTTTTCTTACCATCCCCAAAACTAAAACCAGCTTTTAAAAAGGGGGTACTATAATTACCGAAACCGATTTTTAAAAAATTACGAATACCCAGGTCCAATGCAGTATCCTGTGTTAAAGCCAAAGGTTTTAAGGCTATTGGCTGGTAAGTATAAAATAAATTTTGTGCCGGAATACTATAGGTCAAATATCCTCTTGAAGTATCGGCAGTTAAATTTGTTGCTGAAAAATTTATTTTAACTGCATTTCTCAACACCGGTTTATAGCTGGAAGTAATATCAATAGTTTGCCTTTTTGAAGTATCTTTTTGAGCAAAACCCACAAAATTAAAAAGACAAATTAAAGTAGTAATAAGGATAATTTTACTGTTCATTATAAAGTAGTATTTAAAAAAAGAATTCATTTTAATATATTTTTACCAGCATTCTGTTGCATTAATTAATTTTAGAACCGGGCTTCTCTTCTGCCTTGGCATCGCTTAATTTTTGTTGAGCTTCGGTTTTTAATTCTATAATCGTTGAATTTTGAGCCACGCTCTGGTAGGTAGCCTTCGCATTAAAATAATCTTTCTGTTGTAAAAATATATCTCCTAATAAAATATAACTACGCGTTAGCCAAAAGTCATAACTACTAGTTTCCTTTATTACTACCTGCGCAGCTTTTTCGGCAGCGGTATAATTTCCTAAACTAAACTGGCAAGCTGCAACTTCATACCGTGCTTCGGCACCCCAGGCTGATTTATTTATAGCAGCACAAGCTTTAAAAGACTGTATTGCACCAGCGAAATCCTTACTTATTTGTTGAGATTTACCCAATACCAAAAAGGCGACAGATTTATCGTCCGTACTTATACCTTTACTTTTTAGTAATTCTTTGGCAATATCGTTTGCCTGATCATATTCTTTTAACTGATAGTCGCAACGAATCAATCCACGCAAGGCCTCCAGTTGATTATCCTGATTTACAGCTCCTTTTCTTAAAGCCTCAAAATTCTTTTTTGCACTGACATAATCTTTCAATTCAAAATAATTTATACGGGATACTGCTACAGTTGCTCTTTCAAAATATTTATTTAATCCCTGATTACTTACATAATTATACCCGGTAATTGCATTTTTCCAATCTTTATTTTTACTATAGCATTCGCTTCGTAAAAAATTTGCATCAATGGCAGAGGCGCCGGTTGGAAATTGAGCAAGATAATTATTGAAACCAGCAATAGCGCCTGCACAATCATTATTGTTAAACTTTAACTGCGCAGCAGAAAAAGTAATGCCATCGGCTTCTGTAACCGATATATTTTTACCAGTTTTCCGCATCAACTCCACATATTCATTGGGTTTACCTTCTTCTACATAAATACTTTTAACATTGCCCAAGGCTTCCTCAGCTTCGGTAGATTGAGGAAATTGCTGAATTAAATTTTGGTAATTGAACAGGGCTTTCTCATTATCATTAAGGTTATAATAACTTAATCCTAATTTTAAATATGCCTTTGGTTTTAAACCGCCCGCCTTACTGTTATTTAATACGGTAGTTAAAAATGGAATAGCTTCTCTAAACTTTTCTTCTGCCATATAAGTATTAGCAATTTCCATAGTACCATCCGGTATTAAATTACTTTGCGGATATAATCTTAAAAGATTATTTAAAATAGCAATTTTTGCTCCTTCACTTTTTATGCCTGCTATCAATGCTTTTTGAAACATAGCGTAATCACTTTGCGGCAATGCATTGTTTAAAACCGCCTCATACATATTGTTAGCTTTACTAAAATCTTTCAGCATAAAGTAGCTGTCAGCACTGCGCAAATAGGCATCCTGCTCAACAGGAGTAGCTGTAGTTTTGTTTTTTGCGATAGCGTCAAAAAAAGTGGCCGATTGCTTGTAATTTTCCTTCTTCATCCAGCTATAACCCAGATCGTATTTTGCTGTCGTTGAATTTGCCTCCCCCTGTGCATTGGCGCCGCTTTGTACATAAAGGGACAGGTATCTGATTGCAGCATCGTAATCCGGTAAACGAAATGCAATTTCGCCCTTCCAAAAATTAGCATAAGGGCTCACTGCAGACGCAGGAAGGTTTAAAATTGTAGTAAATAATTCATCCGCTTTTAGTAGTTGCTGGTCATTTACATACTCTACCGCCCTTCCGTATAAAATTCGTGGATAAACTCTTTGCATGGCAGCCGTAGGCTTATCAAAGGACTGATATAAACTTAAGGCATCATTAAAGTTATTGGTGTTTGCCAATAAAGCCACTAAAATTTCTTTGGCCTCGGTAAGGTAACTTGAGTTGGGGTAATCATTTAAAAATGTACGCATTTCATTTAAGGCAATATCCGGGTAACCCAAATCATACGATAATTTACCGTAATTAAATCGCGATATTTCCTGCTGTGACTTATTGCTGTTGTTACCTGCACAATATTGAAAGGCAGTGCGTGCATTGGCTTTTTGGTTGGTACGCAAATAACAATCTGCCAATAAGTACATGGAGTTTTGGCCAAGACTGTCCTGTTCGTTACTTAACTGCTTAAAACCTGCAATGGCCTTGGTTAATTGCCTGGCTTCGTAATAACAATAACTTACTTCATACAAATCTTCTTTACTTACTTTTGGGGTATTGTTTACATAATATTCCAATAAGGGTAAGGCCCGGGCATAATTTTTATTTTCAAAATATATCTGTCCCAAAAGCTGTTTCATTTCTTTATCATAATAAAGTCCTCCCCTGCTTAAAACGCTTTCGCCATACTTTAATGATTCGTCTTTTTTCTTTTCAAAATAATATATTTCGGCAATATAGTAGGGAACAATGGCTTTGTACTCGTCCCTCATTTCTACCAGTTTAAAAGATTTTAGTGCTTCATTGTAATTATGATCGTAGTAACTAATAAATCCGTAATAATAATTTGCGGGGATATAATATTTATTGTTGGGTAATTGATGGATCTCATTAAAAAGTGGCTTGGCATCTTGCAGACGCTTTAAATTAAAATAACAATAGGCCATTTCAAATTTCGAATCAGCAATTTCCTCATTACTTAAATTTGTAAGGGCTGCTTTTTCATAATATTTGATGGCATTGCTAAAGTCATTTTTTACAAAATAAAATTTACCAAGGTGGTAGCTCATCAACTCAATACGCGGCGTATTGTTAACCCAATCAATATAATGTTTGGCTTCTTCTTCTGCAATTGGCAACTGAAGTTTTAAACGGCAAACCACAAAATAATAATTTACATCATCGTGCAAGTAAACATTATTACTTTTTTCTTTATCAGGGTATTGATCTATAACCTCCTGTAACAAAGGGTAAGCTAGGGCGTACTGTTGTTTTACAAATAATTCTTTCGCTTCCTTAAACTTTTTTTCTGCGTCCGTAATAACGTGGGTGGGCTGAGCAAAAGCTGTAAACGAAAATAGTATTGCAATTAAAAGCAGGGCATATTTATGTTTCATCATATTGATTGTAGCATTCATTATTAAGTGCAGTAAAATTAACTATATTGCCCCTCAAGCAAACACCATTCCAAAGCATTTGTTAATAAGTGGATAAGTGATAATTAAAACGAATGTACATTTGTCAGCGTGTTAAAGAAAAGACAAAGATGAAAATTTATAAAACCTAAAAAGAATTAACAACCTATGAGAAGTTTTTTTTCTACAAAATATAGTGCCGGCAGTGTTAATACAGCTATGTTGTTTTTAAGGGTTGGGCTTGGTATTTTACTGCTCAACCATGGTTACCAAAAAATTACCCATTTTCAAAATACAGTCCGCATAGTACCCGTATTACCTTTTCTTACAGGGAATATCAGCGCTGCCTTAATTATTTTTTCTGAGTTTTTTTGTTCCATTTTTGTGATAATGGGATTGTTTACCAGGCTTGCCTGCATACCGATACTGATTGGTTTTACTGTAGTATTTTTAAAAATTCACCACTTTGATTTTTTAAATACCGGACAACTGGCCTCCTTATTTTCGCTTGGATTTATTGCCATATTATTTATAGGTCCGGGTAAAGCAAGTATTGATGGCATGAGGGGTAGATAAATTTAGCATTGGTGTTTAATGGATTAGTTAGCATTATATGGCCAATTAATGAAGAATGTTTACTATATTGAATTTTTGAATCTTTTTTTTAAACATAAAATAACGAATGTACACAACAGAGACGCAGATAAGAGTTCATTATGCCCTGACAGACCAGATGGGAGTGGTTTACCATGGACACTATGCCCAATTTTATGAAATTGGCAGGTCAGAAGCCATACGACATCTTGGTTTTACGTATAAAGATGTAGAAGCCATGGGAATAATTATGCCGGTAGTTGATATCCATAGCCGGTTTTTACGTCCGGCAAAATACGATGATCTGCTAACCGTAAAAACAACGCTTAGTGAATTACCAACGCACCATAAAATACTTTTTCATTCAGAAATTTATAATGAAGCCGGCGCGCTCTTAAATACAGGAGATGTAACGCTTTATTTTATGGAAGCCAAGCATATGAAACGCTGTGGAATACCCGAAGCTTTCAGAGAAAAATTAGACAAATACTTTGTTGGGTCATCCTCCCTAAAATAATTTTACTTTATTAATTGATCAATAAAAATAGTAAATGACTTAGGCCGGTAAGAAGGAACTATTAAATTATTTAAGCACTGCAAAGACCAAAATACTACCTATTAAATACCATCATACTACCTACTAAAACGAGCTCAGCATTTTATAAATGCCTGAGCTCGTTTTAGTAGGTAGCGATCAAATTATTTGGCTAAAAACCAAAAAAAAAATAATTATTAATTTAAAAATTAATTTAGTAATCTTGTAACAACAACTCCAATTTCCATACGATATATCTTTCAAGCCTTCCTTAAATGACCAAGGAATACAGGCTCAATTCAATTGTTTAATTACACTCTATTATAGTCTCCTTTCCAATTTTGAATGGCCATTTTTATTTCTTTTGAATTCATTTTTTCAGTTACGGCTCTGTTGGTTAAACCTACAAACTCTTCATTACCTGCAAATCTTAAGGCTACAATTTGAGCTGTTGTAATTGCCTGGTCCATTGGTTTACCTGTAGCAATAAAATACCTTAAATTTTCTTCGGCCCTGATCGCCCGGTCCTGGGCTTTTAATGCAAATGCTCTTGCAAAAAATGAAACCAGCAGCGTTACAATACTCAATAACAGTATTAACAGGGCCGTTAATAAATTTTCATGTGAAAAATTTATCAGATTAACAACGGAACCTACAATTACCAATAATAATAGTGGCAAGGTTACAAAATGAAATAAGGGTACAAAACGGGCGTGATTTTTTAAATTTTGAGCTGGCATACATATTATTTTTGCTTACGAAATACAGCTATTAAGGTCAGATAAACAAATAAACTATTTTGTTTATGACCATTAATTTTAAGTGTACTTTTTATTCGGCTTTCTTTTTTTAGTTGCAGATGGTGGTTTAAATAAAATAACAATATTTTAAAATTATAAAAATTAAACAGTTTTTTAACCCGCACCCATTGCCTATAGTATTATAATGACCTTTTTAAAATGAATATTTTTAAATTTCTGCCGGATTGCAGCACCATTTTATATCCAATTATCAAAATCAATTTGCCTTTCATAAAAATAAAAACTATTTCATTTCTTTGTTTTATGAGGAAACAATTTAAGCAAAGGTAATAGGGTACTGTACTATTATAAAGTAGTCTTCTAAATATTTGTGCAGGAAACAATTATAAGCTCCGCTAATAATAATTAATAAACAATTTTAATACATGAATTAACTTGCAGCAATTATTCACTTTAAGATTAGCATGACACAAGCAAGCATCATTACCATTGGGGATGAATTATTAATAGGACAAGTTATAGATACCAATAGTGCCTGGATGGCGCAACAACTAAATAAGGCAGGTATAATAGTAAAAAGAAGGGTGGCGGTTGGCGACAACTACGATGAAATTTGGAAAGCCCTCGATGAAGAAAGTAAACATGCGGATATTATATTAATTACGGGCGGTTTAGGGCCTACTGCTGATGATATAACAAAGCCATTACTGAATAAATATTTTAATGGTAAGCTGGTTGTAAATGAACAGGCCCTGCAAAATGTTAAAGATATTTTTGAACGGGTGCTGAATAAGCCCATGATCGAGAGTAATTATAAACAGGCAGAGGTGCCTGACACTTGTAAAATTATTCTTAATAAAAGAGGTACGGCACCCGGTATGTGGTTTGAAATGGAGGGAAAAGTTTTTGTAAGTATGCCCGGCGTACCTTATGAGATGAAGGGTATGATGGAAGATTTTGTTATACCTAATTTAAGTACTTATTTTATATTTCCCCACATAACACATCGTACCTTAATGACAGCGGGAATCGGCGAATCTTTTTTGTCAGAAAAATTAATAAATTTTGAAGCGGGTTTACCTGCTCATATTAAATTGGCTTACCTCCCCAATTATGGAATGGTACGTTTGCGCTTATCATCCGTAGGTTTTGATAATGCAGGTATTGAAAAAGAAATACAAGAATATTTTGAAAATTTACAATCGCTGGTAGTTGAACACCTTGTAACCAATTTAGATGAACGCATGGAAAAGGTTCTGGGTAAATTATTGGTTTCGCGCAAAAAAACCGTTTGCACAGCCGAAAGTTGTACCGGAGGTTTTATTGCACACCTTTTAACAACCATTCCCGGTTCATCGCTTTTTTATGATGCAAGTGTGGTAAGTTATTCTTATAAAGCTAAGGAAGATCTGTTGGCAGTTGCTAAAGAAACACTGGCTGCAAAAGGGGCAGTAAGTGAAGAAGTTGTGGTACAAATGGCAAAAGGTGCACTTGCATCTATTCAATCAGATTATGTAATTGCGGTTTCGGGTATAATGGGACCTGATGGTGGTTTACCGGATAAACCAGTTGGAACAGTATGGATTGCAGTAGGCAATAAACATAAAATTGAGGCACAGAAATTACATTTTAGGTTTGATAGAGAACGCAACACTCATTTAACTGCAACCAATGCCCTTAATATTTTAAGAAAATTTATATTAGCGGATGTTTAAAACTAAAACTATCCTTAATTGTAATGGGATAAATCAAACAGTTCAAAAATTGATTTTACTTTATAATCAACCAATTGCAGCTTATTGCTTTTTTGCACAAACGCCATCGGTTTACAAGGAAATAATTACCTTTGAAAAATATTATCGATTGCCTTTTCATTTAAAGTAACAAATAAAAATTTTAGCAGCCCGCCATATATTGAGGGTTTTAAAATTGTTAAGCCTGGTAGCAGGTTTTTTTGTTGTTATTCCAGGGGGGCATCACTCCATTTTTTAAAATCTATAATAATATAATTGTATGGCAATTGTTGATCTGATAATGCCCAAACTTGGGGAAAGCATCATGGAAGCAACCATTTTAAAATGGCATAAAAAACCAGGTGATATCATACAGGAGGACGAAACCTTGCTGGACATTGCAACCGACAAAGTGGATAGTGAAGTACCTTCTACTACCGCCGGCGTTTTAGAAGAAATTTTGTTTAATGAAAACGATATTGTACCGATTGGGACAGTGATCGCTAAAATAAGAGTAGGTGCCAGTTCTGCTGTAACCCAGTCGCAGCCTACCCCTTCTCCCCAAAAACCAGCTTACGAAGAAGCAGATCTTATTGAAGAAGTTCCTTACCAGCCTTCTAATTTTATAGTGCAAAATAACGCCCAGCCTCTTAATAATAGTATTAAATTTTATTCGCCGCTGGTAATTAATATTGCCCAGCAGGAAGGTATAGGGATGGTTGAACTTGAAAAAATTGAAGGTACAGGTCAGGATGGAAGGGTTAGTAAAAAAGATATTTTATCCTATATTTCAACCCGGCATCATAATAATCACCAGGTAGTTACCACTTCTACAACTGCAATAGAACCTACTATTGAGCGCAAGCAACCCGAAACCATGGCAGTTGCCAATAAAGAACCACAACGCATAACGGTAAGTTATTCAGGTAACGTAGAGGTTATTGAAATGGATCGTATGCGAAAATTGATTGCCAAGCACATGATTGACAGTCAAAATACAAGTGCCCATGTTACCAGTTTTGCAGAGTGTGATGTAACGGCCTTGGTATTGTGGAGAGAAAAAATAAAAAAAGATTTTGAGAAAAGAGAGGGTGAAAAAATTACGTATACCCCTTTATTTATAGAAGCTATCGTAAAAAGTATTAAAAAATATCCATTGCTGAGCAGCTCTATTGATGGCGATAAAATAATAATTAAAAAGGACCTCAATATAGGAATGGCAACTGCCTTACCAAACGGCAACCTCATTGTACCGGTAATTAAAAATGCCGATCAGTTAAATTTAGTAGGCATTACAAAGCAGGTAAATGGCCTGGCAAATGCGGCAAGAACAGGTAAATTAAAACCGGATGATACCAATGGCGGTACGTTTACGTTAACCAATGTGGGCACTTTTGGCAGCATTATGGGTACTCCAATTATTAACCAGCCGCAGGTTGCAATTATGGCGGTTGGAGCCATTAAAAAGAGACCGATGGTAATTGAAACTGCACAGGGCGACAGTATTGCGATACGGCATATGATGTACATTTCATTAAGTTACGATCATCGCATTATTGATGGCGCATTGGGTTCTACCTTTTTAAACGCAGTATCAAAAGAATTGGAAAATTTTGATAGCAACCGTAGTATTTAAACTGCTTTTATTAAATAGCCTCAAATAATAAACAGGCCATTGAAGATATTTCCATGGCTTGCTACATCTTATATTTCGGTACCATCATTTATTTGTGGTGGATTTGGAACAAATATTTTTGAAATAGCCAGTCTTTGGGATTGATAAATGCCGGTATGGCCGCTAAAATAATAGGCGGTAAAACAGGCCACCGCATAATAGGTTATATTTTCGGCACCAAATAGTTCAATACCCATTAATGTACAGGCCAGTGGTGTATTGGTTGCTGCTGCAAAAACTGCTATAAATCCCAACCCCGCCATTAAATCTACAGGAGCTCCGCTGATGGAAGCCAAAACATTGCCCAGGGCTGCTCCAATAAAAAACAATGGTGTTACCTCCCCCCCTTTAAACCCCATACCAAGTGTGATGGCGGTTAATAGTAGTTTCCAAAACCAACTAAAATTAGTGGCGCCACCTGCCGTAAAAGACGATATAATACTGATACCACCGGGATACGGATTACTAACCCCCAAACCTAAATAATCGAAAGTACCCAGCAAATAACTAATGCCAACAATTATAAAAGCGCCGATAACCGGCACCAGCCATTTTATGGCGATGAGCCGGTTACTACTATCTTTTATAAAATGGGTTAGCCGGGCAAATGTAATGGCGGCAAAACCAAATAATATACTCGCTGCAATAACTTTTAATAAAACCACTATATCGAAGGCAATATAAGGGGAAAAAATAGCATTACCTCTAAAAGCAATACTGTATTGGGTATGATGAATACCACAGGATATACAAGTAATATGAGCAATAATACCAGCCATCAAACAGGGTATTAAGGCATTGTATTGAATACGGCCAATGTATAATACTTCCAGTGCAAAAATGGCTGCTGCAATGGGGGTTCCAAATACTGCAGCAAAACCAGCAGCAATACCGCACATTAATAAAATTTGTTTTTGGGCTGGTTGTAATTTTAAAATTTTTGCAAATTGAAACGCAATGCTGCCACCTATTTGTACGGCTGTTCCTTCCCTGCCTGCCGAGCCACCGAATAAATGGGTTAAGATGGTTGTGAAAAAAATTAAGGGGGTCATGCTTGCAGGTATTCCTTTGACCGGTTCAATAATTTCTTCAATGATAAGGTTGTTGCCGGCTACGCTTCTTTTACCAAACTTATGGTACAGCCACCAAATAAAAATGCCTGCAAAAGGCAATAAAAAAATAAGCCATAGATGTTGCCACCTTGTTTTGGTAGCCAGATCCAATATCCATAAAAAAAATGCCACCAATAAACCTATAACTACAGAAACGGGGAAAATAAGGACTGTCCAACCCAATAATTGTTTGGTTATTAAATACTGGTCATTTAAGAAGCTTGATTTTTTCATCCTACAAATAGTTTGCCTGTAATAAAATAATTACCATTTGTAGGCGCCATTAGTCTTTGTAATTAAAGACGGTTAAGTAGGAAGACTCCATTTCCTTTGAGATTCAAAATTAAGGGATAATTTTTAATGGAAATCATTTTTGCACAAGCTTTGTAAACTTGTTTGTTTAAGGCATTGTATACATTAATTGAAGATAAAGAAGAGGCTGCATTTACAAATAGCATTATGAGGTAAACTACTTTTAAATAATTGCAAAATATAATGACTTGCTAACCTATTTTTTACCGTTGAGGTCAAGCGCCAGGGATTGAAGCAAGTACCCCGTAAAGCGCCGTAGAATTTACGAAGCTGGTGTACTTTTATTTCGGCGCTGCGGAGTACTTGCGTAAAGCCCGCCCGGGCGCACAAAAATATTTAAAGGAGGTAACCCCTATTACTACCGGCCTTAACTTATTGGAACATATTGTTATAATAGGTTGACGGCTGCATATCACAGTTATCGATTAGCTTTATCAAAATTTAAGGAATGAAAAAATTTGCATTTTATTGCTTGTTGATGTTAATGGTTATCCATGGCAAGGCACAAACTGATACAGCAGCATTATATTATAAATACCCCAATGTACCCCCGTTTACAATTACAAGGGTACCCGATAGCAGCAAGTTTGCAAAGGCTAACCTACTACCAAAAAAGCCGGTGCTTATCATGGTTTTTAGTCCGGATTGTGAACATTGCATTCATGAGGTAAAAGAGATTTTATCGCATATGGATATCTTTAAAAATATTCAAATAATAATGGTTGGCCACCTCGATTTTAAAAACCTTAAAAAGTTTTATGAGGAGTATAAATTAGCCGACTATCCTAATATTACCCTTGGCCGGGATTACAGTTATTTTTTTGGCACTTTCTTTAACATAAAATTTCTTCCGGGTATGTTTCTGTACAATAAAAAAGGAAAATTTGTTCAGGCATTTGATGGAAGTGTGCCTGTAAAAAGAATCGCAGCGGCGCTGTAAAAAATGCTTAGGAATAACAAAATTTGTTAGTTTTTGCGCATTATTGCTTACGATATTTAGCCGGTAATCTACTTTATCTGCACCAGATATAGCCTGCTGCTTAATATTTTCTATTAAAGTTTTACTTATTTTAGCATAGTAAAAAATTGCGCCATAAATAATTATATAGAAATGAAAAAAACACTTGTCTTATTATTTGCTACAGTGCTTTGTACTACTACATTTGCCGACATTTTACTTCCAAAAATATTTAGCGACAATATGGTGTTGCAGCGTGAAAAACCCATTAATGTATGGGGTTGGGCATTGCCAAATGAAAAAGTAACGATTCAATTCCATAAGCAGGTAAAATCAACAGTTGCCAATAGTAAGGGAAAATGGTTGATTAGTTTGGCAACAGAAAATGCAGGAGGTCCGTTTCAATTAATAGTTAAGGGGAATAACGAGGTAATTTTAAAAAATATTCTGGTAGGTGAAGTATGGGTTTGCAGCGGCCAGTCAAATATGGAAATGCCCATTGAAGGCTGGGGTCATATCAATAATTATAAGCAAGAAATTGCAAATGCGAACTACCCGATGATACGGCATTTTAAAGTGCCGAATACCGTTAGCCAAACTGTACAGGAAGATATTCCGGGAGGCGATTGGAAAATTTGCACACCGGCCAATGCAGGCGATTTTTCGGCTGCTGCTTACTTTTTTGCAAGAGCATTATACAATAAATTAAAGGTACCCATTGGGCTGATTAATACAAGTTGGGGCGGCACCCAGGTGGAAGCCTGGACAAGCGAAGACGCCTTTGAAAATAGCCCTTCACTTAAATATGTGGCCACTGCAACAAAAGGCATAAACATTGAACAAAAAATGAAAGACCGCAATGATAATATTAGAAAAAATATTATAAAATTGCAGGGAGACTTTAAGGATGATGTAAATACCAGTGATTGGAAAAATAGCAATTTTGATGATAGTAAATGGCCTGTAATAAAAGTTCCGGGCTTATGGGAAAATGAAGGCCTGCCGGATCTTGATGGCATTGTGTGGATGAGAAAAAGCATAATCATTAAAGACGAAGATGCAGGAAAACCGGCACAGCTCAATCTTTCGGTAATTGATGACAATGATGAAACCTATATCAACGGCGAAAAAGTTGGTTCCACTTCGGGTTATAATACGCCAAGAAACTATACCATTGGAGCCGGCATTTTAAAAGCAGGAAAAAATACCATTGCAGTAAAAATTGAAGATACCGGCGGTGGTGGCGGCATTTACGGCCTTGCAAATGCAATTAAATTAACCATAGGTACAGCAACAATTTCACTTGCCGGTGATTGGCAGTTTAACGTAGCTGTCGTAAAGGGAGGTGCAACTTCTGTAGGTCCTAACGACTACCCCAGCCTATTGTACAATGCAATGATAAACCCGCTTATACATTGTACCATCAGGGGAGCCTTATGGTACCAGGGAGAAGCCAATGCAGATCGTGCATACCAATACCGTACTGCATTTAAATTGATGATAACCGATTGGAGAAAGCAATTTAAACAAGGTGATTTTCCCTTTTATTTTGTGCAGCTTGCTACTTTTGGGTCTGCCGAATCTAACAGTAACAATGGCAGTAACTGGGCCGAATTAAGAGAGGCCCAAGGCATGGCTTTAAGCTTACCCAACACCGGAATGGTGGTTACAACTGATATAGGAAACCCGGCCGATATTCATCCTAAGAATAAACAGGATGTTGGAAAACGACTTGGGCTGCTGGCTTTGCACAATCAATATAAAATTGCCGGAGAATTTTCAAGTGCCCGATTCCAATCTATAAAAATATCGGGCAAAACTGCAACAATTTCGTTTATTCACACGGGGGGAAATTTGATGGTGAAGGGTATTAACAGTACTATTAAAGGATTTGAAATTGCAGGTGCTGATAAGAAATTTATACCGGCGGATGCTACTATACAAGGAGATAAAATGGTAGTTTCTTCCACCGGAATATCCCAACCTGTCAGCGTTCGGTACAACTGGATAAACGATGCTTCGGAAGGCAATGTGTTTAATAAAATTGGGCTTCCCCTGGCTCCTTTCAGGACAGATAATTGGGAAGGTGTAACAGTAAAAGCAAAGTACACCGTTGATTAATAAACAGGTAACAGGTTGAAATTTTTTACGTTTTTACATTGAAATTGAGTAGATAATAAAATGCTAAAAAGTTTGAGCTTGTATAAAAAATAATAGTGCATTGTATATTTCTCCGCCTGTAAAACTGTAAATTTGCAGCTTTAAAATAGATTTTTTTTTATAAATTTTATGCAGCAATCAACAAATAACAATACCAAATTTAAGGGTCTAACTATAACCAAAGGGGTAAAACAAAAACTTACTAAAAATCAGGAGGCCTTTAATAAACTTACCCAGCGAATAGAAAAATTACAGAAAGAAATTGAAAAGAAAGGCTTGCAATATGATATGGCCTTAAAAATATATTCAACAGATCTGTACCCGGCACAGTTAAAAGTATTGGAAGGAAGGCAAAAATTAATCATTGCTTTATGGGATATTTATAAATCAAAACGCCTTTCTAAAACAGACCAGCGGCATTTAAAATGGATTATTCAACATAATTTTCAGGAATTTTTTGGAGAATCTGACAATGAATTACCCGAAGAATTGAAACGTATTTTTTCTGAAATAGAAGGTATAAACTATGATAAATTATTAAAGGAAGAAAAGGAAGCCAGTTTTGCAGACCTTCAGGAAGCTTTTAAAAAATTAAAGGTTGATATGACGGGTATAAATATGGAGGACAGCGAAGCAATAGCAGCCAAAATTGCTGAAGCAAAGCAAAAAATGTTTGAGGAGGAGGAGCAAAAAGGGGAGCAAAAAAAAATAAAGGCCGATAATAAAAAGAAGTCTATCAGGCAGGTGGAAAGTGAGAAAATGCAAAAGGCTGTGGAGGAGATGAAACAAAAAAATATTAGTACCATCTACAGACAATTAGCGAAACTTTTTCATCCTGATCTGGAACAGGATCCTGAAAGAAAATTAGAAAAAGAGGTGTTGATGAAGTCTTTAATTGCTGCCTATGAAGCTAAAAACCTACACGCCTTATTGTCGCTGGAATTAAAATGGATACATAAAGAAACAGATCATTTAGAAAGTTTGACAGAAGAGAAATTAGCAGTATACCTGCAAATATTGAGAGAGCAGGCAAGTTCTTTAGAACATGAAAAACATGCAATATTAAATCAGCCCCAGTATTATGTATTGAGAAATATTGAAGGGTATGGTATTCGAAAATTCCCTGTTGACACCTTGCACAATCTTGTGATAAGTGCAAAAAATTCGATCAGGATTTTTAAAAAAGACATCTCCAATCTGGAAGGACCAAAGGCTTTAAACTATGTAAAAGAGTTGATAAAATCCTTCAAAAAAATGGATGAAGAGCAATTTATAGACGAGGATATAATCAGGCTTCTTTTTGAATAAAAATGTCCAGGCCCACTGCTATAATTTTGAATAGGTATTTTTTATCACCGAAGTCCCTTTTTAATTAACCAATCTATCAATTGTTTGGGATGGTTGGTTTGCAAACCAGTAATACCAAGGGTTATCGCAGTACTCCATGCTGTTTCATCTTCAATATCTGCCTGTACATCAACCCAAATAGGAACCTGTTTTTCGGTTGCAGTTGCAACCATTGCTGCCGTATAATTGATGGCTTCCCCATCTAAAATATCAACATTCAAAGTATTTAATAAATCTTGTAATGCCACCGGTGATTTAATTTCATCGGGCAGGCTAATAATTAAGGGCATCATGGGAGCAATGGTCTTCCACTCATTATATTGATGGGGTTCATTGATATATACCACAATATGGTTTTGCATACCGGCATCAAAAATTTCCTTAAATGTTTCTGCAACATCAGCTTCTTTAAAATCCAGATAAATATTTATTTTCCCTTTGCACAATTGTAAAACTTCTTTAAAAGTTGGGATATCAAATAAACCGTATTCTGTATAAAACGGATCACGCAGTTTTTTTATACGCAGGGTATCAAATAACAAATCCCTTACCTCCGCATCAAATCCGGTCATTTTATTTATATTGTCGTTGTGCATAATCACTAATACACTATCCCTGGTTTGACGAAGATCAATTTCTACAAAATCGGCACCATCATTTATGGCATTTTGATAGGCTGCCAATGTATTTTCGGGTGCTTTTGTATGGTCGCCCCGATGAGCAATCACAATAACCCGATGTTTATTTTGGGGTAAAAGTTGTTTTTGAGAAAGGGAATAAAAAGGCAGAAAAAATAAATAAAGCATACAAAAACCAAGGCCTTTCAAATTGCACATATTATCATTTTATAAAAATAAAAATAGCGTATCTTATGTTAATAGCATTAATGACAGCGTTATGATTATGTTATACTGCTATTATTAAATTATTAATAATCAGGAATATCTACTCTTCCTTTGATTTGCTTTACAATTATTATAAATAGTAATTGAATAAAAAAAGGGAATTCAATAATTTAAACAGGCAGGTGATTGGTAAACCCTTTGCAGGATGTAGCTTATTTATTTTATTGTCTCTTTTAACGGCAGGCTGTGTACTTTAAAACCGCAAATAATTAAAACAGCAATTGCATAAGCCCCTTCATTAAGTTCTGAACGTCGCTGCGGATTAATTATAAAATACGAAGTTTATAATTTTGAAAGAAGCAAATGGGCGGTGGTATAGTTACGCAATCTATGGCAAGCGTGACAAAGGGTAAGAAGTGTAATTAGATGCATAGAAAAAATGCTTACTACCTTAAAAAACCTCTTTTGTTAAATGGAACTTAGGTACCAATAACCTAATAAATAATTTAAGGTGATCGATACCTAATTTAAATCAAAATGATATTGGTTATAACTGCAACTAATTTTTTTAAAATAATGTTAGATGTATAAAATATTTTAATTTCGCAACATGTTTAAATTTTCAAACAAGCACCTAAGAATTGCTGAACCTGCTGACGCTGCTACACTTACCGCTTTACTCAATAGTGCCTACAGAGGTGAAACTGCTAAACTTGGCTGGACGCATGAGGCTGACCTTATTGCAGGTGATACCCGAACAAATGAAAGTTCTTTACTGGAATTGATAGCCTTGCCCGAAAGTATATTGGTAAAATATACCAATGAACAAAACCAAATTATTGGCTGTGTAAATTTACAACAACACGGTAATAAATTATACCTCGGTATGTTAAGCGTAGCACCACATTTACAAGGAAGCGGCACAGGCAAACAATTATTAAAAGCTGCAGAAGAATATGCACAACATTTAAACTGCGGCTCAATTTATATGACGGTAATCACCTTAAGGTTAAAATTGATTGACTGGTACCAGCGCCATGGTTATACGGATACTAATGAAAGAAAGGTATTTATTGAAGATAATTTAACGGGTAAGCACCTTACCCAATTAGAATTTATGACTTTAGAAAAAGAAATTATCGGATAGCGGGTTTTATAACAAACCCTGCTTTTGTTTATGCTTATTTACTTGCTAAAAATAAATGACCGGCAGATAGTTAAAAAATTAAATATCCTCATACATACCCAGCCTGGCTTTAAGCAGCTTTACCTCCTGTTGTTTTTGTTGTAATCTTTGCAGGAGATAGGTAATGGTTTCAATTCCTTCCAGATTGATATCCATTTCATGGTATAAACGAACTAGTTTTTCCAATTGGGGTAATTGGTCTGCCGGAATAAAAACATTTTCATCGGTTTCTATAATTACTATCAGACCGGAATTTTGCAAAGATGTAATAAACGATAATTCTATATTGTTATAAATACAAAATTCATTAGCTGCTATCAAATCATTTGTTTGCATACAATTTATTATTTAAGCTGCGACAATTCTGTGAAAAGTGCTTTTTGCTGATCATTTAAATTGGTAGGTAACTTTACATCATAGGTAACATACAGGTCACCAAATTCGCCTTCTTTTTTATATACAGGAAAACCTTTTCCCTTCAGGCGTATTTTAGTGGCGTGTTGGGTTTCGGGGTTCACTTTCAATTTTAGCTTTCCGGTTAATGTTTCAATAGTTGTTTCGCCACCAAGTAATGCGGTATATAAATCTATAGAAGTATGCATGTACAAATCGTTACCGGAGCGTTTAAATACCGGGTGATTCGCAATATTAAACGTTATAAATAAATCCCCGGCCGGCCCACCATTTACCCCCGAAGCACCCTGTCCTTTAAGTTTTATAATTTGTCCGTTTTCAATACCGGCAGGAATGGTAATGCGCAAATTTTTTCCATCAACGGTAATGGTCTGCTTATGCGTTTCCAAAGCATCGGTCATACTAAGTTGCAGTTCACTATTATAATCCTGACCACGGTATTTTGTCTGCCTGCTATTGCGCCCTCCCGCGCCAAATAACGACTCAAAGAAATTAGAGAAATCGCCTTCTCCGTCATCACCAAAACCTTGTGCACCATAGCTTTGAGAAGATCGCTGTTGCTGTTTTTGCTGATTAAACTGATCGGCATGCTGCCAGTCTTTACCATACTGGTCGTATTTTTTCCTTTTTTCAGAATCGCTTAAAACCTCATTTGCTTCATTTATCTGTTGAAATTTTTTATTGGCCTCTTTATCATTCGGATTAAGATCAGGGTGTAATTTTCTGGCTAGTTTTCGATAAGCTTTTTTTATGTCGTCTTCCGATGCACTTTTTTCAACACCCAATATTTTATAATAATCAACAAATTCCATATGTATATTTTTGCGCTTTTAGATTGCAAAGGTACAAAGCATTTAAATTATTTGTCACAATAGTTATTCTTTAAAAATCAATTAATTCAACATATTCAAGCCTGTTTAAGTGGCGTTATTTAAAATTACCGGTAAGGGCAAAAAAAATCGCGCAACATTTTTATTGTGGCTACAGCTTTAAATATTGCTTAGCTTTTTAACCCTATTATGTAAAAAAAAATTGTACTAAGACAGTTAATTTTTTATCAAAAGGCATCGAGGTTTAGTAAAAAAGCCATTTAATTTGCTGCAATAAACTATACTTCAGGCTTTAGTAATTCAACAGCCCATTTATGGTAAAACATTAACCCTTAATTACGGATGTTTTCCAAAAAATTAACCGGAATTAAATAAAATATTTTATAAGCTACAGTCCGGTTTTTCCATCACGCTCCAATTTTTTTCTTTTCTTATTACTGTATTTCTTTTCATAGTCCAATATTTCTTTAGTTTTCCCAACCTCTTTGGGTTTATCATCTGTTGCGGCAACAACCACTTTAGCCGGTTCGTTATTTTTTAGTAATCTTCCATGGTCATAGGTTTCCAACTTAATTAATTTACCGCCAACAGCATAATATCTCCACTCGCCATTGGGGATGCTGTATTGCTCGGCCTTTACAAGCTTGTACTTATTTACTACATTATTACCTTCACCGTAAACCGCAATAGTGTCGTAGGGAGCATCAGGATTGTAGCCTTTCCATTCTTCATGTCTTTCTAAATCACCTAAATAAGTAAAATATTCCTGCACCCCTTCTTTACCACCAATCCGGTAGTTTTCAACCGCCAAAATATCACCGGTAGCATTATACTTTCGCCATGGACCATTTTTCTTGTCGTCTTTGTAAAAACCTTCCTCCTCATAACCAGCCTCCCCTCTTAATTCGGCTACCGAAATAACCCATCGGCCCTGCTTTAAATTATTTTTATCAACAACGTTTAAAGTATCCCCTTTGGTTGATAAAATAAAGCTTTTGTTTTGTGTGAACCCTCTAAAACCAAAAAGGGTAAATGCTACAAGTAATAAGGTAAAAATAATTTTTGGGCGCATAGTAATTTTTTAATGAAATTGTAAGTAATACAAAACTACTTTTTCTTTTACAATCAGGCTTCTCCCATTAAATTTTTAACAACTATAGGTTAAAGTTGTAGTTACGGCCATCTGAAAATTGTATTTCAGTACATTTGAAAAAAAATTAGCCGTGAAGAAAATATTGATCATTGATGATGAAGATAAGTTAAGGGCATTGATGGCCAGAATTATAAGGCTTGAAGGTTTTGAAGTATTGGAAGCGGCGACCTGCAAAGCGGGATTAAAAAAATTAGAGCAGGGGTATATAGACGTAGTATTGTGTGATGTTAAATTAGCGGATGGAAATGGTGTAGAATTAGTTAAAGAAATCAAACAGCTTTATCCCGCTATTGAGGTTATTTTATTAACTGCCTATGGAAATATTGCCGACGGGGTACAAGCCATGAAAAATGGAGCGTTCGATTATATAACAAAGGGCAATGACAATGAAAAAATACTTCCGCTAATTAATCGTGCCATTGAAAAGGTACAATTACAAAAACGAGTAGAAAAATTAGAAGACCAGATAGGAAGAAGATATGGTTTTGACAGTATTTTAGGCAATTCTCCTTTAATAGCCGAAGCAATAACCTTTGCGAAAAAAGTTGCCCCAACCAATGCATCAGTTTTATTATTGGGCGAAACCGGTACCGGAAAGGAAGTATTTGCCCAGGCCATTCACATGGGCAGTGCCAGAATTGGTAAACCTTTTATGGCGTTAAATTGCAGTGCATTTGGTAAAGAATTATTAGAAAGTGAGTTATTCGGCCATAAATCAGGCGCCTTTACAGGAGCTATAAAAGATAAAAAAGGTTTGATTGAAGAAGCCAACAGCGGAACACTTTTTTTAGATGAGATTGGTGAAATGCACTACGACCTGCAAGCAAAATTATTAAGGGTTTTGGAAACAGGTGAATTTATAAAGGTGGGTGATGTAAAACCAACAAAAATAGATGTGCGTATTATTGCAGCAACCAATCGCGACCTTCAACAAAACGTAAAAGATGGCTTGTTTAGAGAAGACCTTTTTTATAGGCTAAACGTATTTACAATTGCCTTACCTGCCTTGCGCGATCGAAAAAAAGACATTGCCGTTCTGGCAACTTATTTCCTTACTTATTTTGCAAAGAAAACAAATGGCCATATCCATTTAATGGGAAAGGAATTTATGGAGCGCCTGCAGCAGCATGACTGGAAAGGTAATATCAGGGAATTAAAAAATGTAATTGAAAGAGCCGTAATACTTGCCAATGCAGAAGAATTGTCTGTTGATAGTCTGCCTTTGGAAATGCAGCAATTACACTATGGCCAACAAACCTTATCCGCATTTGATTTGGCAAGTGTAGAAAAACTACATATTCAGCGGGTGTTAAATCATACCAAGGGCAATAAAACCGAGAGCGCTAAATTATTAAATATAGGCCTGACAACATTATATAGAAAAATTGAGGAGTATAAAATTATAACCTTACCCTAGAAACCTATCGCGACCTGTTTTAAAAAAAATAATCTACGCAATAGGAAAAGACCGCGGCCTGTTCCTTCGTAAAACCGATACGCCATAAAACAGCATAAACATTTCTTGTAAAATATTATTCCTTGTAGGAACAGGCCGCGGCCTGTTCCTACCTAAAACGGATCATGATGCTCTATAAAACCAAAAAACAATATAGATTACCCAATTATGACTATAGTACAATAGGTGATTACTTCATAACAATTTGCACCAAAAACAGGGTACCCTATTTTGGAAAGATTATTGAAGATCAGGAAATGGCGATAATGGAATTAAGTGCAATTGGTTTGTTTTTAAAAGACAGTATCCCTACTATTCCTGATACCTATAAATTAGTGACTTTAGGAGAAACTATAATTATGCCCAATCACACCCATTTGGTTATTACCATCTTCGACAATACGCAAACCTTACAAAAAAAACAATCTTTAATACAAGCGTCGATGTCAGCTCATAAAGGTTTAGCACCATTATTACCCGATTCCATATCCTCCATCATCAATCATTTAAAAGGCAAAGTAAAAAAATGGTGCAAGTCAAACGATTTTCCAATGTTTGCCTGGCAACAAAGGTTTCATGACCACATTATCAGGAATGCAACATCCTACAATCGCATTAATAATTACATCGCAAATAATATTTACAATTGGCAGGAAGATGAAAATAATAAAAACAGCAAAAATTTTAGAAAAAATATTCGCATGAAAGAATAGTATTAAGTCTGTTCCAAATACAAATGATACCCGCCATATCATAAAGAAAAGTTGTATAATATCCTTTGCAAACAAAACCATAGGTTATAATGTTGCCATTTTTTTGTAGGAACAGGCTGCGGCCTGTTCCTACATACGGCCTGTTCATACCTGCGGCCTGCACTTACAAACAGCCTTTACCTACATGCAGCCTTATAATTTATTCAATAAGGCAATTATTTAAATTCATAAAAAGGATAGTTCAATTTTAATGTTTCAATCCCTTTACCGTAGAAACAGGCCGCGACCAATTCCTACATGGCGCCTGTTCAAACAGGTAGCCTCTACCAACCTACCAAAATGACAAGCACCAACCCAAAATGGAAGGGTTTTCGCGCACCTTTAAATTAGAAAAAAATAATTAATTTCTTGTAACTTAATACCAATAAGGATTATACTCTCCCAATTTATTCAAAGCCACAATTAGGATACATTATTGCAAATCTTCATCAGGAAATTAAAGCTTATAGTAAAAAAAATTCCTCAATATGTAGAAACAACTTTATACTATAGTAAAAAAAGCATAAACAGATTAGCCTAATTTTTAAACATAGATAAATTTATAAAACTTCAAAACAATTATTATGATGACCATCATTTACCTCCTCGCGGGACTTTTATGTTTTGCACTATTTTTTAGAGCCATTGACTTTTTTGAAAATATCTAAACACATTCGCCAACAATTATAAATCAAAAACTAAAAATCATGTTTGCAATACTCTTCGTTATTTCCATCGTGGTATTTGTTTACCTCGTGTATGTTTTATTGAAACCAGAAAAATTTTAACGCTATAAATAAAGAATATGAACACAGAAATAACCGGTATAATTATCTCCTTTATATTGACTGTATTATTAGCCTACCCGTTAGGTAAATATATTGCTAAAATATACGGGGGAGAAAAAACCTGGCTCGACTTTTTAAAACCATTGGAACGTTTAATTTATAAAGTTTCCGGCATTAATCCCGGGCAGGCCATGAGTTGGAAAGAATTTTTAAAAGCCATGCTTACCATTAATATGCTTTGGTTGGTGTACGCTTTTTTTATGTTTCTTTTACAGACACATTTACCCCTAAATCCGGATGGTAACCCCAATATGACAGCAGACCTTAGCTTTAATACCGCTATAAGTTTTGTTGTTAACTGTAACCTGCAGGATTATTCAGGTGAAACCGGCGTTACCTATCTTACGCAGCTTTTTGTTATCACGTTTTTACAGTTTGTAAGTGCAGCTACCGGTATTGCTTGTCTGGTAGCTTTATTTAATGGATTAAAAGAAAAAACCACCAATAACCTTGGTAATTTCTGGCAAATTTTTACGGTTACCATTACCAGAATTTTATTGCCACTATGTTTAATAATGGCCATTGTCCTTGCCTTTAATGGCACACCTGCCAGCTTCGATGGAAAAGATACCATCACCACCATGCAGGGCGATACTGTGCAGGTTAGTCGTGGCCCCGCAGCAGGTATGATCGCCATAAAACATATAGGCACTAATGGTGGCGGTTGGTTTGGTGCCAACTCTACTCATCCGTTGGAAAACCCTAATTATTTCACCAACATGCTTGAGGTAATTGGACAAACCTTATTACCTATCGCAATGATTTTTGCATTGGGATTTTACATCAAACGCAAAAAATTCGCCTATGTAATTTTTGGGGTAATGACACTGGGCGTATTAATATTATTGATTCCCACAGTAATTACCGAAATAAATGGCAATCCCTTAATTGCAAAAATGGGGATAACCCAATTAACGGGTGCCATGGAAGGAAAGGAAGTTAGGTTCGGCCCTGCAGCAAGTGGTTACTGGAGCATACTTACTACAGCAATTTCAACAGGGTCTGTTAACTCTATGCACGATAGTTCGATGGCTTTATCAGGGTTAATGCAAATGCTGGCCATGTTAATAAATGGTTTTTACGGTGGCTGCGGCGTTGGCATTCTTAACTATTTTATTTACATCATCATTGCAGTTTTCATTTCCGGGTTAATGGTAGGCAGGACACCGGAATTTTTAGGTCACAAAGTAGAAGCAAGAGAAGTAAAGATTGCCGCATTGGTAACTTTATTATCTGCCTTCATTATAAAAGGAGGAACAGCCCTTGCCGCATATTATTTGGTTAATCATGCCAATACAGATTGGGCGGTTAAGCCGGGCGCCTGGTTAAATAACCCAAGCTACCATGGCTTTTCAGAGATATTATATCAGTACACTTCTTCCAATGCAAACAATGGCAGTGGCTTAGCAGGCTTATCAGCTAATAATCCTTTCTGGAATATTACCACTGGCTTTGCCATGATTTTAGGCAGATTTTTACCGATAATAGGTCCTATTGCAATTATTGGTTTGATGGCCAATAAAAAGTATGTTCCTGAATCAGCAGGTACACTAAAAGTTGATTCTGTAACCTTTGGCATGATGACGTTTGCAGTTATAATTATTGTTACGGCATTATCCTATTTTCCACCATTGGTTTTAGGACCAATTGCAGAATATTTCAGCATTCATTAATTAACGGTAATCAACAACACTATCAAATTAAAAATTAAGGTGGGGTATTTTAATAGATGCGCCAATAACCAATCAATATAATATTATGGCTAAGGATCAATCAAATAAACTCTTCGAGTCAAAACTCGTAAAAGAAGCCCTCATCCAATCATTCGTTAAATTGGATCCGCGTATAATGATGCGCAATCCAGTTATGTTTACGGTTGAAATTGGTACCGCAATCATGCTTGGCGTATGTATCTGGATATTAACAGGAGAAAAATCGCAGGGACATTTTGGATACAACCTGTCCATATTTCTTATACTGTTTGCCACCGTTTTATTCGCAAATTTCGCTGAAGCTATTGCAGAAGCAAGAGGAAAGGCACAGGCCAATAGTTTACGTAAAACAAGAGAAGAAACCCCCGCTAAATGGATTCAGGCTGTGGGTGATATGTATGTGAACGAAGTAAAAATTGTACCCTCATCGCAATTGAGTAAAGGCGATGTATTTCTCTGCGAAACAGGAGACATGATACCGATGGACGGGGAGATAATATGGGGTATTGCTACCATTGACGAGAGTGCAATTACCGGAGAAAGTGCTCCGGTAATTAGAGAAAGTGGTGGAGATAAAAGTTCTGTAACAGGCGGCACTAAAGTATTATCAGATAAAATAAAGGTAAGGGTAACTACCGAACCGGGAGAAAGTTTTTTAGATAAGATGATCGCGCTGGTGGAGGGCGCTTCGCGTCAAAAAACACCGAATGAAATTGCGTTAACCATTTTATTGGCCAGCTTTACACTGATATTTTTAATAGTGTGCGTTACTTTAAAACCCTTTGCAGATTATGCCAACACCCCGATTACCATTGCTGCCCTGGTATCGCTGTATGTATGTTTAATTCCTACAACAATTGGCGGCTTATTAAGTGCCATCGGCATTGCTGGTATGGACAGGGCCTTACGCGCAAACGTTATCACTAAAAGTGGCAAAGCAGTTGAAACTGCAGGTGATCTGGATGTATTGCTTTTAGACAAAACAGGTACCATCACCATTGGTAACAGAAAGGCCACTAATTTTTATCCGGCCCCCGGCGTAACAGAAAAATTATTTATCGAAACCGCAGTTTTATCCTCTCTTGCAGATGAAACACCGGAAGGAAAGTCGATTGTTGAATTGGGTAAACTAAACCCTAATTCCTTCAATATTACCAATTCTACTTTTATAAAATTTACTGCCGAAACAAGGAGCAGTGGTATGGATATGGCAGATGGTACTAAAGTGCGCAAGGGTGCTTTCGATTCTATTCGTAATATGGTAATTAAAGCAGGTAATCCTTTTCCAGCTGAAACGGAAGAAAGCGTAAAAATAATATCAAATAATGGTGGTACACCACTGGTAGTATGCAGAGACAACAAAGCCCTCGGTGTAATTGAATTGCAAGATATCATTAAACCCGGTATTCAGGAACGTTTTGAACGCCTTAGAAAAATGGGTGTAAAAACAGTTATGGTTACCGGTGATAACCCGCTTACAGCAAAGTTTATAGCCGAAAAAGCAGGTGTGGATGATTATATAGCTGAAGCTAAGCCTGAGGATAAAATGAACTACATCAAAAAGGAGCAGCAAAGTGGTAAACTGGTTGCCATGATGGGCGATGGTACCAACGATGCTCCTGCACTTGCACAGGCTGATGTGGGTGTTGCCATGAACAGCGGAACTGCTGCTGCCAAAGAAGCCGGCAATATGGTTGACCTGGATAATGACCCGACAAAGCTTATTGAAATAGTAGAAATTGGTAAGCAATTATTAATGACCAGGGGTACACTTACCACCTTTTCCATTGCCAATGATGTAGCTAAATATTTCGCCATCGTACCTGCACTGTTCATCGTTTCAATACCTGGTTTACAATCTTTGAACATCATGTTTTTAAAAAGTGCAGAGAGTGCAATTTTATCAGCTGTAATTTTTAATGCACTTATAATACCAATACTTATTCCGCTTGCCTTAAAAGGTGTTGCTTACAAACCAATTGGTGCCAGCGCATTGTTGCGCAGAAACCTTCTAATTTATGGGCTTGGTGGTTTAATTGCACCATTTATTGGGATTAAGTTAATTGATATGCTTTTGGGTTTATTTATGTAAGCTGAATAAAAGGTACATCACTTAAATAAAAACTGAATGGTGCACCTCTTTATATCTTAATTACAAAATTTATTATAGAAAATTTTAAATACAATACAATGAAAAAATATTTGTTGCCTTCCTTAAAACTTACGCTGGTATTTATTATTATCTGTGCAGTTTTTTATCCACTTTTTATAGCTGGTGTTGCTAAACTTGCGCCGGGCGCGGGAAAAGGCGAAACCTTATCTGTAAATGGGAAAGTAGTTGGCTATGCCAATATTGGTCAGAAATTTACAGTTGATAAATACTTCAACAGTCGCCCGTCTGCAGTTGATTACAATGCAGCAGGATCGGCAGGGTCCAACAAAGGGCCATCAAATCCCGACTACCTAAAACAGGTTCAGGCTAGGATAGATAGTTTTTTGGTACACAATCCTACTGTAAAAAAAGAAGAAATTCCATCTGAATTAGTTACAGCTTCCGGAAGTGGATTAGATCCGGATGTATCGCCTGATGGCGCCATGGTACAGGTGGCAAGAATTGCAAAGACAAGAAATCTTTCCTTAGAAAAAGTAACGGCATTAGTGAACCGGCAAATACAAAAACCATTGCTGAATTTAATGGGTCCGCCAAGCGTAAATGTTTTAAAATTAAATATTGAATTGGATAAGATAAAATAAAGGTAAAATGAAAAAGATAGTAAATGTTGCAATTGCAATCGCTATTTATCAAATAACGTTTTCACAAGTGGTGGATTCAACAAAAAAAGGAACACAGCCGGTAATAATTACAGGTTCGGTAGACGGGTATTTCAGATATGATTTTAATAATCCAAAAACAGTACCTTATAATAGCCTTACCAGTTTTACACATTCCAGCAACTCTTTCGAATTAGGTATGGCATCCATCAGGGCAGACCATAGTTTTGGTAAAGTAAGTGCAACCGTTGATCTTGGCTTTGGATCAAGGGCTGAAGAATTTGCATACAATGATGGTAATACCAAATTAGCCATCAAACAATTGTATGTAACCTATACACCTTCAACAGCTATTAAATTTACGTTGGGAACCTGGGGAACGCATATTGGGTATGAGGTATTAGATCCTTATCTGAATAGAAATTATAGCATGAGTTATATGTTTTCCAACGGTCCGTTTAGCCACACGGGCTTAAAAGCGGATATCAGCCTGGGCGGTAAAACTGCTTTGATGATCGGTATATCAAATCCTACCGATTTCCGATCGGCGCCGGGTGCTCCAAAATCTTTTCTTGCACAGTTTTCAACAGCAACAAAAAATGATAAACTTAAAGCCTATTTTAATTTTGTAAGCGGCAAACAAAATGAGTTTAAAAAAGTTAATCAGGGTGATATCGTAGCATCGTACGCGTTCAATAATAAATTTAACATTGGCTTTAATGCTACTATACAAACGGTAAAAAGAGATTTGGACAGCACCGGTAATTTTAAAAAAATAAATTGGGGCGGACTTGCATTATATTTTAATTATGACCCTGCTCCATGGTTTGGATTAACCTTTAGGGGTGAGTATATTAACGATAAGGATAACTACCTCCATTTAAAGCAGATTTTTGCGCCAACGCTTTCAGGTAATTTTAAAATAGACAACTTAATAATTATTACGGAGTTAAGATTTGATAAAGCTGGCAATGCAGTATTCTACAAAAATGCGACTTCAACATCCAACGCTACCGGCAGTTTAATATTAGCAGTAGTGTATCATTTTTAATACCTAATATATTGGCATCTTTGTAATTTTGTAAAGGTGAAATAAAAACCAGCAGGAAGTTTATTTTTACGCACCTGTTGTTCTATTAAGTTTATACTATGCCGGAACAAGAAAAAAACGCGGAACATTTTTTAAATCTTATCCGCAAAAGCAGGCGCGGAAAATTTAAAATATACATGGGCATGAGCGCAGGTGTTGGTAAAACCTACCGCATGCTGCAGGAGGCGCAAGCCTTGTTGCGCAATGGGGTTGATGTAAAAATTGGTTACATTGAAACCCATAACAGAAAAGAAACGCACGACCTTTTAGAGGGGCTGCCTGTAATACCAAGGCGAAAATTATTTTACAAAGGAAAAGAACTGGAGGAATTTGATTTGCAGGCGGTAATAAACCTGCATCCTGAAATTGTAATTGTGGATGAGTTGGCACACAGTAATATTGAAGGCAGCAAAAATGAAAAACGCTGGCAGGATGTAATGGATATTTTAGATGCCGGTATTAATGTTATCAGTGCAATAAATATTCAACACATTGAAAGTTTACACGGCAACATAAAAATAATTACGGGGATAGATGTTGCAGAACGAATACCGGATATTGTTTTACAGCAAGCGGATGAAGTTGTAAATATCGATCTTACGGCAGATGAATTGATCACCAGATTAAAAGAAGGCAAAATATATACGCCCGATAAAATAGAAGTTTCCTTAAAAAACTTTTTTCAAAGCGAAAGAATATTGCAGTTGCGCGAACTTGCATTAAAAGAAGTAGCGGGACAGGTAGAAAGAAAGATTGAAATTGAATTACCCCGCAATGGTCATTTAAAAACAGAACGTTTTTTAGCCTGCATCAGCAGCAACCATGAGATCGCAAAAAAAGTTATCAGAAAAACTGCCAGATTATCCTCCTACTACAACAGCAAATGGTTTGTATTATTTGTACAAACACCCAAGGAAGATGGCGACAATATTGGGTTGGCGGCACAAAGGCATCTTATTAATAATTTTAAACTGGCTACCGAATTGGGCGCAGAAATTATTAAAATAAAAAATAAAAATATCTCCAAAGGAATTTTAGAAGCGAGTGCCAGTCAAAACATAACTACCATCTGCATTGGCAAACCACACTTAACCTTGGTAAACGTTATACTGAGCACAGCAGTATTTAACCAACTTTTAAATAAATTATCAGAATCAGATATCGACATTGTAATTTTATCCTGACATGAAACTAAAAACAAAATTATCGCTTGGCCTATCCTTTCTATTTATAGTTATATTGGCATTTGGAGCACTGGGCTTTTTTTATATAAATAAGTTAAGCAGCGATGCAGCAAATGTATTGATGAACAACCAGGAGTCCCTGGTTTATTGTAATAATATGCTTAAGGCTTTAGAAGATATTCCTGAAAAGAACGCATCTCTAAAAATTTTTGATGATAATTTAATAAAGCAGGAAGCCAATATTACGGAACCCGGAGAAAAAGAAAGTACCGAACAATTAAGAAAAGGTTTTATTGAATTAAAAGCAAATACGGCAGACTCTTCCAACTACCCGCAATTGCGGCAATCATTGCAACGCATTACCGACCTCAATCAAAATGCGATACTCCGAAAAAATGTAATTGCGCAAAAAACAAGTATTGATGCCAGGTTTTGGCTTACCCTAATTTTTACCCTACTTATCATTGTAAGTCTAACTTTTATTTATAATTTCCCTGCAGTAATTTCTGATCCGGTTACCAAACTTTCGTTGGGCATAAAAGAGATCGCAAATAAAAATTATAAAGAGCGCATCTTTCTGGAACAAAAAGATGAATTTGGTGATCTTGCAAATGCCTTTAATACCATGGCAGAAAAATTAGATGAATATGAACACAGTAACCTTGCAAAAATAAAGTTTGAAAAAAGCAGGATAGAAACCATCATCAACCAAATGAAAGATGGTATAATCGGACTGGACGAACGCAAACATATACTATTTGTAAATGCGGTATGCGAAAAAATATTGGGCTTAAAAGAAATCGAAATATTGGGAAAATATGCTGCAGATGTAGCCCTTTCCAATGATTTAATGCGGACGCTTTTACAGGATGAAAATAAAAAAGAGCTAAAAATTTATGCAGATGATAAAGAAAGTTTTTTTAATAAAGATGTTATAAACGTAGTGGCAAATGAACTGGTGATAGGAAAGGTAATTGTACTTAGAAATATAACCCCCTATCATGAACTAAATGAAGCTAAAACAAATTTTATTGCAACGGTTTCACATGAACTAAAAACACCGATTGCCTCTATAAAATTGAGCTTGCAACTATTAAATAATAAACAAACGGGCAACATAAATAATGAGCAGCAATCTTTGCTGGATGGTATAAAAGATGATACCGGCAGGCTATTGAAAATAACAGAAGAACTATTAAATATTACACAGGTAGATAGTGGAAAAATTCAACTGAATGTAGTCTCCAGTGATGCTAAAGAAATTCTTGCTTACGCTATCAATGCCAACAAAGCCGCTGCAGAACAAAAAAATATTAGTTTAAATATTAAAATGCCGGAGAAGCTTCCAAATGTAGTAGCAGACAATGAAAAGACGGCATGGGTACTTACCAATTTGTTGTCCAACGCCATCAGGTATTCTTATGAAAATTCTGTTGTGTCAGTTGATATTCGATTACTGGATAATAAAATTCTTTTTTCGGTAAAAGATACCGGACAAGGTATTGCCCCTCAATACAAAGACAAGATATTTGACAGGTATTTTCGTATTCCAGGTTCGCATAAAGATGGCACAGGACTTGGCCTTGCAATAAGCAAAGAGTTTATTGAAGCCCAGGGCGGAGAGATAAAGGTTGACAGTGATTACGGTACAGGAAGTACCTTTGAAATTGTTTTAAATGCAGCAGCCACTCCGGTTATAGCTTAGAAGAAAAAATTTAAAAGATATAAATATTTGTACAGAACTCCTAAACTGGTGGTGTTACGATTTGGGCCGCTTAATTTTTTGCAGGCTATAACATTGGTTCAAAATAAAGTACTTATTTAAACATAAATCATAATGAAATTTTCTCGAATAAAAGATTCCTGATACCAATTTAAAGACAGTTAATAACGCTACACGTACAATTATTCAGGTAATTTAACACCTTACTATATAATTGTATTATCTATATTGTCAATTATTTTATAGATATTTTCTATATTTGCAGTATGACAATTACCCAGCTTGAATATATAATTGCGCTTGACACACACCGGCATTTTGCAACTGCGGCAGACAAGTGTTTTGTAACCCAACCCACCTTAAGTATGCAGGTTCAAAAGTTGGAAGATGAATTGAACAGTAAACTTTTTGATCGTAGTAAGCAGCCTGTTATTCCTACTGAAATTGGTGAAGAAATTATCCTACAGGCAAGGATAATTATACATGAAGTAAAAATAATGGAGCAACTTATCAAAGATAAGCAGGGCTTGTTTCAAGGTGAATTGCGCATTGGTATTATTCCTACACTCGCACCATATCTGCTCCCTTTATTTCTTCAATCTTTTTTAAATAAATATCCTGATATAAAAATTAAAGTAAAGGAGATGACCACCGATACCATCATCGAAAGTTTAAAATCGGGTAAAATTGATGCCGGCTTACTCGTTACCCCTTTACAGGACAATAGTATTAGAGAGTATCCCCTGTTTTATGAAGAATTAGTAGCCTATGTTTCCAAGAAAAATACGGCATTCAAAAAAACCTATGTATTGGCAGATGATATTGATCTTAAGGAATTGTGGTTGCTGGAAGAAGGCCATTGCTTTAGATCGCAAATCGTAAATTTATGCGAATTAAAGAAGTTAAGTAAAAATCAAAGTCATTTTGAATATGAAGCCGGCAGTGTAGAAACGCTTAGAAAAATGGTGGAAATGAACAATGGTGTTACCATTTTACCTGAAATGGCAACGCTGGATTTTACGGTCAAACAAATGAATATGGTGCGGCATTTTAAAGCACCTGTACCGGTAAGAGAGGTAAGCCTTGCTACGCATCGGGATTATGTTAAAAAGAAATTGGTAGACGTATTAAAGCAAGAAATAATCGATGCCATTCCTAAGAAAATACGCTTGAATAAAAATGAAAATCTGGTTAAAATTTAATACCGATTACAGCTAATTTTTGCTATCATTCAAACTTAACTGGGTATACAAATTTCCTTAATCTTCAAGTCTACAATTCACTTACAATAACTTTACCATCGTAAACTTCCCAGGCGAGTGGCTGCGTAAATTATAAAATTATTTGTGAAAGCATAAGTCGCAGACGTGCCGCAAGTTAGGGTATACTGTAGGTTTTAAATTTCTTCAATACTTAAGGATATTCGTTGATAAAATACGCATAACTTTTGGGTATGCCCTACAATATTACTTTCCTTTAAAATTTGTAATGAAGTCATCGGAAGGCCTTCAACTGAATAAACGGCGAGTCCTGCAGCTTGTGATAACGGCTGGAGCTAAAATATTTATGCAGCCA
>JAYTHI010000188.1:0-4493 GCA_043732685.1 Ferruginibacter sp. | reverse complement strand
AAACTACCAACCGTTTGATAACTACTTATCTAAATAAATCTGTTTTTAAAAAAAGAGATATCGCGTTAATCCCGGATGTTGACAGCATTGGCTGGGCGGCTGGTGTTTGGAAAAATCTATTTAAAAAAACCGAAGACGCTGCCATTACCAATACCTTAATCATAACGGAAATAGAGGGTTATAAAAATGGTTTACTCTCCAATAAAAAAAGGCTGATGGATACCATAATAGATTATCGGGGTATGCTTACAAAAGATAATTATGAAGATATAAAGGACAGCGTTTATGGTAATAATAATTTGTATGCCAATGCAGGTAACCATGGCACACATGTAGCAGGAATAATTGGTGCGGTTCGAAATAATAATATTGGCATTGATGGAATTGTTGATAAGGTAAAAATTATGTTTGTAAGGGCGGTTCCGGGAGGAGATGAACACGATAAAGATGTAGCATTGGCTATAAGATATGCCGTAAACAATGGGGCAAAAATTATCAATATGAGTTTTGGAAAACCCGTTTCGCCCTACAAACAATTTGTAGACGATGCGGTGAAATACGCTGCTTCAAGAGGGGTGCTACTGGTGCATGCAGCAGGCAATGACGGTGTAAATATTGACAAGGATCCATTTTATCCTAATCCAATATTCATTGATGGCACAAGGGCAAATAATTTTTTAACAGTTGGCGCCAGCGGCGATTATAGTACGGGCGGGCTGGTAGCTTCTTTTAGTAATTATGGTATGGGGGTAGATATTTTTGCACCGGGCGAGTACATTAATTCCACCACATTCGGTAATGGTTATGAACCATTTGATGGTACCAGTATGGCCAGTCCGGTAGCAGCAGGTGTGGCAGGGTTAATAAAATCTTATTTTCCGGATATTACGCCGGCTCAAATGATTGACCTGTTAAAAAAATCAGGTACGCCTATTAAAGAAACAGTAACTCAACCCGGAAGCGATAAAAAAGTTTTATTATCGCAATTGTGTAAAAGTGGTGCCATTATCAATGCCTATGAGGCTGCTAAACTGGCCATTAAACTATATGATAAAAAATAAGCGGACAATGTATTGTTAAAAGCACCAAACAACTGCATAAGTTGTTTAAATTTGTTATAATTAATATTAAATAAATATGATAGAATTCTTTGCACTTATATTTCTTTGTAAAAAAAATGGCGACCTGGCCTTAAGCAAGGGCGTAAATGTTTTAAAATGGAAACTTATCACCATTGGCGGTTGGTTTTTAGCTGAAATTATTGGTTTATTTTTAGGCGTACTATTTTTTGGGACAAGTGCCCTTGCCAATATAAAAGCTATTGATAGTATTGATAAAGGGCAGTTGTATGGCTTAATGGCAATTGGACTTATCAGTGCATTTGGGGGATACCTGATGGTAAAATCAGCTTTGGAAAAAATGCCCGATTCGTATGATGAGGATATAAACAAAATAAATGTAAATGATTTACGACCACCGCAAAAACATTAGTATTTTAATAGCAAAGCCCTGAAACGGGCTTTTTTTATTTTCATTTCCCAATTGATCTATAACTTTATAAATCAACAAACAATTTGTTTTGTTGCTACATTAAAATAGAAATATTTACCATGATACAAATTCGATTCTGTAAGATCATTAGTTGCTTTTTTTTATTTATTGTTTGCTTTACAAGTGCCATGGCCCAGCATATTGATTCTTTACTAAACATAATGGATGTAAATTACCCGCAGGAAAAAATGCATTTGCACCTTGATAAAACCTACTATAACCCTGGTGAAACGATATGGTTTAAAGCCTACATAGCCACTGATAATTTACCGGGAGCCCTCAGTAAAACATGTTACGCAGAATTGCTGGATGAAAAAGGAAATATCCTTCAAAGAAAAATGATGCCGGTGCTGGAATCCGGAGCAGCCTCCAATTTCGAATTACCCGATACTTTACACTCCAATAAATTATTTATAAGGGCCTACACTTCCTGGATGCTGAATTTTGATTCATCCCTGGTATACCTGCAACCCATTCATATCATTCCATTAAAGTCTGCCGTAAAAAAAGCGCCAATTGTAAACGCGTATACCTTAACCCTTTTCCCGGAGGGGGGAGACATGGTGCAGGATATAAATTCCATCGTCGCTTTTAAAGCTACCGATCAGGATGGCACCCCGGTGTCTGTTTCAGGCATTATTGCAGATGATAAAAATAAACAGGTAACTACCTTTTCATCGGTACATGATGGCATGGGCTATTTTGCTATTCAACCTTTACTAAACGAAAAATACAGGGCCATTTGGAAAGATAAAAAAGGACAGCAACACGAAACACCTTTACCTTCGGCAAAAACAACAGGACTGGTACTTAGCTTAATTAATACCGGTAACCGCATAAATTATACTTTAACCAGGCCGGACAATGTGCCACAAACTTTCACCTCTTATTATGTAATTGCCCAAATGCAACAAAGACTGGTGTATAGTGCTAAAATAAATTTAAGTAAAACTGCTACGGTTACTGCCCCAATACCAACAGATAGCCTGCCCAATGGTGTTTTACAATTGACCATATTTAATGCAGATCAACAGCCTGTTGCCGAAAGAATTGCCTTTGTAAATAACAACACTTATTTTTTTAATACCGATTTACATGCTGTTGAAAAAAACCTCAATAAACGCGGGCGCAATGTTTTGCAGGTAGATGTTGGGGATAACCTGCTGGCAAATTTATCCATCTCCGTAACAGACGGTACCATTAATCCGGTTACCAATAATGAAGATAATATTTACACACAATTTTTGCTAACCAACGATCTAAAAGGCTATGTATTTAACCCGGCTTATTATTTTTCAAGTGATGCAGATTCGGTAAAACAAAACCTCGATTTGGTAATGATGACCAATGGCTGGAGAAGATTTAAATGGGAGGATGTACTTGCACAAAAATGGCCTGTAATTACACTAAAAGCTGAAAACTTTATTTCCATAAAAGGAAAAGTACTGGGTTTATCAACGCTTCAATTAAATGGAAAGGGCATTACAGGTATTATAAAAACAAAAAATGGAGGAAGTGAATTTTTGACCATTCCCATGACAAAGGAGGGGCAATTTAAATTAGAAAATCTGTACTTTTTTGATACCGCTAAATTATATTATCAATTTAATAATGATAAAGACAAGGTACTTACCTCATCAGCCACCTTTGCCTTCAACAATAGTTTTGTAAAATCGCCCATAGCACCCTACAGCCTTTTAAATAGCTTGTATGCACCACAAAAAGCAGACAGTGTGATATTAATAAGAAGCAGTAACCTGGCAAGATTGCAACGCGACCAAACCGAAAGAAACAGGGTACAAACTTTAAGTACCGTCATAATAAAAACCAAACAAAAAAGTTTAAAAGAAAAAATGGATGCAGAATATACTTCCGGTTTTTTTAGCGGGGGGGATGGCTACACTTTTACAACAGATGATGATCCGTTTGCAAAATCGGCTCAAAGTGTTTTTAGTTATTTACAGGGCAAGGTAGCAGGTTTACAAATTTCTACACAAGGCCAGGGAGAAGCTACCTGGAGGGGCAGTGCTACCAGTTTATTTTTAAATGAAAGCACCACCGATGTAAGCCAGTTACAAAATATAAATATGAATGATGTTGCTATGATAAAAGTTTTCAGACCGCCATTTTTTGGTGCAATGGGCGGCGGTGCAGGTGGCGCCATAGCGGTTTACACTAAAAAAGGATCTTCCGCAAACAGTTCTTTTAAAGGGCTTGATTACACAAACCTGATGGGTTATTCTGTTATCAAACAATTTTATAGTCCTAATTATGAAACCACCAACGATGCTACAATAGGCGATTACCGCACCACCCTTTATTGGAATCCATATATTTTGCTCGATAAAAATACCCGCAGGGTAACCTTACCATTTTACAATAGCGATAACTGCAAAAAATTAAGGGTAATTATAGAAGGCGTAAATGAATTGGGTCAGTTAACCAGAGAAGAAAAGTTATTTGAGTAAAGAAAAGTATAAAAAAGTTATGAGTTATAAGTGATGAGTTATAAGTGGTGCGTGTTTGCCGGCCATTTATAACTTGTTATTTTAATGTTTCTAAACAAATCATAGAAATAAAATTGATTTTAAACACCCCCGTAAAATAGAAAATACAAAAACGGCTTAATGCTTCAAAGGCAAAATCAGCTTTCGCAATAACGCCATATATACCTCCCGGCAAAATTTAAATTCATAAAAACGTCTCAACGGCTAAACGGCAAAATAAGCTTCTGCAAAAACGCCTTATCGCCCGTACCGGAAAATTTACATTTATAAAAATGTCTCAACGGCTTATACCAAATATAAATACTAAGCTGTCCAATTTAATCCAGCGGAAATATCTGGGAAGCTGCAGGTGCTTTTTATGCCTTCGGTAGATAAAGTATTTGTTGCAATTGTGATAAATTCACTCACTTCATCGAGCGTGTTATAAAGTTTATT
>JAYTHI010000187.1:0-13959 GCA_043732685.1 Ferruginibacter sp. | reverse complement strand
CTTATTTTTTTTGAAAGAAGCCAATGGAGCGGCGTTGCAGTTACGCAGCCCGCCGGCTGTGGAGGCGAAGGGTATGCAGCGAAAAACTGGTGCTGAATTCAAAAAATGCGACTTATAACTTAAAACGCTTAAGAAATAGTCGCGCTATTGAATGTTGACCGAGGTTACTTAATGACAGGTATGTTTTTAAAGCGCTACATTTAAAAAGGTAAAAAACAGCTTAAAATAGCAGGTTTGTGAATGATCTACCTAATCCTAACATTTAATATAATTGCCAGGCTAAACTACCATACCCTGTTTGCTGTTATCAAATTGTAAATTATACCTTGTTGCTGCTTATAAACTAATAAATTATGCAGTAAATAACAGGCTGTTTCCTTAATTTTGCAATCTTATTTATATAAAAAATGCGTAAAAGCTGGTGGAAAATATTGGCGGTAGTTTTATTGGTGTACACCTTTACTGCCGGGTTTTTAATTAAAGTACCTCATGTAGGCAACTTAAAAGAAACGATCCGTAATTTATTTTTTCATGTACCTATGTGGTTTGGTCAGCTCATTCTGCTGGGCGTATCCTTAGTTTACTCCATTAAATACCTGCGAACCCCCAATTTAAAGTATGATATTTATGCCGAAGCATTTGCAAAAACGGGTATCGTAATGGGTGTTCTTGGTTTAATAACCGGTGCAATATGGGCAACTTTTACCTGGGGCGAACCCTGGAGTAATGACCCTAAACAAATTGCGGTTGTAATTGCATTATTAATATATTTTGCTTACTTCGTTTTAAGAAATGCAGTATCCGATCTTGATAAAAGAGCCAAGGTTAGTGCAGTGTACAATATTTTCGCCTACTTTATTTATGTACCGCTAATTATGATTTTACCCCGATTGGTAGAATCTTTACACCCCGGGGGAAAGGGTGTACAAGGTAATCCGGGTATAAATGGAGCCGATCTTGACAGTACAATGCGGATGGTATTTTGGCCGGCAGTAATTGGGTGGACCTTATTGGGCACCTGGATAAGTACCTTAAGCATCAGGTTAAATTTAATAATAGATAAAAACATACTTAATGCAGAATAAAATTTATCGTTCACTACTTCTTTTACCCATATTATTACTCACTGGTAAAGTAGGCACTGCGCAGGCTAATGCTGCACCAGAATCTTTTATGCGCAGCAATGATAAAATTTATGTGGTAGCAGCAATTTGCGTTACTATTTTAGCCGGACTTTTTTTATACGTTTCCAGCATTGATAAAAAAATTGGCCGGATAGAAAAAGAGCATTCAGATAACGATATTTAATAATATATATTAAACTATTTTATAATTAGTTTTGAAAATAGTTATTTAAAAAATTAAATAATACATTACATCAAATAATCTTTTATAAATAAAAATCCTCCTTCAGTTAAATTAAGAGAGGTTAGCCAATTGCCAGGGCTATTAATAATTACGATTGCTTCATTTAAACCAAAATTATGTCAGCAGAACACCCTTACAGTTTTTTCGCAAGCGTAGAAAAAAGCTTCGATAAAGCCGCCTTATTTACCAAATGGGACATTGGTATCTTAGAACAGATTAAAGCATGTAATAGTATTTACAGCATGCGTTTCCCTATTAAGAGAGATAATGGTACCATTGAAGTAATGGAAGCTTATCGGGTACAGCATAGTCAGCACAAAACGCCCTGCAAAGGCGGTATTCGTTTTAGTGATGCCGTAAACCAGGATGAAGTAATGGCGCTTGCTGCTTTAATGACCTATAAATGTGCCATTGTAAATGTGCCTTTTGGGGGTGGAAAAGGGGGAATTAAAATAAATCCGCGTAATTACAGTGTATATGAACTGGAAAAAATTACCCGTAGATACACGTCAGAATTGGTAAAGAAAAACTTTATTGGTCCGGGTATAGATGTTCCCGCACCCGATTATGGAACAGGTGAAAGAGAAATGGCCTGGATAGTTGATACTTATACCTCCTTAAAACCAGGGGATATAGATGCAGCAGGCTGTGTAACAGGTAAACCAATCACCCAGGGTGGTGTAAGGGGAAGAAAAGAAGCTACAGGTTTGGGGGTATTTTTTGGCATTCGGGAGGTATGTAATATGCCTGAAGTAATGAAACGTCAGGGGTTAACCCTGGGTATTGAAGGTAAAACGGTTGTAGTACAGGGTTTGGGAAATGTAGGTTATCATTCTGCCAAATTTTTTCGCGAACATGGTGCGTTGGTAGTTAGCCTTGCAGAGTTTGAAGGTGCAATTTACAATGCAGCCGGTTTAAACGAAGAAGCTGTATTTCAACATAGAAAATTAACCGGTTCAATATTAAATTTTCCCGGGGCCACCAACCTTGCAAAAAATACAGATGCATTAGAATTACAGTGCGATATTTTGATACCTGCAGCACTGGAAAATGTTATTAACGGTGAAAATGCGCCAAGGGTTAAAGCAAAAATAATTGGCGAAGCTGCCAACGGTCCCTGCACACCGGAAGCGGATGAGGTATTTATAAAAAAAGGAATTCTTTGTGTGCCGGATATGTACCTGAATGCAGGCGGTGTTACGGTTAGTTATTTTGAGTGGCTTAAAAATTTAAGTCATGTTCGTTATGGCCGTATGGAAAAGCGTTTTACCGAAAACCTGAATACCCATATTTTATCGCAGATAGAAGAATTAAGTGGCAAACAGGTTAATGAAAAAGAAAGGCAATTAATTATGCATGGCCCAGAAGAGGTAGATCTTGTGCACAGTGGTTTAGAAGAAACGATGATTGCAGCCACCAGAGAAATTATGGAAATATGGTTTAACAATCCACAAATACCTGATATGCGCACTGCAGCTTATGTAAGTGCAATAAACAAGGTAGCTACCAGTTATGCCGAATTAGGAATTTTTCCATAAAGCATTAATACAGAAATTATACAATCCCTTCGTAAAACCGGAGGGATTTTTTTTGCATTGGAAGGTAAAAAAACAACCATAGATTATACTGCATCAATAGGTGATATACTATCCTGTTTGGGTAAAGACATTAAACTATCACCCTACAGCATTCAGGTAATAGATATTTTGAGTGCTTTTAGCATATTTTTAGTAGAAGCATTTATTTCGGAGATGATATTTTTTTCATTATTGATGGTAGTTTTTCTAATGTTTGCCAGGTGCATTACGAAGTCGGCGATGGAGTGCTTTTTATTTAGTTTATTTGTTTTCAAATCAAGGAATATTTGATAAATAATTTGCATCGCTACATCATTTACAAAGACCCATCCTTGCAGGGCGTCATCGTTTTGAATATAAGTTGCTGTGGCAGACAAGGTATTTTTATAGCAGTCAAAAAATTGTTCTATTTCTGCCCTGCTTTTATAGGTTAAATATATTTCTTCCGGGTTTTGCTTTTCTATATTATGCAAGATACTTATAGTTCCCATTGAGGGTAAGTTTGTTTTATATTTATCGGACGTAAATTTTTCCGGAAGTGTTTGGATTCTGGCTAAACAATCCTGTTTTTCCTGTTCTTTTATTTTGCCGCCATAGTAGGTATTTATGGTCCTATTTTTTTATTATTTGCATAAGTCTGGTAAAAAACAAATTCTTTGAGGTATTTAAAATAAGTTGGTTTGAGGTCAATATCTTTTAATAATTCATAATTTATTTGTTTATTGTTACGCCTTAAGGGAATGATGTATTTAAGATTTTTAGCTTCTAATGCAGTGACGTTACTTTCTGAATAAAATCCTTTATTGGCTATAAATGTGGTGTCGGTAATACCTGCTTCTTCTAGCGTGTTTTTTAATGCGCTAACTGCTCTAATGTTTCCGGGTAGGAGTCTAAAAAAGTAAGGGAAATGATTGGTAGCAGAATAAACGTACAGCAGTGTAAATTGGAGTTCAAAATCCATTCTACTGTTATAACCCTTTGCTGCTAAGCTTATATTACTTGAATGACAGGCTATATCAGTTGCATCTACCAAAATACAGTCTTCGGGTTGCACAAAAGCTTTCCTGTAGGTCACCATATTGGTTCTCATCACTCCTAATTCCTTTAAAGCCTGACTGATATTTTTCTCTATTGGTATCGCAGCCTCCAACAGCTCATTCAAACAAGAACCAGATAAATGAAAAGAAATATTTTTTATAGGCGCCTGATGAACAATCCTGCAGTAAACCATCAATAAAATAAGTTTAAAGTGGCTGGGTTATAGTTTAATATATTGAGAAAGTCATAAAAAACTAAAGCGCAGCCGTATACTTTGTAAGCGGGTAAGTAATAGAATTATGCCACCACAAAAAATACATTGCCAACTCCATAAATGGCGATGTCAATTTACAAAGGGGTAGCACCCTTTAAGATTTACCGTAAAAGAATCAGCATAGTTTCAGGAACTAATAATATTAACCAGCTAGCTGCAGTACTATTTGGCTACGTGCTTTAAGCCGGCAACCAGCCAGACGAAAAGCAAACTCGGCTTAGCAAAAAATAATTAGGCATTTATTTTTACCTGGTATACGATACCGTACAATCAAACCTTGCATCAGTAACACCCAAATCCTGCGCTGCAGCATTGCTGAGGCGAACCAGCAAACCACCATTCTGCTTTATATCAGGCATTACATCAAGCACTTTTGCATATACTATTTTACCTGTGGATACATTTGTTATTTTAAGTACTGTTCCGGATGATGCTGCGTTATGCAGACAATAATATTTACCATCCTCCCACCCACTATTGCTTTTAAAAGTAGCTGCGGAGCCTGCTTCATTCACTGCAGTTGCACGCTTGCTTTGCAAATCAAAATCCTTTTTAAAAATGCCGCCATTAAAATTTTTAGCATTGCCAATTACCGGTGGTTTTACTGTTTCAACTTCTTTAGCAACAAGTTTTGTATTTTTTGCCGCAACTACTACCGGCTCTTTTGCAGGAATATCTTCTATAAAAATAGGCTCCTTTGTTTTGGCAACGGGAGGCGCTTCTTTTTTAGGAGTAGCTTCTTTCACTTCCACAGGTGCACTAATTACAACCGTTGCAGCGGCTGCAACGTTATTATCATAAGCCTTTGATTTAGCTATGGCAGATAATGCAGATAACTGCTTTTTTACTTTTAAGTATCCTACAATCAAATCAGTTCCGCTTGAAACCGATTCGCCTTTAATTTTATTCCATTTTTTTAAAGTTTCTAAAGGCAGTTTATTGTAGGTTATACCAACCCTGTACAAACCTTCTTTTTGTTGCAAAATATGGTGAACGGGTACCAATACTTCATCGGCTGCAGCATTACCGCTTTGTAAAAAATTGTTTGCGGTTAAGGGCACTTTTATTATTTGGTGCAGGCTCAATCCTTTTTCAAGTTGTAAATTATTAAAGGGAGCAATTTCTTTTGGGCTAATATTATATAAACGTCCAATACTATAATAATTTTCTTTTGCCTGCACGGTATGGGTAAGGTATAAAGCCGGAGAAGAACCCTCAACAACAAGGTGTGAAATTTGGCCCGATGTTATAAAAGGAATGCTAAATAATAATATAAATATTTGTTTCATTTGATAAAAATTTTCCATGCAAAGATGGGGTAATAAGTTGGTTAGTTGCACTATTAAACCATAGATTATAAGCTACATTAGAGGTCAATTACCATGCTTACTTCCAGGAAATGCAGGTTTTTTATTATAAAATAATCATAATTCGTTTCTCACTTATACAATTTTAAAGGACAGTAAGAAATCGGGTAAATCAAGGCATAAAATTATTACATACATTATATGTGCGCATAATACGATTTACTTGTTAACTATCCTCCAATCTTTAGGATAATAATTATTAATTCTGTTGGGCAAAATCTTTATCCACCCCAGGGGCAAATGTTGGTGTGTTATAAGCGCCCATCCCCTTAAATTGGTATCCAATTTAAATTCCTGACGCCTTAAATATTGCAAGGCTGTTTCTCTGTCAACCCCAATAGCGGGTAATTTAGCATTGATAATTGTACTCAATGCCAACTCATGATCCGGAATTAATTCATGGCGAATAATACTTCCCATTTTTACACCGGCTTTTTTAATGTATAATGCAAATTGAATGGTAGCCAATTCAAACTCAAGGTGTAATGGCAGCGCAATAACCTCCTCCTTTTGTTTTATAAAAAAATGAGTACCAGCATCGGTTAAGTAAGGCTTTACTATTTCAATTTCCTTTGGCGACAGCCTTTCGCTTTTACTTTTATATTTATCCCTTACCCATTCATGTTCAACAACTTCTCCCTTTATAAATGCAGCAATAAAAAAACCTTCTCCTTTTAATTTATCCGGATAAAACCTGTAGCCAAAACCCTGCTCTTTAGGCGAATTTGTTTCTATAATATTCCATGCTTCCGGTATATCAATTTTTAAAGACTTTAAACCGCCCTCAACTATAAGCCAGTCTACAATGGCTTCATCTTCAATTTGGGCATAGGAGCAGGTTGAATAAATTAACTTACCCCCATCTTTTAGTGCCGGCAAAACATCGGCTAAAATTTTTTGCTGGCGCTCACTGCACATCCAAACATTTTGTTCGCTCCATTCGGTTATTGCATCAGTATCTTTTCTAAACAAACCGCTGCCACTGCAAGGGGCGTCTACAACAATAACATCAAAATAATTTTTTAGGCGCTCAAAATCTTTGGGGTCATTATTGGTAACAATCACATTTTCTGCACCCCATTTAGTAATATTTTCTGCCAAAATATTTGCCCTGCCCTTAATTAATTCATTGCTAACCAACAAACTTTTATCGTTAATTAAAGATTGTATCAGGGTAGATTTACCACCGGGAGCTGCACAAAGATCAAGTACTTTTAATGGTTTAGAAAGCGCTGTAGTCTGCTTTAATACCTCTTCTAAAAACATACTGCTTGCCTCCTGTACATAATAGGCTCCAGCGTGAAAAATAGGATCTGCCGTAAAGGAGGGGCGCTTTGAAAGATAGACCCCTTGTGAACTCCAGGAAATCCTCTCCCTGCTAATTTCATCCTCAAAAGACAATTGTTCTGAACTTATTTTACCAGGATTATACCGAATAGACACCAATTGTTCTCCTGATTGATGTATTTCAATAAAGGTTTCTTCGTTAAAACCTTTAAGGCCCTGAAGCGACTGAATAAATTTTGCCGGTAAAATATTTTGCAAGATTGATGTTGGTTTATATCAACAAAATTAATTGAACAGGATTTAATGGCTATTTATTTAAATTTATTGGATTAGGTAGATAATTTGCAAAAGTAGTATAGCCTGAGCTGTATAAATTTTAGATACTATAAAAGTGTACTTCAAGCATTTTGATTCGCAGACTCATTTGTGCTTAGTTTTTATATTTTATCAATGCAAATTATACATTTTCAATAAATAATACCCTCCGCAGACTGCCTTTATAAACACGAGTAATTGCTTAAGCCGCCTCATTGGGTTCGGTCCGCCATGGGCGGGATTCAATAAAAAATGCGCAGCTTATTTTTTTGAAAGAAGCCAATAGGCGGCGTTGCAGTTACGCAGCCCGCCGGCTGTGGAGGCGAAGGGTATGCAGCAAAAAACTGGTGCTGAATTGAAAAAATGTGACTTATAAATTATAACGCTTAAGAAATAATCGCGTTGTTGAATGTTAACCAAGTTTACTTAATGACAGTTATGTTTTTTAAAACGCTACATTTAAAAAGGTAATAACAGCTTGAAATAGCAGGTTTGCGAATGATCTGCCTAATCCTATAAAGTTATTTTCTTCGGAGCAATAATTTCTTAATTTAAAATTAACCACTAATTCTACTAGCGGGTCATTTAAGTAAGAGATATGTATTGGTTAAGCTTAAATCTGAAAAGCTGTCGATTATCCATTGAATATTTATCAAAAGAAGGGTCAATCTATTAAACAAATTCAAACTATTTTACTGCATCCTTCCCATCTGCAAGAAAAACGATTAAAACAAACTAATTTTACGACAAAGAAAATTGCGCAAATGAAGGAAAAATTAAAGCTGTTGGCCGGTACCATGGAAGGAGATTTTTTTACTGATGATACTATGCGTATTTTATATGCCACCGATGCATCTGCTTACAGAGAAATGCCACTTGCTGTTGCCATTCCAAAAACCATTGGTGATATTAAAACATTGATTCAGTTTGCACGCACAAATAATACTTCCCTGATTCCCCGCACAGCAGGCACTTCGCTTGCAGGTCAGGTTGTAGGCAATGGCATTATTGTGGATGTATCAAAAAATTTCAATAAAATACTGGAAATAAATCCTGAAGAAAATTGGGTACGGGTACAGCCCGGCGTTATCAGGGATGAATTGAACCTTTTTCTGCATCCGCATGGTTTATTTTTTGGTCCGGAAACTTCTACTGCTAATCGCGCTATGATTGGCGGTATGGTAGGCAATAATTCATGCGGTTCCAACTCCGTAGTTTATAGAAGTACCCGTGAACATTTGCTGGAAGTAAAAGCCCTTTTAAGTGACGGGTCGGAGGTAGAATTTAAAAAAATTAATACCGATGATTTTCACTTAAAGTGCGAAAGTAAAACCCTGGAAGGAAATATCTATCAAAATATAAGAACTATTTTAAGCAATTATGATAACCAGCAGGAAATAAGAAAACAGTTTCCAAAAAAGAGTGTGGAACGTCGCAATACGGGTTATGCCCTTGATATATTGCTGGAAAGCGCACCCTTTGTTGCCGGTATGCCGGATTTTAATTTCTGCGAGTTAATAGCAGGCTCCGAAGGAACCCTTGCCTTTATTACAGAAATAAAATTAAATATAGTTCTCCTGCCGGCCAAGGAAACCGGTTTATTATGCATTCATTTTAATAGTATTGATGAAAGTTTACGCGCCAATTTAATTGCCCTGCAATACAAACCCAGCGCCAGTGAACTTATAGACCATTATATTTTAGAATGTACCAAAGACAATATTCAGCAAAACAAAAACCGCTTTTTTGTACAAGGCGATCCGGGTGCCATATTGGTGGTAGAATTTATACGGGATACCCGGGAAGAGATCATTGATATCTGTAAAAATGTAGAGGCCGATATGCGGGCTGCCGGGCTGGGCTATCATTTTCCACTTTTATTTGGAGCAGATACAAAAAAAATATGGACACTACGTAAAGCCGGGCTAGGCTTGCTTAGTAATTTGCCCGGGGATGCAAAAGCGGTTCCCGTGATAGAAGATACAGCAGTTGATGTAAATGATCTACCGGCTTATATCAGAGACTTTAACGCTATTCTTGAAAAATATAAACTGCATGCGGTACATTATGCTCATGCAGGCTCAGGCGAAATTCATTTAAGGCCCATCATCAATTTAAAAACCGAAGCCGGTAATAAATTATTTAAAACCATTGCACAGGAAATTGCGACATTGGTTAAAAAATATAACGGTTCCTTAAGCGGAGAGCATGGCGATGGCAGGTTAAGGGGAGAATTTATTGAGCAAATGATTGGTCATAAAAATTACCAGTTGTTAAAGCAATTAAAACAAAGCTGGGATCCGCAAAATATATTCAATCCAAATAAAATTGTAGATACGCCGCCAATGAATACCATGCTGCGGTATACACCCGGACAACAAACGCCTACTTTCAATACTATTTTCAGGTACCAGAATCAGGATATATTGCAACATGCTGAACAGTGCAATGGCAGTGGTGATTGCAGAAAAACACATTTAAGCGGAGGTACCATGTGCCCATCGTTTATGGCAACGCGAAACGAAAAAGACACTACCCGTGCAAGAGCAAATATTTTAAGAGAATTTCTTACCAATTCGAGAGAAGTTAACCGCTTTAACCATAAAGAAATTTATGATGTAATGGACCTTTGCTTAAGCTGCAAAGCCTGCAAATCTGAATGCCCGAGTAATGTTGATGTGGCCAAATTAAAAGCAGAATTTTTACAGCAATATTATGATGCCAATGGAGTACCCTTCAGAAGTAAACTAATTGCAAATTTTAGCAGTTCGGCGAAATTAGGTTCCATGGTGCCGGGTATTTATAATTTTATGATGACAAACAAAGCCATCAGTAATGTTATAAAAAAATCAGTAGGTTTTGCAGTTGACCGCTCCATGCCTTTACTACATAAAAAAACATTGCTGAGCTGGTATAAAAAACATGTAAAACCCATTAATAAAAATAATAAAACAGTCTATCTTTTTTGTGATGAATTCACCAATTATAACGATACCCCCATTGGTATAAAAGCCATTTTATTATTAGAGCAATTGGGTTATAATGTGATAATACCAACGCATATTGAAAGCGGCAGGGCATGGCTTAGTAAAGGATTATTGCGCAAGGCTAAGCTGATTGCTAATAAAAATATTGGGTTGCTTAAAAATATAATAACGGCCGAAACACCGTTGCTGGGCATTGAACCAAGTGCCATCCTAACTTTTAGAGATGAGTATATTGATTTAGCCAATAACGAGCAGTTTGAAGCAGCCAAAACACTTAGCGAAAATGTTTTTTTGATAGATGAATTTATTGCAGCAGAAATAAAGAAGGGCCATATTAAAGCGGAACAATTTACCCTAACCGAAAAGCAAATTTTACTGCATGGTCATTGTCAGCAAAAATCATTATCAAATTTAAGCAGCACAGAACAAATTTTATCTTTCCCAAAAAACTATAGTGTACAAACTATTGCCAGCGGTTGTTGCGGCATGGCTGGTTCTTTTGGATATGAAAAGGAGCACTACGACTTATCAATGCAGATTGGTGAACTCGTATTGTTTCCTGCCGTTAGAAATAAAAAAAATGAGGCTGTAATTGTTGCTGCTCCGGGTACAAGTTGCAGGCACCAGATAAAGGATGGCACGCATACCATTGCGCAGCATCCCGTAGAGATATTGTACGATGCCCTTGCATAACCCGCAAAAAGATTTTTAAATACGCAATATAATATTGCTACTATAAAAAGAGCTACCGTAAAAGGCAGCTCTTTTGTTTTTTTAGCCATTTGTAAGATAAATAATGATACAGAAATTCTACCATTAAAATCCTGCATCGGTTACCTAATATTTTATATTAACGGTTCTTCCTTCTTTTGCAGATAGTTTGGCGGCTTCTAAAATTCTTACCACCATCACATTATTTTCTAAAGAATATAATCCGTTTTTAGGGATGATGGTTTTACCTTTTACAACATCATTAAAATAGGTAAAGGGGTCAAGGTAAACGGGAAGATCATTGGTGGTTACGCTTATATTTTCTTCCATTTTTGTTACATGATTTCTCAGGCGCATTTTGCTGTTATCTACTGTAATTATATAACCGCTGTCGCCATAAATTTCCATATCTTTTCTGGCAAAAGGCCAATTCCAGGAAGCTTGAATAATACATTGCGCTGTAGGATACGATACAATAATAGTTGCCTCATCATCTACTTTTTTATACACATCGGGTTTGAAATTTCGCAGCACTGCTGTAACGGAAACGGGTTTTTCTTTCGTCATCAAATACGTCATCAGGTTAGCCCCATAGCATCCAAAATCAACAACAGCACCACCCCCATTTTGAACCGGATCGGTTAACCAGGTTAAAAATTCTTTGCCAACACCAATTTCCTTTGGCCCTTCATGGCCATCATGTACCACTACTTTTTTGGTATGCCCTATAAAATTACTGTCATTCACCAATTGGTATGCTTTGGCAGTTGAGGGATACCAGGAGGTTTCATAATCTGTCAATAAATAAATATGGTTATCCTTTGCCAATTTTTCCATTTTAAGCGCATCTGCAAGATTGGTGGCCAAAGGTTTTTCTACCATTACATGTATGCCGCGCGGCGCGCAGGCTTCCACCGCTTTTAAATGATCAAAAATAGAACCATAAGCGGCAAGGGCTTGAGGTTTTAACTCATCCAGCATTTTATTAAGGTCGGTGTAGAATAAAGATTTGTCTAAATTATACCGGCTGGCATACTGTGCTGCAACTTCCGCATCCGGCTCAAAAATACCTACCACGGTAACATCCGTTTTTCCTTTTCTGTTAAAAATAAATGGTGCATGCCCATGTTTTAGTCCTGCAACTGCAAGTCGAAGTGGAGCAGCTTCTATACTTTGTGCTGCAGCGGTATCACTGTAACAAAAAATTAGTATTGCACAGAAAATAGGGAGCAGCAATAAGTGCGGTAATCGTTTCATGCAAAGAGATTTTTATATTAGGAAGTAAGGAAACTATCTTAGTGAAGCTGAAATTTGACTGCATCAGCTTAATCAGGCAATTATAAAAAAACGAAATAAACTTATTTGGATAAATAGTTTTATTTCGTTTCCGGGCAAATAAATAGTGTAGTAAAACCAATGTCTTTGATACGATGCGGCAACAAAAATTTGGCTATTGATGAATGTAATTTTCTAAATGTAAAATGGTTTCTTTTTGTGATTGAATAATGGCAGTTACTACATCGCTGATAGAAATTAAACCAGTCACTTTACCATTATTAGCTACAGGCAGGTGCCTTATTTTTTTCTTGCTCATCAGTTCCATACAATGCTCGATGGAGTCGGCAGGGGCAACTGTTATAACGGAAGTAGTCATAATATCACTGATTAACGTTTCTCTTGAAGTACGGTTAACAAGTACTACTTTACGCGCATAATCCCTTTCTGAAAATATTCCTTTTAATTGATCCTCTTCCATTACCATTAATGCACCAATATTTTTTTCACCCATTATTTTAAGCGCATCATATACATTGGTGTCGGGCAAAACAGCATAAATATTACTTCCTTTTGTTTTCAAAATATCTTCAACTTTCATATTGCAACGTTTAATTAATGGTGAATAATAATTAGGTGTTGTATGTAATTTAAAGAAAGTTGAGGAAATAGCGAAAAGGTTTTTTTAGAATTATTTTTAACTGATGGCCTTTATTTCTGAACAAAGTTCCTGCAGCATTTTTTTTGCATCACCAAAAAGCATGGAGGTTTTGGGTTGAAAAAACAAGTCATTTTCAATGCCTGCATAACCGGGTTTCATGCTTCTTTTATTAACAATCACTGTTTTAGCCTGCTCAACTTCCAATATCGGCATACCATAAATTGGAGAAGCCGGATCATTTTTAGCAGCAGGATTTACCACATCGTTTGCACCCAATATCAATACTACATCGGTGGTTTTAAAATCATCGTTGGCAGTTTCCATCTCCAATAATTTTTCGTAACTAACATCCGCTTCAGCCAATAAAACATTCATATGGCCCGGCATCCGACCTGCCACCGGGTGAATGGCGTACCTTACTTCAACCCCTTTATCTTCCAGAATCTTTTCCAGCTCATGGCAAATATGCTGGGCTTGGGCAACAGCCAATCCATACCCCGGAACGATCATTACTTTATTAGCGTAATTCATTACCATTGCAGCATCGCTTGCAGTAATTTCTTTAAAGGCACCCTGGTCACTGCCACTTGCAGCGGCACCGTTTTTACTACTTCCGCCAAAAGATCCTACCAATACATTTACCAGTGACCTGTTCATTGCTTTACACATTAATACCGTTAACAAAGTACCCGCAGCACCTACTAAAATACCACCTGTCAGCATTACTTTATTATCGTATAGAAATCCGCCGCAGGCAGCTGCCACGCCGGTAAAAGAATTTAATAAGGAGATTACTACAGGCATATCTGCACCACCAATGGGCATTACAAATAGTACCCCATATAATAAAGACAATACTAAAATACCATACAATAAAAAGGTTTGGGTTGGATCTATAATGAGGTAAATACCGGCACCAAGGGCTACCGCTAAAAATACAAGGTTTAAAATATTTTGGCCGGAGAAACTAAAATCTTTAACCCGGCCATTTAATTTACCCCAGGCAATCATACTGCCGGCAAATGAAACAGCACCTATAATTAAGCCCAATACAATAATAAGCACCGTTGGCTGAATGGTGGAAATTTCAATTGTTCCG
>JAYTHI010000186.1:0-4538 GCA_043732685.1 Ferruginibacter sp. | reverse complement strand
GGATCATATTTATTACTTACCGAAAAAAATAAAAAATTTCTGGCTGCGCTTAATTTTATTGCAATTTGGGTAGCATCTATTATGCCCGTTCCATGTTTAAAGGCATTTTCTACAAATGGAATAAGCAGCATGGGTTCAATGTCATAAAATTTATCGGGGGTTTCAAAATCAATGGTTAGAACAAGCTTTTTACTAAATCGCTGTTGCTGAAGATCAATATAACTTTGGAGGTAATCGGTTTCTTTCTCCAGACTAACTTTTTCTTCATTGGTTTCATACAGCATGTACCTCATTAAGGAGGATAGTTTTATGAGCGAGGGTTCCAGCAAATCTGATTTTTTTCGCGCCAGCGCCACCATATTATTTAAAACATTAAACATAAAATGCGGACTAACCTGGCTTCTTAGTAAGGACAACTCTGTTTTAAGGTATTCGTTTTCTTTTTCTTTCGCAAGGTTATCCGCAATTGTTTTGTCCCGGATGGTTTTGTAGGCAATACTACAAGCTAAAATAAATATAAAAATAAAAGTGCTAAAAAACAGGTGTTTTCTAAACGAGAAATAATGATCAACTGTGGTGAAAGTTATCAATAAAAGATAACTGCCTGCTACAAAAAAAGCGAAATAGGCAATGATGGAAAATATATAAAGAGTGTACTTTTTTTTAAATAAAAACTTTGGAACCAGCAAATTTGCGTTGAGGTAAAAAAAAGCGATCAGCAACAAATCATATAACCGGTCCGTAATAAATTTTATGGTAGGGTTGTCAGGATCTTTTTGGACCGGTTGGTTCGGAGTGTAGGAAGGTCTAAGTAAATAGGGTAATGAAAAAAGCAATATCCATGCGGTTGCATGCATCAATATGATCATCCATTTTTTAGCCTGCCAGGGTTTTTTCATCCCACCAAATTAAGAATACATTATTATAATTGACCTTATTTACAAAATTTTGCGACGAGTCCTGTATTTTAAGCGATCAAATTGTATCCATAAAGCAATCCTTTTTGCGGTGGGATTGCAATCAATATCTTATTTAAGAAATACCTTTTCAACTATGGAGTTGAGTTTGCTGCAATTATTGAATTATTATGGAGATAAACTAAAATTGTAGATACAACATTGTTGGGATACTTCAATGTTAAGTTTACATTACCAATTAAAAATGTGCTAAACTCGTTTATTAATAACGAATTTCTTCTTTTAGCTTTGCCAAAACAATAAAAATAGTCATGGTACAGAAGGACAAACTTCAGCAATTCAACGCTGAATATTATAACCAGGAAAAGTTTTTGGATGTAGTAACAAAAAAGAGGATTAACAAGCATTTATCCGATATCAACAATAAAATTACGGAAGAAGATATCAAAAATGTAAAGACAGATATTGGCATTTCTGCTTCTATTTCAAATTTTTTAAAGCTCGGTATGGATAGTCTGAAAAAGGACCAGCACAACGACCTTTTACTGCCAGCTTCAAATTAATTTTAATTTCAAAAAAAAGCGGCTATTATATAAAATAATAGCCGCTTTTTTTTATTACCTGCAATGTCCCAAGGCCCACCATATAACACAAAAAATAATCACGGTACTCACACAGCCACCTCCTAATTTTTTAGCACCATAACCAGCAATAATAGCTTTAAAAAAATTATTCATATTTATGTATTTTTTAATAATACAATAAAAATGATGCCATTTTTTAAAAACCCTATCAGGCGTATAAGTTGAATTATTACAATATATTTAAACAAGGTTTTACCTCAATTAAAAGCTAATTTTTATTTTAATCAAATATTCCTGATTAATTGGGAAGGTTGAATATAAATTATTTGCCAAAATTTACTTGTTTTTGAAACGTCTTATCTGATCTTGGTAAAATACTTTTTCAATCCTTAACTATACGGTATTTGTTGATGTTTCCTTAATTTAAATAACTTGATTTTGTAGTTGTGTATTCTTTTGCTCAATTTAATTTTTGGTAGTCAAAATTGGAATAACCAATACCGGTATTTTGCTGGAGTGCAGTACCTTTTCAGCAACATTCTCCATTAATAATTTATCAAGACCACGTCTGCTGTGCGAACCCATTACAATAATATCAGCCTGCTCCGATTCTGCAGCTTCTATAATACTTTCTGCAAAGGGACCTTCTGTAATTAAAGTTTTTATATTCTCATTACCCAAATGGGTTTTTGATTTATTTAAAAATTCCTGCGATTGTAAATGAATGTCATTCTTTACAGCTTCGGAAAGACCGACATCAAAATTATCGATAAAACCGCTAAAACCCATTATAGGCGAGTACTCCATGGATGAATAATACGCAGGCTCAGCAATAACATGCAATAAAATAATTTCCGCATTTAAAGCTGTAGCAATGGCATAACCTGTTTCAGCAATTTTTTCTGCAGAGGGGTCGTAATCCAATGCAATCAGTATTTTTTTCATGGTTGTTTATTTATATTTTATTTTATTAATTGAAATAGATATTTTGGTATTTGTTTGTAGTTTAAACCTGCTGTTAAATTGTTTGATAAATTTAATTGCTCAATGCTTTAAACCAATAAAGTCTGCACAAATTTATTCCTGTAAACACCAATATTCAAGCCATTTTAAAACCTGCCATTTTAAAACTACCGTATTTAAAAATCACTTTCAAAATATAAATTAACGGATTGATTATTTTGCAACACCTATTATTTAATCCACACATCCAGGTTACTTATGGTCGTTATTAATTTCTACCCAATATCCATCCGGATCTTGAAAATAAATTTGTTTTACACCGTCAACTCTTTTGGTAAATGTACTTTTAGCGCCTAACCAGTTTTCGTATGGAATTTGCGCTGCCACCAATCTCCCAATAAAGTCATCGATAGAATTTACACTAAAACATAAATGCGAATTTTTATCATGAATACTGTCTTTAACTGCGCGGCCTATTAAATGCAAACGTGCATTATCCCCAATATTTAACCAGGTGTGGTTGCCATCATGAAAAGGTTCCGCCACTGTATCCAGTTGTACAATATTTTCATAAAAAAGGCTGCTTTTTTGCAGGTCGGAAACATGTAGTGCAACATGATTTAATACCGTATCTTTTTTAGGTAATAAGGATTTAATGCTAAATCCGCAAAAAAGCACCGCCAGGGGAATACCAATAAATAATATTTTTTTCATGCTACAAGATAATAAATCTACCAGAATATCTTGCTGCTATAATTGCAATTGAGAAAGCTAAAATAATTAAAGTGCATTGTAATTTAGCGGGTTTAGGCATAAATAACAGACTTGAAATTTTATTTAAATATGCGTTATATTATTTGATAACAATTCATTTACACAGCAATTCTTAAACTTTTTTATATAGGGTAAAGTCAAATGAAAAAATTATTGTTTTATGAAAAGTAAATATTTGATACCCATTTGCATCTTTTTGGTTTTGTTTTCTTCTGCTGCCTATAGTCAGGTTTATATTTACCCGGGAGTACCTCATTATTATAGCCCTCGTCCTCAACGCCAATACCAGCCTGTACGAAAGCCTCAAGCTCATTTTGATCCTGTAGTAGAATTATCGCTGGGTTACGGTTTTCCAAACCTCGATAAATCAAGCCTTCCTTCCTATGATGAAGCCTATCGAACAAGTGCTTCACAAATGGGGCCATTGGCAGGATCGCTCAATTATAGATTTAGTCAGCATACCAGTATTGGTTTATTGGTTACACATGGTACTGTAAATGCGCCTTATTATGCATTTAATGCTTCCGCCACAACACCCTTATTTAATGCTAAATTGGATAACTGGGCGTTCCTGTTAAATTTGGTTAATTATTTGCCGGGTAATAATGTGGTAAGTCCATATACCCGCATAGCCCTTGGCGTTAATAGCTGGCAACAAAATTATACAGATGGGGCAGGTAATAAATTAGCCATGCAACAAGCCAATCTACCCGATTTTGCCTACCAGCTTAGTCTTGGTGCAAAATTTAAATTATCAAAAAATTCAGGTTTTTTTGTAGAAGCGGGTTATGGTAAATATATAATTGAAGGCGGCCTGATCTTTAAATTATAATAAATGTTAAGCCTGGCGGGAATCCGTTTAGGTAATTGAATACTGGTTTACCTCATAATATTTAATAATTTCTAGAAGACCTGTTTGGTATGGCTTCAATGCTTTAAAGCCTTAAAAATTATAAAAATAGAGAATAAATTTATTGGATTTGGTAGATAATTCGCAAAAGCAGTTTAGCCTGAACTGTATAACTTTTAGATACTATCAAAGTGTACTTCAGGCCTTTTGATTTGCAGACTTATTTGTGCTTAGTTTTTATATTTTATCAAGGCAAATTATACATTTTCAATAAATAAGGCCCTTCGCAGACTGTCTTTAAATAACACCAGTAATTGCATAAGCCGCCTCATTGGGTTCGGTCCGACATGGGCGGGATTCAATAAAAAATGCGCAGCTTATTTTTTTTGAAAGAAGCCAATGGGCGGCGTTGCAGTTACGCAGCCCGCCGGCTGTGGAGGCGAAGGGTAT
>JAYTHI010000185.1:0-14044 GCA_043732685.1 Ferruginibacter sp. | reverse complement strand
TCGCATTTTATTTAATAATGCTGATAAAAGTAAAAGTATTTTTTAAATCATCCCACTTACCTCACAATTTTATTACAACGAGATTACCCTTTTTTAATTGAAAGAACTAAATTGGTTACAGTTGCTTTTACCAAGGTTTCAGGTGAAAAATATCTTTCCATTTTATTGCTTTTTATCAACATGATTTTAAGTTTACTATTAAGAAATGTCAGGTCATTTTTTAGTATTCAGGATGATAATTAATTACGGGTGCAACAAGTGCAGCGGTACCCATGCTTATTAATATTATTCGATAGTATCCTTTTATTAACTAAAATAGGACAATACGAATTTTACAGGTCACTGTAATAAAAGCGTCTATACATCTCAATAAATTTGATATAGCATTTAAAAATATTTTCTTTTTATTTAGAAATAAGTACAATTTAATATAATAATCTGCGTTTATAATATGGTTTTTCATAGGATATTGGATTTTAATGCGGGCTGGATTTCTATCCGGCCTTATTTATGTCTTGTCGTGAAATTGCTGAAGGATTGTATATAAATTGATACTCAATGAAGTACATTCTAAGGTTAGCAGATTACTGTCCGAAGTTTTTGATTTTCAGCAAAATTATTTTTTGTTGTACTAATAATTGAGTTGCCGCATTGGTATAAAATATTTTCTCCCTAATTTGAAATTATTATTTTCTGTGTAAGTTTTCTAATATCCCCACTAACTTTTAAAATAAAATTTAACTGTTCCGCCAGTTGCCGGTCAATTAAGTTTTCCTTATCCGATAAATACAACCCGTTGATAATTGGTGCAGGTTCCATGTTCTTATCCAGTTGTAATAAACTTTCGTGCAAAAGAAGTAAAGATTTTTTAATTGGAAGTAAGGTTTCTTTTGCAAATTTACCTGCTTCTTTATTTTGAAGGCTGGAAGTTAAACTTGCAATATTGCTGCTGAGCACCTGGTTTAGCACCACAAATTCATAGATTTCATCGCTATTTCTTTGTTTGCTTTTAGGTTCTGATAGCATGCGCTGAAAGGCGCCCGAAAGATTTGCAGTACTTACATACAATTCTTTTCTAACCAGTTTATATTCTAATGGAGAATGGTTATTGCCATTAAAAAAGGATGCCAGTTGCTGCAGGTAATTTGTATTTGCCTGCAGCACTTTAACCATATGGCTTTCAAGCTGCACAGATTCCCATTGCGGAAACAATAAGTAACTGCCAATAAAAGCCAGTACCGATGCAATGCCGGTATCCAGCAACCGTTCTTCTGCAATATTTACAAAACCCATACCTAATAAGCTAAAAAGAATTAAAATGTAGGGTGTAGTAAATATCACCATTACAATATAATTAATGCGGATAAAAGTATAAGTGCCAATCATAAAAAAAATGATCAATCCAAAAAGGAGGGTTCGGTCGTGGATAAAATAAATTATCAGCAAACCAATTATACCGCCTGCGATGGTACCGAAAAGTCTTTCAAAATTTCGTTGACGGGTAAGGCTGAAACCAGGTTTAAGTATTACGATGATGGTTAACAAAATCCAATATCCGTAATGCGTATTGGGCAATAGTTTAGCAATGATAAAGCCTGCCAAACAAGTGATACTCATTCTTAACGCATGCCGGAAAACGCCGCTGTTCATGGTCAGATTATTTAAAAATAGTTGTCCGGTAATAATCTGGTGGCTAACAAATTTTGAGTAGTAAGTATCTTCCTGCAAATTAAGGTTTGCGGCTGTGCCCGCTTTAAAATAATTCATTAATTCATCGGTTCTTTCGCCGAGGTTACGCATATTTACCAATATCTTTTTGAGAATAAGTTTGCTGTTTTCCGGGTCGTCTATAGCATCTATCCTCCTTTTTATGGCATCCAATGCAGGCAATAACTGGTATTGTTTTGTATAATTATTATTGGCTTGTATGGCAAAAGCGATCCTGCCAATTTCATCCGCTAAATTTTGAATTACAATACTTAAGTCGCCCAATATATTTGCGGTCCCAAAACGCTGCCGCAATAAATTGTAATCGTACCAGGTGGCCATTATGTTTTCATACAGGTCCAATACATCGGCAAAAGTTATTATCAGTAACTTACCGGTATTTGTCTGGTCTTTTATGAGTTCCCTATTTTTATACAATAACTCTCTTAACTCATCTTGTTTTTCATTGACTACAATTTGCTGCGCAACCAGTTTACGGTACTCCTCAGCAATATTGGAGTTAACATCATAAAGAGCAGATTTTATCCTTAAAAATTTTGCCGTTTCATATAATGTGTTGCCCAGCAGGCGTTGTGCCGGCCGATAGGGATAAATTTTATAAAAAGCAAGTGCAAATAGCAGATACCAAAGTCCTCCCGCCAAAACCAATAAGCTATCTAAAATAACGGTTGCAGGTGGTGCAATTCTATCCATCCGTAAAACCATCACCAGCAATACTGCTGTACCCAGTGCCGCTGCACGATTACCAAAAACACTGAACATGGTGAAAAAGAAGGCACTTAAAACAATGAGCAGGCCAAGCAGGTAAATATTATTATTGATTAATCCTGTAACAAGGGTCATTAAAAAGGTAAACAGCATGCAGAAAAGCATCGCATTTCGTTTGTGTTCTACCGGCCCCGGACCGTCTGTAAGGCTTACACACAATGCTCCTGTGCTCATCATTAAACCAAGGTCGAGCCGACCGAATTTAGTAAAAATAATTGCAGGTAAAATTATTTCTAAAGTGGCCCGCAACCCATCCGCAGGGTACTGACTAAATAAAAAATGTTGTATGCGCCGCTTCTTTTCACTCATGAGTTGCAATCTACAATATATATGATTGTTTTGTTGAGGAGCCCGCCTTGTAATTTAAATTTTGAGGCTTGAATATTTTTTTGCCGGTAAGGCGGTAAGGTATTAAGCTTAATTTTTAGCCGTTAAGGCGTGAAGCAGTTTTTATTTTGTGATTGAGGCGTTAAGAGGTTTTATTGCCGTTTAGCCGTTTAGACGTTTTTGAAATGCTGAAGATTTGTAAGACGCTTTTTGTTGATAACAAATTTAAAAGAGGCAGCTAACACGCATAACTCATAACTCATAACTTATAACTCATAACTCCTCTATGTAGCCTGCGTTTTACCTCCGTTAAGCGCGCCTTGTCCCGGCGGGGTTTGCACGGTATTCTTTTTAAATAATTATGCTTTTCTTGTGCAACCCCGACGCAGTTAGGGGTTGCTAAAATTAAATTGCTTCATAGGCTTCCTATATAAATTAAAACATAATTTAGATTTATGGTAGTAGTCAGCCGGTAAGGTTTTTTTATTATTTTACTAGCGTTTCACTCCAGCCCTGTTACCCTGTGTTACTACTATTTAAAGTATAATAACCTTTAATACAATTAAACGCTAAAAAAATACCCTTTCATCAAAATCTTCATAGTGGACTATCAGCGTTAGGGATTGAAGTGAAAAGCGCCGCTGTAGAGTAGTATTAGTTTAAAAGCTGCTACTGCGGACTTGTAACGGAAAGCCCGGCCCGCAGGGAACGCCCCAATTTTTTTAACAGTATTTAAATAAATAACCAAAATTACTAAAAGCCCAGGTTTTTTTATATACCGATCGGTATTAAATATACCGTTCTGCAATAATATTTTTATGGTGGTAAACATGTCCTAAGGTTATAAAACCAATACTGGCAACGCTGGTAACGTTGTTGTTGGCAATGCCGGTTCTTTTTAATACTTCTTCAGAAAAACTAATGAAAAGTAAGTTTGTCGATTGGCGCACCACCGAAAATTCTGTAATCAATCCAGTCCAGCTTCTATCATTTGCTGCAACATTTGCAGCGTACAAGGCTTCGTCAAAACCAGGTAAGGAAACCGTTTCTCCTCTTGCAAAACATAGGGCGCGGTAACTAAAAATTCTTTCTGTATCTATAATATGTTGCAACATTTCTTTTAATGTCCATTTACCCGGGGCGTACGCATGCATTGATTTTTCTTCGGTAATGGTATTTAAATAGTCAATTATGGCCGGCGTTTGAATACTGAAATTTGTTAGCAGGTCATGCCCATCGGGTACACAATCGATATACTTTTGAAAATAAACCGGATAGTCTGCTACTGCTGATTTGAACATAGAAATAATTTTTAAGTATTAAAAAAGCCGGCAAAATGCCGGCTGTAAAAATATAGTTTTAATCTTTATTTTTCCTTATTTTTTAGTGCAAGGCTCCCTTGAGTTGCCTACAAATAAATTTGGATCAGCGACTATTTATTTTCTATCACCTTTAATAGTAGCTGCTAATTTAAAGGCTTCGTAAGCATTTATAATACCACCCGAAACACATAATTCGCTCATGTTGGCTTTGTTTTTTGTACCCGGAATATTTACTTCCATTGCGGGAGCTACAGCAGATTTCATCAGGATGTATTTTAATTGTTCTGCACTTAATTTAGGGAAATATTCCAACAATAATGCTGCTGTACCTGCCACCACCGGACAAGCCATGCTTGTGCCCGATGCACGACCATAATTACTGCCCGGTATGGTTGAATAAATATCTACACCAGGTGCAAATACATCCACTTCCTTTTTACCATAGTTACTAAAACTTGCTGTAAGGCCACCATCTTTAGGGTCGCCGCTTGCACCTACTGTAATCCAGTTCTTTGCTTTTTGGCCGTTATCTAAATAAATCGGACTGGGGAAATTATCACTGCTATCCACATTTTTCGCATCGTTGCCGGCTGCATGCACCAATAAAACGCCCTTACTTTCTGCATATTTTACCGCATCATCTACCCAATTTTTGTTGGGTGAAAAATCTTTACCAAAGCTCATGCTTATGATTTGTGCGCCATTTTCAACGGCATATCTTATGGCTGTAGCAATATCCTTATCATGCTCATCACCATCTGGTACCGCACGCACCATCATAATACCAACATTATCCGCTATGCCATCATTACCTTTGCCGTTACCCCTTATTTCGCCAATAATACCGGCGCAATGGGTACCATGAAAAGGGGTGCCCGTCATAATATCTTTGTTACCATAATACCTGTCGTTAATATTTGTCTCATCATCTTTTACAATATTTTTACGGTATTCTTCCGGACTATTTTTAATGGCATCACCTTTTCTTATATCGGCTTGTAATTGATTTAAAATTTCTTTGTTGGTGATGTCGTTGCTATTATTTGCTTTACACAACTGCATCAAAAATATTTTCAATTTTTTAGCATCTTCATTTACAGGGGTGTACTTATCCAATTCGTTGCAATTGTATTCTTCTTTACCAAGGTCTTTTGCAATGACAGAATCGCCTCTTAAAAAGCCGGGTAATAATTGTTTTACAAAAGCAATTTCTGCCGGGTTTACATCACCCACAATTTTTTCTTTTGCTTTTAGGTACAATTCCATTTCGGCTTTTTCTACTGGTTTTGCATTGGTCGTATCCGGCACTTCATCTCCATATTTGGCTTTAAGCGAGGTATAAACTCTTGCAGCTTCGTAGCTGTCTTCTTTTACATTTCGGCCATCTTTACCACCTAAAAAATTCCATCCATGTACATCATCGGTGTAACCATTTTTATCATCATCAATACCGTTATTTGGAATTTCTTTTGGGTTGGTCCACAAAATTGCTTTAAGATCTTCGTGCGTAGTATCAATACCACCATCAATTACGGCTACAATAACATGCTTACTTTTTAATTTTTTAGCCTTAATATAATCGTAGGCTTTATCCAGGCTTATACCATAATAACCGGAGGCCGTTTTATCAAGTTGGTGCCAGTTCTTAGGCATTTCTGTTTGGGCAAAGGCAGTAACACCCAGTAAAAGGGATAGTCCCAGAAGGCTTTTCTTCATATTTTAATTTTATTATTTGGCAATTTATTACAAAGCAATAATATAGACGATGCTTTTTACGAAATAGTTTATATCAGGCTCAACATTAACAGCTTTTTACAAAGAATGTTCTGCTGCATAATATAATGGGTTCCATTTTATTGCAGGTATTTCGTTTTTATTAAAAAGTCCGTATACCGTACTGCCACTGCCGCTCATGGCAGCGTATACAGCACCGTACTGATAAAACAGGTCTTTAATATTTTTAATTTCCGGATATTTTGCAAAAACGGGAATTTCGAAATCATTTTTTAAAAGGGACTTCCAATCCTTGACCGGTTGGCTAATCAGTTGCTTTATAGAGGGGCGGTTTTTATGGAAATTATCTAATTTCAGGGCTTCAAATGTTTCTTTGGTATTTACATGGATGGCAGGATATACCAGTATAATTTTATAGTTGGAAAGGTCGGTAAAACAAGGTTCCAATACTTCTCCGCGACCAGTACCAACGGCAGGTTTATTGTTTATAAAAAACGGACAATCACTACCCAATAACAAGGCATATTGCAGCAGTTGAGTGAGGGATAAATTTAATTTAAACGTTTCATTTAAAAGTTGCAGTGTACAGGCCGCATCAGCCGAACCACCACCTAAACCTGCCCCCATCGGGATAATTTTATGCAGGTGAATTTTTACAGCAGGCAATGCAGGAAAATCTTTTTTAAGCAGTTGGTAGGCTTTAATACAAAGGTTGCTATCTGTTTCACCGGATATGGGAAGTCCGCTAGTGGTAAAAGTTACATCAGTAGAACTGTTATTAGCAATAACTATTTCCAGGGCATCTTTAATGGCTACAGGATAAAAAAGGGTTTCAATATCATGGTATCCATCGGGTCTTTTAGCAAGAATATTTAACCCTATATTTATTTTACAATTTGGAAAGCGAAGCATTTTTAAACAATTATTGAGGTATTTAGTGTGGCTGCATTTATAAGTAAAAAGTAAATAGTTTTAATCAACAATAAAAAGCTTTTTTAATTGTTTTTGGGCGTGCCCCCAAACCGTCGATGCGCCGGTAAGGGGTCGGGCTATACGTTGCAAGTCCGCTGCCGGTCACTTTAATTTTAAAGGCTCTCCTGCGGGCTTTCCACTACTATCCCTCACGCTGCTCCGAAATTTAAATTGTATTAATTGGAAGTTTTTTTTGGATACTATTATATGTTCTGTTACACTTAAGGCTTCAACTTAATTGAATACAATGTTTTTGTAAATATTAAACCAATAAAATGAAAAAATCATCGCTTTATTATTCAGTCTTTCTACTTTTTATTTCATCCCTGATGGCGATGGCGCGGATATAATCTTCCTGCTCCAGTACTTCGTTTAAAAGGGTATTTAATTCATCGGTACTTAATTTATTAAGATCGTCTCTGCCACCCGTTTCTGAGGTAAGCGAGGCTACGGGAGATTTCTTTTTCTTGTCGTCATTTTCCATTAAAATTCCTGCGCTATCTAAAATGGTATCATAGGTAAAAATAGAACAGCCAAACCTTACTGCCAGTGCAAGTGCATCGGAAGTGCGGGAATCTATTTCCACCGTATCGTTTTGGCTGCTGCAAATTAATTTACTGTAAAAAATACCTTCCTGAAGGTCGTTTATGACAACTTCATGCAGCTCAACATTAAATGCCATCATAAAGTTTTTCATAAGGTCGTGCGTTAAAGGCCTGCTTGGGCTCATACGCTCCAAAGCCACTGCAATGGCCTGTGCTTCAAAACCTCCAATAACAATTGGGAGTCTGCGTAAACCATTTACTTCTCCTAAAACCACTGCATAGGAATGTGTTTGCGTAATGCTGTGCGAGAGTGCTACTATTTCTAATTCTATTTTCTTCATGATAATAATTGCCAGGCTATAAAATGTCTGTTGCTTTCAGCAGCAAATATAAAAAACAAAAGCCTTTCAAATACAATTGAAAGGCTTTTATACTTACTTAATATTTTAGGCTACGCCTTTAACCTTTTTTACCGCTTCAATAATTTTTGGCATTACTTCAAAAATATCGCCAACAATACCATAATCTGCCGCTTTAAAAAACGGAGCCTCAGGGTCTTTGTTAATTACAACAATGGTTTTGCTTCTGTTAACACCAGCCAAATGTTGTATGGCCCCTGAAATACCAATAGCAAAATATAAATTTGGTGCGATGGCAAGTCCGGTTTGGCCTACATGCTCGTGATGCGGACGCCAGCCAATATCGGCAACCGGCCGACTGCAGGCAGTTGCGGCGCCTAATAATTTTGCCAGGTCGGTTACAAAAGCCCAGTTTTCAGGACCTTTTAAACCCCGCCCGCCGCTAATTACAATTTCCGCCTCTGTTAACGGCACTTCGCCTACTACTTTATTGGTTGCGGTTACCTGTACTTTTGCTGCAGGCACTGTTGTATTAAATTCAACTACTTCTGCCACAGCGGTTGTAGTAATTACGGTAAAGGAATTGGCATTTAGAGAGATAATTTTTACGGGGGTATTTACAGCAACATTTGCAAAAGCCTTTCCGCTAAAAACATTCTTTTTAACCACAAACCCTGTACTGGTATCGGGTAAGGCGATGGCACCAGAAACCAGGCCAGCCTTTAACCGTACACTTAATCGGGGTGCAATAGCCTTGCCATTAAAATTATTGGTAAACACTACCACGGTGGCACCAATTTTGGTGGCGGCATCGCCTATAATTTGAGAAAATAATTGCGCGTCAACATTATTAAGCGCTTCATTTTTAACGGTATGCACTTTAGAGATGCCATACTGTCCAAGGGTTGTTAAATCATCCTGCACAATCCCAAGCACAATGGCTTCTGCTGATGTACCTGTTTGTTTTGCAAGGGCAGCACCATAAGCTGCCACTTCAAAAGATGATTTTTTAATATGGCCATCGGCCTGGTCTAAAAATATTAATACGCTCATAAAAATGTAAAATTTTTTAATTTTCAATTAAAACACCTTGGCTTCTTCGTGCAGTAGTCTAACCAATTCTTCAGGATTATCTGCACTAACTAATTTAACGCCGGCCTTTGCAGGAGGTAGATCAAAGGAAGCAATAGCGGTAAAAGGTTCAACTTCTGTTGGCTCAATAACTTTAAGCGGTTTGCTTCTTGAGCCCATGATACCTTTCATATTGGGTATGCGTTGTTCGGCCATACCTTTCTGGCAACTAACTACTACGGGTAGTTGCACTTTATTGGTTTCTTCCCCACCTTCAATTTCGCGGAGTACTGTTGCGGTGTTACCTTCAATAGTAAATTTTGTAGCCAGTGAAATATAGGGCAGGTCGAGTAATTCGGCTACCATACCTCCAATAGCGCTTCCATTGTAATCAATCGTTTCTTTACCTGTAAAAATGAGGTCGTAATTGCCATCAATAGCAACAGCTGCAATTTGTGCGGCTACGTAAAAACTATCCTGACTATCAACATTTACCCTGATGGCTTCATCGCCACCCAAGGCAAGCGCTTTACGTATGATGGGGTCGCAATCTGCGCCACCAACCGTAATTAAATGTATTATTGTTGAGGAATCAGCTTCTTTTAGCTCTATGGCTTTAACAAGAGCATACCATTCATCGTATGGATTTATAATCCATTGAACCCCGTCGGTCGCGAATTTCGTATTGTTATCAGCGAAGGCTATTTTTGCAGTAGTATCAGGTGTTTTACTGATGCAGACTAAAATTTTCATGCAAGACTTTTTGCTCCCGATTAATTTTTAATCGAAAATTTATAAATAAAGGTTGTTTATGCAACTAGTTGTAAAGATAATGCATGTTATATAATAATAATAATAAAATAGAAAAAATAAGCAGCTCATGAGCAGGATAGAAAAGTTATTGGAATATATGAAAACTTCGGGCAAGGATAGTTTTTTGCAACATGCGCTGGCGCTTGAATACATCAAGATTGGCGATGATGATGAAGCCCGGAAATTATTTAATGAAATTTTATTAAGGGAGCCAACTTATGTAGGATCTTATTATCATTTGGGGAAATTATTAGAGCGCGTAGCCGACTTTGAAAGGGCCATCAGAATTTATAAGCGGGGTATGGAAGAGGCTAAAAGGGCAGGAGATACCCACTCGTATAATGAGCTTAACGGCGCGTTGGAAGATTTGGAGGAGTAAGTCGTATAGTTATGAGTTATAAGTGATGAGTTATAAGTGTTTGGTTCCTTTGATGCGGTTTTATAGTTGTTGATTTTGTCCAAGGATGGTGTCCATTCCAACTTGTGGCGAATTAAATTGTGTAACCCAAAATAATGAAAATGAAAGATTCCGAATGTAAAGGTCATTAAAATTTATATGCAGCATTAATTGAGGTTTGTTTTTTTTGGGTCGTGGTCAGTAAGTAGAGCCTGCTTCGAAGTTGAAGGCGGTTTATTTCGTGTCCAGGGTAGGTGACCTCCACCGATCTGTAGCGAAAACTTCTCGAGCAATTTCGTCCCTTCGGGTCTTTAATTTTAAGGTCCTGAAGGGACGAAATCCATTAGGGTTAGGCAACGAACATCTATTAATTTTGCAGGATAAAAGTACAATAAAATAACCTTAACGACTATAGTGATTACATCGGAGCAGGTAAGGGGAAACCGGATTGGAGTGAATTACAGTAAACAATCCCCGAAAGCAAATACAATGTTTATCTTATTTTTATAAGTATTTTTTGGAAGCAAAATTTGCTGCCTTCTTTGCTTAATCTACTTACTTAAATTGTTCCTAAAAATATACTAAATATCTATTTAAGGATAATAATTTACATCAAAATAAAATATGCCGCTTTTAGAAAAGTTTGTTCAGTACATTAAAAAAGAAAACCTTTTTCAGTCAACCGATAAATTGTTGATAGCTGTTAGTGGTGGACTGGATTCTGTGGTGCTATGTTATTTGTGTCAACAGGCAGGATATGATTTTGCTATTGCGCATTGTAATTTTAAATTACGTGGTGCAGCCAGTGATGGCGATGCTTTATTTGTTCAGGCGATGGCAAATACTTTAAACGTACCTTATTTTCACACTAGTTTTGACACCGCTAATTATGCCGTACAAAATAAAAAGGGCATTGAGGAAACAGCCCGGGATCTCCGGTATGCCTGGTTTGATGCAATAGCTGCTGAAAATAATTTTAATAAGATAGTAACCGCCCATCATGCCGATGATAATATTGAAACGGTAGCTATGAATTTTTTTAGAGGCACAGGCATAAAAGGACTCCGGGGTATTTTACCCAAAAATGGTGCTGTCATACGACCATTATTATTCGCCCGTCGTGCTGCGCTGGAGGCATTTGTAGAAGATAATAATATTGCCTTTGTAACAGACCATACCAATGCTGAAAATGATTACACCCGGAATTATTTTCGCAATACCATACTGCCGCTGGTAAATAAAAATTTTCCGGAAACCGGAGAGAATATCTTAAAAAATATTCAGCGTTTTACTGAAATAGAACTATTGTATCGTCAATCTATTGACCTTCATCTAAAGAAGTTATTGGAATTTAAAGGCAATGAGATTCATATTCCGGTTTTAAAATTGCAGAAGACCTTACCCCTTGCAACCGTACTATTTGAAATCATGAGACCATATGGTTTTACTGCCCTGCAAACGGAGGAGGCATTATCATTATTGAATAGCGAAACCGGAAAATATATTCAATCCAATAGTCATCGAATAATAAAAAACCGGGTCTGGCTTATAATTGCACCGCTTCAACATTTGGAAGCAGCTAATATCTTAATAGAAGAAAAGGATACTACAATCGAATTTGCAATTGGGCGGCTTTTAATTGAAAAAATAGATAAGGGGATAGCTAAAATCAATCCTGACCCATGTATTGCTCTACTGGATGCGGGTGCTGTACATTTTCCGTTATTACTGCGTAAATGGAAGCAGGGGGATTATTTTTATCCTTTGGGGATGGCAAAAAAAAAGAAGGTCAACCGTTTTTTGAACGACCTTAAAATATCCCTGACACAAAAAGAAAATACCTGGGTAATTGAAATGGATAAAAAAATAATTTGGATAGCAGGCAAAAGAATTGATGACCGGTTTAAAATCAAGCCTACCACCAAATTAATGCTTCAACTTACTTATCTGCCAAAATGAGGATGCGAAAGTTCCTGAAAAATAGCCGGAAACAGTTGTGGTGAAAGCGCAGCTATCAGCAGTATGGTAAAGGCCAGACCAAAAACGGATCCCCACAAATGAGCATCGTGATTTACATGACCTAAATTTCTCTTCGACATATAGATACAGTATCCCAGGTAAAGAAATGCAAAAACAATAAAGGGCATGGGAATAAAGTATATAAGAATGGTACCCCAGGGCTGAAATAAAATGCAGGCAAATATGATGGCAGAAACAGCCCCGGAAGCGCCAAGCGCACGATAATTATAATCGTCCTGGTGTTTTAGGTAACTTGGAATATCTGCAACAACCAGGGCAAGAAAATATAGTAAAAGGTAGGCTACATTTCCGCCAAGGCCATAATCTGCAAAATAATATTCTATGGCGCTGCCAAAAAAATAGAAACTAAACATATTAAACAGCAGATGAATAAAATCGGCATGAATAAAACCTGATGTTATAAAGCGATAGTATTGTTTTTGTCTTTTTATTTTATAGGGCCACAGCATAGTTTTATCTAAAAATTCTGCATTAGAAAAACCAATGAGAGAAACAATAACATTAAGGGCGATCAGGCTAAAAGTTATTGGTGCGCTTGTAAAATCCATATGTATTAATTGAGGTTCAAAACTATTGCATTATTTTAAATATGGTGGTATTTTTCGTTTCTGTTGATGCTGCAGGCGCGATAAATTTGTTCGGCAAGCAGAAGTCTAACCAATTGGTGTGGAAAAACAAGTTGCGATAAACTCCATTTAAAGTTGGCTCTTTGCGTTATAGAATCACTCACGCCAAAGGCGCCTCCAATTAAAAATACCATCGTTTTTATTCCCTCGTCAGCTTTTTGCTGCAATAAGTTTGCGAGGCCTTCGCTGCTGATTTGTTTTCCTCTTTCCTCCAATAAAACCAGGAAATCGTCTTTTTGGAGTGCCAGTAAAATAATTTCGCCCTCTTTTTTTTTGAGTTCGGGTTCGCTTAAAACACCCGAATTTTTAGGACCAGCAAAAATGTTCCATTCAACGGGATAGTAGTTGGAGATGCGTTTTGTAAACATTTCCACACCTTCTTTAACATAAGATTCGTGTGTTTTACCGATGGTCCATAATTGTAGCTTCATTATATTATTTAAGCAAAAATGCACAAAGAGTTGGGATCAATAAAATAAATCTCTATTTTTGCAATCCATCAGCAAAAAAGTTAGTCAAAATTTTAATTGAAAATGATAAAACATTGCAGCAATTAAAATCTCATATTAAAAGAATAGTTTATTTGTTTAAGAATTTTATACGGCTCTGTAGCTCAATTGAATAGAGCATCTCACTACGGATGAGAAGGTTTCAGGTTTGAATCCTGACAGGGTCACAGAGTAACCTCACTTTTTAAGTGAGGTTTTTTATTACTACCTTTTATCAATCGTTAAATAAATTACTTTAAACCAATTAGATGCACTTAAAAATTAAATTAATTATCTGTTAAGCATTAATAATTATTTCAGCTTAGCGTAAATTAATTATTTCTCAGTAACTAATTATTTAAAAGTTTTCAAACAATTTTCAAACAAATGAATATTAAAATATTGTTTTATAATTTTTATGCGTAAGTCAAAGAGCTTTTTTTGTATTAAAGTTAAAAATAATAATTCTAATTATTATTGCGGCATGTCAAAATAAAAAATTCGGTATTTAACTGTAAGACTCCTAAATATTTAAGTTTTGTCTTTACAATATTTCATTGTTTAAATGTTGCAACCTTGAACATAACTTAACTCGCTTCATCTTGTTCCTTTTATACAATCTAACACTTCTGATTTCCTAAAATAAACTCGTCTCCTTTGCTTGTAAGAAAATTTTAAACCTTAATTCCACTTAATTTCATTTAACTTATTTTAATCTAAATAATTAAGCATCAATAATTTGCATGGTTTTTGCGTTTTTAACTTAATGACGTTTTACTGCCGTTTAATTGGTATTTGTTTGCAAATTGTTTGCAAATTTTGAAAGGGGAGATTTTGTGAAAATGAAAATTATC
>JAYTHI010000184.1:0-14050 GCA_043732685.1 Ferruginibacter sp. | reverse complement strand
TGTGCCAACTATGTATGGTATGGCGTAAAGTATAATTCAACAGGTATTTATACCAAGGTTTACTCTAATGCGGTTGGTTGCGACAGCACTATTTATCTTAACCTAACCATTAAGAATCCAACTGTTAACAACAGATTTGTAGATGTCAATCCATCAGACTTGCCTTATACCTGGAGAGGAAAAACCTTTGCGGTTCCAGGTACTCAATCAATTGTTTTGGTGAATAGTGTTGGATGTGATAGTACCCTTTCGATGACAGTCAGGATATCGAATGTGCTGCCCAATATTAGTTATGCTACAAAAGATACAATGTTGTATTGGGAGAAAAAAATTGACGTGCCTATCACAATGAACAATTCCGGCACACCTGTTCCCGCATTAAAATTGGGGGAACGAGATACCTTGGTTAATTTTTCAAATCGGATTAATTCTCCACTTGGAGCTGGTACCTACTTAGATCACACTGTAAAAGGCCCCGATGGAAATTACTACGCCACGGTGGTTAACACCAATCAAATTTTTACTTTAAATAAATCAGGGATTTGGACTGTTTTTGCAGGAAATGCAGCTGGCGGGTCAAATAATGGTACTATAGCGACAGCAACATTTCAACAACCAAGAGGATTGGCCTTTGATGCTTTGGGAAATTTGTATGTGGGTAGTAATACCTTCTATGATAAGGTTAGAAAAATTACGCCTGACGGAATGGTAAGTACAGTAGATGCAGCTCCATACTTGTTTGGTACAAATGCTTTGTCAGTTGATGCTGATAACAATTTAATTATTCAAAGTCAGCAAAAAATTACAAAATTAAACCTGTCCACAAATCAGTATGTGCAAATGAATATGGACTACAGTCCATATTTTGGATCGGGAGAGTTAGACATGAAGATTGATTCAAGAGGAAATATTTATATACTTCCGAATTTGGGCTATGGTATTGTAAAAATTAAGCCTGGCGGGCAAATTTCAGTTATTGGTAAACAATCATCAGTTTATCAAAAGTTTAATCCGGGAAATGGACCAGATGCAGAATTGCCAGGCTGGATAAGTGGTATGGCGATAGATCCTAGCAATGATAATTTGTATCTTATGTCTTTCGGCTATCTCCTTAGGGTGGATACATTAGAAAATGTACGTGCAGTTACCGGTAAGTGGTATGGCCAATGGGCTGACCAGATTGTTAGTGTTGACAGCGGGAAAGTAAATATCATCGATAATTATTCGAGTGGAATACTCTACAATATGCATGCCTACGGCGTTGGCTCCCTTCCGTTCATGGATAATTATGGAGTATTCGGTCTAAATGACGGATCAGTGAACTTTAACGATTTTGATAAAAGAATACGCCTTGACAGTAGTGGCTCCATTGTAGGTACACCCAGAGCGAAGTACTCTTCGATAGGTACTATTTATGCATACAATACTGCCACTCCCTATTCTATTATTGCAGCTAATCATTATGGAATCAGCACTGCGCCTATGATAATAAGTACTAAATCTATTTCTTATCAAAGAGAGAGTTTTGTAACTACTAGTTTTCCTTTTGTATGGCGAGGCCGGTCGTTTACTGCACCAACTGATAGTGCCACTTATTTGTCTACTAACAAGACACTGGAAAATGATATTATGTACATGTTGCATTTAGTGTATGAGGGAGCTCCGGAGCCTAAGATAACAAGTACACGTGATTGTGTAAAAGGTGAAATTACCCTTACCGCAAATACGGCTGGTAAAAATGCCATTAGCTTCGATGGGACTAATGTTGGTATTATAAAAAATCTGCAACAAGGGGGTGGTGGTCTTGGGTATTATAATGTGATTCCCTATATAAGACCAGATGGTACTTCGGGCTTAAATTTTACCTCCGCATTTGAGGTCTGGATAAAACCTGCATCGGTAAGCGGAACACAATATATATTAACCAGGGATACTGTTAAGACTCACGGTACTTTCTTTGGATTGTCTATTCAAAATGGCAAATTCGTGTATGAGTTCACGAAAGGGAGAACAACACCATTTACAGACTATAAACTTAGTTCTGTTAGTAATATCTCTCCGAATGTATGGACGCATGTGGCTGCCTCTTATTACGATTCTACATTACGTATTTTCATTAATGGCCAATTAGAAGGAACGCTGCAAACGCAGGAAAATTCTTTTAATGTTTTTTACTACGAACCGGGCACAGATGTAGGTATTTTCCCGGACTTCTACCTTGGCGGATTACCCGGTAAATCAGGATACAAAGGGGAGATGGATGAATTTCGTGCCTGGGGTGCAAAAAGAGATGCAGCTGCGATTAATGCAACTATAAACTCTATTGTAAATCCATCGAGTGCCGGGTTAGGTTTGTACTACCGGTTTGATGGAGATGTTAGTAATGGCGCCATAGATATTTCTACCTCAAATCGGAAGGCAACGTTCATAAAGCCTGCCACCAATGTATCTGTTTCAGGTGCACCTATCAATTTTGCCTCCTATAAATGGATGCCCGGCGGTGCCACTACAAATTCTATCGTGGTTAATCAGGCAAGCAACACCGTTTATACGCTAACGGTAACAAACTATAAAGGAACTCCGGGATCAGATAGTTTACTGGTGGCCCCAATTATGCAGCCTGCAAAGGTAAATTGTTGGGATAATTACCAGTTGAACACAGCAACATGCACGTGGGTTAATATAGGTACGCAGCCAGTTCGCCCGGCAACGGCTTGTTACCAGACAGCAACCTTTAATACAAACGCCTGCCAGTGGGTTATAACAGGCACACAGCCTGCCCGTCCGGCAACAGCATGTTATGAGAATGCAACATTCAATGCAACAACATGTGCATGGGTTGTTACCGGTACCAAGCCCATTGAGCCTGCAAAGGCGAATTGTTGGGATAATTACCAGTTCAATACAACATCATGCACGTGGGTAAATTTAGGTACACAGCCCGCCCGCCCATCAACGGAATGTTACCAAACAGCAACCTTTAATACAAATACCTGCCAGTGGGTTGTAACGGGCACACCAGTGAGGGCCGGAACAAACGGAACACTTAGTGTATGTGAAGGAACATCACTTACCACAACGCAACTTTTCGCAGCCTTAGGCGGCACGCCAAATGCGGGTGGTAAATGGAGTCCGGCATTTGCAGGCGCAGGCATATATACCTATACGGTTGCAGCCATTGCACCATGTACCGGCAGTGTAACAGCCATAGTTACGGTGACTACAGTTGCGAAAATAATTACTGCAGGTTGTTATTCAGCGACCATAGCAAGAACCTATAACCCTGCCACAAATAGAACGACCTTCACTTATAATGTTTGTGCCAACAGTTGCGCCCAGCAACTTACATATATTGCCTTCATTACGCAAACCAATACACCGGTGTTTTCAATGGTTAATGGAGCTGAGTATAAGACAGCAAAATATAGCTACAAAATTTCTACACCGGTTGGTATCCAGAATGGCAAAACCATCTACGGAATTAAATACGATGTGCACGGCAAAGGGATTAAAAGCATTGGTGAATGTGATAAATTCATTTTTGCCCTGGCCGGAGATATTTCTAAAGAGGCAATAACTGTAAGGTTTAAAGCAGGAAATGAAGTGACAAATGCTAATGCAGAATGTCCATCAGGTTATTTGGAGCAAACTTTTATTACATCTCAGAATAAAAAAGTAGCACAAATCAGCGTTTCCAATCTAACAGTGAAAGCTTATCCAAATCCTTATCAGGATAAAGTAAGATTTGAGATCAACTCACCGGAATCCGGACAAGGAAGCCTTGAAGTGTTTAATGTTATAGGACAGAAAGTAAAAACAGTTTACCAGGGGCATATCATCAACGGCATTCAGTCATTTGAATTAAACCTTCCGGAGATATTACGCTCAACGCTCATCTACAGGTTTACTATAAATGGCAAGCAGATTACTGGTAAATTAATTTATGCAAGAGGCTAGTAGATAGAAATAAGGTTTTTATTTTTAAATCAGGGCTGCCTTCGGGTAGCCTTGGTACTTTTTTTGTTGACTATCATTTACACAGCGGTAGTCTTAGCTAAAAACAAAATCCCTACAGAAGAAAAGGTGCAAAAAATCCGCAGGACAAGAAGAAAGTTGCTGCACCTGCAAAGCTGATTGAGAACTATTTTTAAGAGAAGCGTAGGAGCAAAATAACAAATAAAGAAATCTCGGCAATACTGATGTTGTACCACAACAAAATATTAAAAGGAGTAAAGTCGCACAATAAAAAATTTTACGTACACATTTTTGAAAGTGGACGAAATACTATCACAACTACTATTATTTGTACTGTATTCACATTCAATAATAAGTATGCCTATAAGATATAAATTTATACAGCACAAAGGAGAAATAGGGTACTTGTACTGTTTGATTATGATGCAGCCATTACTGTGAGGCTGAAACAACCTACAGATGCAAGATGGAGTAAAACACACAAGGGTTGGCATATTGCGGACACGACGTAACGAGTCAACTTTTTTCCGGACGAGTCCGTGACTGGGTTATCCCTGGCAGGTTGCTCCTCAGCAGAGCCCGCTTCCGTTTATCCCGGCAATACAAATGTAAACCCATTCTAGGATTACATTTAAAGTGTACATTTATACCAGTATTATTAATCAAAAGTGTAAACTTTTTTCAGGACGAGTCAGGGTCATGGTCGTACAATAATGGAAATTCAGTAGGGATAGGATTTTTTTCACCACAAATTGGAGTAAGTTATATTTACACTCCTAATTGGCTCATTTTTTCTCCTATAGCAAATTAATTACGAATGAACATCTTCCCTTTTCAAAAAATAGTACTTACTTCAAAACTAAATGAGAACGAATTGACATCAAGGCTGAATGAATATGTTGAACCTTTTCAATTTAAATTGTATTGGTTACGAGATTCACCTAAGCCATATGTCGGCAACATAACTGAAAAAGGTTTTGGTATCCGAAGAATTTTTAAAGGACGAAATTCCTTTATACCTTTTGTGATTGGGAAAATTGAAAAAAAAGAGGCAGGCAGCAAAATCGTTGTTATTATGCGACTTCATTTTATAGTTATGTTTCCATTGCTATTCTTGACCTGTTTTGTATTTTTTTATGGAGTCATTAGAGAAAATAATTTTGTGTTGCTATTTTTTATCTTAGTTTTTTATATTGTCTTGATGTATTTCTTCAATATAGAAACTAATAGAACGAAAAAGGATTTATCAATATTTTTAGAAGCAGGCGTTGAATCAAAATATTAAACTCATTTGATGCAAAGCGGTAGGAAGGATAAGTAAGTTTATAATCACCAATTTGCGCGAGACTTTACCAGGCGCAGGAATGAGTCGATGGTTTTGAGCGTTAGCCTTTCTGTGCCATTGCAGTTACTAAACTGTCTATGCTTGAGCCGGATGTAAGAAATAAAAGCCGTGGCGGTTACTTCGGCTTCGTTGTTTTAGGAAGCGAACACTTTTTTAGCTTTTTGATTTTGCAGAAAAGCGTCGAGCATAGCGAAAACATGTCCTTTATCTTTGGGATTAAGTTTTTGAATATCAAGGATTTTATTGACTACATTTTTTTCTTATCCAATGGCTGGTTAAAAGTTAATCCTTTTGCTAATTACAAAAGAAAGATGAAAAGAGTAGATAGGGTTTGTCTTACTAAAGATGAATTGCAGATAATGGCTGATAAAGAATTTGATATTGTTCGTTTAGGGCAAGTGCGGGACGTATTTTTGTTCTGTTGCTTTACTGAAATAAGTGGTCAACTATGGTGCGTAATATCCATTTATTAAATTATTCAAAGAATCTTTGTTTGAAAGGTTCAATTATCATTTTTAATCTTTTTGAATTTCGATGATGATCAAATCCAGGATCATTTAAATAATCCCAAACTTGACAACCTTTTTCTAATGAAATTTTTGAGGATTCGTAAAAATTTTTCAAAGTCATTTTTATATAAATAAATTAAAGCCATTGTCCCATCTAAATTAGGAAAGGCAGGATTTAATTGTTTATCTTTTTCTAAGTATTCAAGTGCAGTTGTAATCGGTAAATAACAATGTACAGATTCGGTAAATAAGGATGAATGATCCTATAATAAAGTGCCATATTTACTGGCCTCCCAAAGGCCTTTAATTATGGATAAAAAACAATAGGAGATTGGGTAATGTATTTCGAAGTTCAACTATTACAACGAAACGGGTTAAGTTATCCTGCCATTGCAATGCTTTAGTAATTAACCGACGCACAATAGTTAAATATGCCGCTATAAGCGAAGCTGAGTAGGATGCTTTTTTAGAAAAAAAGATTCCCCGGATAAACTATTAAGTTCATTTGAGTTCTTTGTAAAAGACAGGCTACAGGCTCATTCTGCAGCCAGCGCAGCCGAGTTACACGACTGCTAAAAGAGCACCACAAAGACTTCCCAAATGTTTCGGCAAAGACGGTGTATAAATTTGTAATGGCTATTCGTCAAAAATAGGCTATCCCGCTCGAAGAAGCTAGCCGGGAATGTTTTGTGGTGGAAAAGTTACCTTATAGGCTTCCGGCACAGGCCGAGTTTGGTAAGTATATTCTGCGTAATGATGAAGGAAGAGAAGCGCAAAAAGGTTCATTTTTTTGTGATGATGCTTTCGCGTTCAAGGATGAAGTCTGTTCATTTTTTTTCTGTTTCGTTTACTTCCGTTACATCCATCCATGCCCATGAAGCGGCACTTAAATTCTTTTGTGGTAAACCCGGGGAAGTAGTGTTTGATCAAAACAGGCTTTTAAGACCTATGTTTTTGAGCAATCTTTCAACCTTCATTTTGCCGTAAAGCAGATCCGCATTGCAAAGGGAATGTAGAAAATGTGCTGAATTTTATAAAAAATAACTTCATGTACAGCAGGACTTTTTACGACATTTCGACCCTGCAGGCAAAGGCTTTACAGTAGCTGCAAAGAACGGGTAATGGTATGCCATATAACACCATCCGAAAAATTCCCGCACAGGAATGGATCATTGAAAAAGAGCATTTACTTCCATGGGTATCCATTTGTATACTGCCAGCCTACATTATGCGCAATGTGCGCCTGGATAATACGTTCAGCTACCTGAGAAACTTTTACTCCCTTCCGCAGGGAACTTTTAAAAAAGATGCTCAGGTCATGCTAGGGCTGAAAGGCGATGAACTGCATATTCACGATGAGCAAAGAATATTTTTATGTAAGCATCCTGTTGCTCATTTTGTCAAAAACTGCGATCGGGCCAAACGACTTTATGGCTCATTATAATGCCCTGAAGTTATAAAGGTGTCCTTTCATTCAATGAAATGTTTAAGACATTGGAGGATTTACTATCTAATTTTCATTAAAAATAATATCCATAATGCAAACTGCCCTATTATACTAAACGCTGAATATTTTTTTACAATTGGGAAATCTTCGTCGGGCAGGCTAAAGTAGATAATTATGTAATTGGAGGAAAAGTTACTTATTATCACCTAGGCTCTACATTTTCATACCTGCCATTAGCGCTGAACCTACTATAAAAATATATTACTATTTAAGAGGTATACACCTTTGGTTACAATCGCTTCTCCCTGTTTTAAACCTTTGACAATTTCAATTCTATCTCCACTTTTTATGCCCGGTAATTACCAAGTTGGTAAAGAATAGCTATACAACCAACCTTATTAAAAAATATTATCTCGGACAATAATAATTTACATTGCGATTTTATTTCTAAAATATTAGGATAATAAATGGAATAGTTGTTTGATAAAATATTTTAAAAAGGGAGGCTGTAATCTTATTATACATAAGTCTTGTAAAACATGGTTATTTTTTCGTAGTTTGTTCCTGCTTATTTAAAAAAATCACAACCAAATAAACTATCATGCGAATTTCTTCTCTTCTAATAATATTATTTTTTACAGTATTTACGGGAGCTGCACAAACCAATGCTACATGGTTACGATATCCTGCAATTTCGCCCGATGGTAAAACAATTGCCTTTGGTTACAAAGGAGATATTTATACCGTAGCTGCCACTGGCGGAACGGCTATGCCTCTCACTATACATGAAGCGCAGGATATGATGCCCGTATGGAGCCATGATGGAAAATCGATTGCATTTGCAAGTGACCGAAATGGTAATTTTGATGTATTTGTAATGCCAGCAAATGGCGGTACACCCGTACGCATAACCTACAATAGTGCCAGTGATTATCCCTTTGATTTTTCGCCTGATGACAAGCAAATAATATTTGGAAGCGCCCGAAATGTGCAGGTTACAAATGTTCGTTTTTACAGTCCAAGGTTGTTTCAAAACCTTTATACTGTGTCGGTAACAGGTGGCAGACCGATATTATTATCTGGTGCCGGTATGGAAAGAGCACACTACAACAGCAAAGGCAGCGAAATTATTTTTGAAGATAGAAAAGGCTACGAAGATCCCTGGCGCAAACACCATACATCATCCGTAACCAGAGATGTGTGGACCATGAATGTAAAGAGCGGGACCTATAAAAAAATAACTGATTTTGAAGGAGAAGACAGAGAGCCTGTTTACAGCAGCGATGATGAGGCTGTTTACTACCTCAGCGAAAAAAATGGCAACCAGAATATTTATAAAAAAATGCTTCGTGCAACAACTGCAGAACGCCAGTTATCTACCTTTAAAACTAATCCGGTACGCCATTTAAGCATCAGCAAAAACAATACGTTGTGCTTTACAAACGATGGTGATATTTATACAATGACCGATGATGATTTACCCAAAAAATTAGCCATACAAATTTACAATGATGGTCGCCAGAATGCGGAGAAGAATATAACAGTTAATAGCAACGTGGGCAGTTTTGCCTTATCGCCCAATGGCAAAGAAATTGCATTTGTAACCCGCGGAGAAGTGTTTGTAACCAGCGTTGATGGTACACAAACAAAAAGAATAACCAACACCCCTCAACAGGAGCGCATGGTTGCATGGGCACCGGATGGCAGAAGTTTGATTTATGCTGCTGAAAGAAATGACAATTGGGATATTTACACATCGTCTATTGTGCGAAAAGAAGAACCTTATTTTTATGCCGCAACACTTTTAAAAGAAGAGCCTCTTATAGCAACAAGTGCAGAAGAGTTTCTGCCAAAATATTCTCCTGACGGGAAAGAAGTTGCATACCTTGAAAACAGAAACTTACTGAAAGTATATAATATAGCAAGCAAGCGAACCCGCACACTAATTCCTAAAGGACAAAACTACAGTTACTCAGATGGCGATTTGGATTTTAACTGGAGTCCTGATGGAAAATATGTAATAGCTGATGATGAATTTTTTGGCTTCGGTGCATCGCACGCTGCCATTATAAAAGTAGATGGTTCGGGTACAACAATGCACCCTATAAACAGTGGTTTTGGCGAAGACAATATTAAATGGGCCATGGGTGGTAAATTAATGACCTGGACCAACAACAAAGAAGGTCGTAGGTCGCTTGCTTTTCAGGGAAACAAAGAAGTAGACATTTACGGTGCATTTTTAGATGCTGCTGCTTACGATGAATTTAAATTATCGAAAGATGATTACAGCCTTTTTAAAGATTCAACTGTACATAAAAAAGATTCAACCGAAAAAAAAGATTCAGCATTAAAAAAATGGACACCCGATTTTGCAAATATTGACAACCGTAAAATGAGGCTTACCATCAATAGTTCTTCCATTAGCGATTATGCTGTAACGCCCGATGGCTCAAAAATATATTACCTTGCTGCATTTGAAAAAGGCTACGATCTTTGGGTAACCGAACCCCGCACACACGATACTAAAATACTTGCAAAACTCAGCGGCTCACCCAGCGGAATAGCTATCAGTAAAGATGGTAAAAACGTGTTTGTCACAAACAACGGCAGTCTTTTAAAAATTGATGACTCAGGTAAATCAACACCTATAAATATATCTGCAGAAATGGTATGGAATGCATCCAAAGAACGGGAATATATTTTTGACCACGCATGGCGGCAGGTAAAAGCAAAATTTTACGATCCCACAATTCATGGTATTGATTGGAATATGATTAAGGCAACCTACGCAAAATTTTTACCGCATATAAACAACAACTACGATTTTCAGGAACTGCTGAGCGAAATGCTTGGGGAGTTGAATGCATCTCACACAGGTGGGCGTTATACACCGCAGCCTGTAAACCCCGATGCAACTGCTGCACTCGGTTTATTGTATGATGAGACTTTTAGTGGCAATGGTTTAAAAATAACAGAAGTTATTACCGGTGGCCCTGCAGATAAAACTGCAAGCAAATTAAAAGCGGGAGTAATTATTGAAAAAATAGATGGCGAAAGTATAACCGATAAGGATGATTGGGCAATACTGCTGAACAGAAAAACTGGTAAAAATACTTTACTGAGCATATACGATGCTAAAAACAATATCCGTTTTGAAGAAGCGGTAAGGCCTATTTCTTTTATCGAAGAATCTGCGTTAATGTACAAACGCTGGGTAAAACTAATGTACGATAAAGTAAATAAATTAAGCGGCGGTAAAGTTGGTTATGTACATGTACAAGGCATGAACGACGGCAGTTACAGAACCGTTGTTGATGAGGTAATGGGCCGCAATAAAAATAAACAGGCACTTATTGTAGATACCCGGTTTAATGGCGGTGGCTGGTTACACAACGACCTTAATACTTTTTTAAGCGGTACTGCTTATCTTGGTTTTGCACCGCAGGGCAACAAAGTTCCCCCTACAGAGCCAATGGACAGATGGCAGAACCCAAGCTGCGTTTTAATGAGCGAAGGCAATTACAGCGATGCCTATATTTTTCCTTATGCATACAAGGCAAACAAACTGGGCAAACTAATAGGGATGCCTGTACCCGGCACCGGCACTGCCGTTTGGTGGGAAACGCAAATTGACCCAACAATTGTTTTCGGTATACCAATGGTTGCAACAATAGGAAAAGAAAACCGCCCAACAGAAAATTTGCAGGTAGAACCAGATATTAGAGTGCCGTTAAGTTATGAAGATCTTTTAAGCGGAAACGATACACAACTCGATGCTGCTGTAAAAGAAATGCTGAAAGAGATTGGCAGCAAATAAAGTGCGATTGGTTTTTTTTACAGCATAAGTTTAGTATTTTTTTGTCCGAAACACTTTATAATTATAAAATTAACTTGCCGATAGTACTACCAGTATAAAAGCTGCAATTCCGGCATTAAATGGTGGTGTGTTTTTTTCTTAGAAGGGTTTTTTAGGTGTTTGTTTTGTATGCTAGTTCTCTTTTGTTTATACTTATTTATTATAGATGTTATGCCAATGTAGTTCATTATATTTAGCCGTATAATTGCTGTTAAAATATGAAAGGTTAAATTGGCTTCATTCTCCTTGTGCAATACCTGTTCTAATACTAATGCTATTAATGCACACCAAATTTGTAGCTCTATTGCGTTTTTATTATGTCCCCAAAAATAGGTTAATATAAAATTTTAGTTTTATTTTTTAAAGATGGTTTCTATTTTCTAAGGATAAACCAATGCCGTTAAGTTAAGGGTTGGTGGGGCGCAACCCTGAAGACCAGCCGTGGTCTGTCCCCAGACCACTTGCATTTTCCTTAACTTAACGGCATTGAATGAGAAGCATATTGAATGACTTTTTGTATAAATTAAAGTATAATTCCACTATTTCCATAAATGATAACCAGATGAATACCCTTTACACTAGTAATATAAAACTAATTATTGCCCCTGGTATACAATATCCCTGCCTAAAACAACTACTTGTTAGGACATGGTAGTATATAAATTCTACCAATATCAAGTATGGTAAAACGCACCGCTAAAAATGCAAAAAGTGAAAATACAAAGAGACCTGTATTTGAACGACGGTGATCTTTTAAACCTGCCTCTATTTACTCAACCATTATTTCAGAGGTTTTTTTTTAATTGCTCCGGTGTACGCTGCGTTGATTTAGATGGCTCTTCTTATTTAGTCTAAGCATTGCCCTGTATTTTAGTACTGATGGAATTCAATATTATTAATATCTTCATTTTATATTTAATTTGAATTTTTATACTTCCACTATCATTTTTCCAATATTTTCTCCTTCGAATAAACCCAGAAATGCAGCAGGTAATTTATCAAAGCCCTTCACAATCGTTTCTTTATATTTTAATTTACCTTGTTGTACCCACATAGCTAAATGCTTGCTGCCTTCACTAAATTGACTTTGGTAATTGCTAATTATAAAACCCTGCATTAATACGCTTCTGGTTAATAACATCGGTTGAAGTCGGGGTCCCATTGGTATTTCGGTGCTGTTGTATAAAGCAATTTGTCCGCACAATACAATTCTTGCATTGAAATTTATATTGCTAATAACAGCATCCGAAGTTTCACCACCTACATTATCGTAATAGATATCTACCGCTTTTGGACAAGCATCAGCAATCGCTTTCTTTAAATCGGTGCAGGTCTTATAATTTATGACTTCATCAAAGCCAAATTCTTCTTTTAATAATTTTATCTTCTCATCGCTGCCCGCTATCCCAACTACACGGCAACCTTGTATTTTAGCTATTTGACCAACAACAATACCAACTGCACCAGCAGCACCAGACACAACAACAGTCTCACCATATTTAGGTTTACCAATTTGCATTAAACCAAAATAAGCGGTAAGGCCAGGCATTCCTAACACACCCAGGAAATAACTTGCAGGAGCAATTAAAGTATCAATTTTTATTAAGCTATTTTCTGTTGAAATACAATGCTGTTGCCAGGGTAAGTTACCAGTTACAATATCATTTTCTTTAAAATTGATAGAATTACTTTTTACCACTTTAGCAATTACTCCTCCGGTAATTGGCTTTCCCAATTCAAAGGAAGGAACATACGATTTAGCATCATTCATTCTGCCCCTCATGTATGGGTCAACAGAAAAATACATCGCTTCTAATAATATTTCATTGTCTGCAAGTTCAGGTAGTATTATATTTTTAGTTTCAAAATTTTCTAAACCAGGTTTCCCTTTCGGTCTGCTGAATAAAGTAATTTGCTTTGTTGAACTATCCATAATATTTTAATTTTTTTGAAAACCAGATTAAAATGGGACGCTTAATTCGCTAACCCTGATTAGCTTCTTATTTACAAATTCATGAATACCTAATTCAGAAAGTTCTCTTCCGTAACCTGAACCTTTGGTGCCGCCAAAGGGCAGATCGGCTTGCGTCCATGTTGGATGATTAATAAAAACCATTCCTGTATCAATTTGATCCGCTACATGTTTGCCTCTTTCAACATCTTGTGTAAATACTGAGCCCCCCAAACCAAAAGGAGAATCATTCGCTAAATCAATGGCTGCCTGCTCATCCTTTACTGAAAAAAAGAGTGCAACCGGTCCAAAGAATTCTTCATAATAAACCGGGTTATCAGGCATCATATCGGTGAGTATAGTTGGTTGCATAAAAGCACCTTCTTTGTCAATTCTTTTACCACCCAATAAAAGTTTAGCTCCGCCATCAACAGCTCTTTTTACCTGATCTGCAATTTGCACCGCAGCTTCCTCGCTTGATAGTGGTCCCAATTGGGTAGCCCCGTCCATTGGATCTCCAATTACCAATTCAGCTAATTTGTTTTTAAAACTTTGTAAAAAGGCAGGTGCAATACTTTCAACCGCAATAAAACGCTTTGATGCTATACAGCTTTCCCCGTTATTATTTATTCTGCCGATTACGGCCCATTCAACTGCTTTATCAATATCCGCATCATCCAAAATAATAAATGCATCACTGCCCCCTAATTCCAATACTGATTTTTTTAAGTGCTTGCCTGCTTCTGCTGCAATACTTGCACCGGCAGCTTCACTGCCCGTAAGCGATACACCTTTAATTCTTTTGTCGGATACCAGCGCTGTTGCCCTTTTGCCGGAGATTAATAAATTGGTATAAAGCCCGGCAGGCGCACCGGCTTGTTTAAATATTTCCTCTATGGCAATAGCGCATTGCGGTACAATTGAAGCATGCTTAATTAATATTGTATTGCCTACCATTATATTTGGA
>JAYTHI010000183.1:0-74726 GCA_043732685.1 Ferruginibacter sp. | reverse complement strand
AATAATTCAGCTGCAATTTCAATCTATAATTTACCTTAAAAAAATTAACCTTTACTTTTAATTATGGCAGATATTTTTGAAAAACTAGAAAAAGACAGTGGCCCAATTGGTCAGCACATGGATAGAGCACATGGTTATTTTGCCTTTCCAAAATTGGAAGGTGAACTTGGACCAAGAATGAAATTTCGTGGAAAAGAAATGATTGTATGGAGTTTAAATAATTACCTCGGTTTAGTTAACGACCCCGAAGTAAGAAAGGCAGATACCGAAGCAGCGGCAAAATACGGGATGGGAAACCCGATGGGTGCGCGAATGATGAGTGGCAATACCGATATGCATGAAGGACTGGAAAAAGTGTTGAGTAATTTTGTAAGCAGGGAAGATACCATGTTGCTAAACTTCGGCTACCAGGGTATCATGAGTTGTATTGATGCATTGGTAAACCGCCGCGATGTTATTGTATACGATGCAGAGGCACATGCATGTATTGTAGATGGAGTAAGGCTTCATATGGGCCATCGGTATGCGTTTAAACACAATGACGTAGAAGATTGTGAAAAGCAATTACAGCGGGCAACCGATTTAGCTGCAAAACAAGGCGGCGGTATTTTACTGATAACCGAAGGTGTTTTTGGCATGGATGGAGAACAAGGTATTTTAAAAGAAATTGTGGCTTTGAAGAGCCAATACGATTTTAGAATATTAATTGATGATGCTCATGGCTTTGGATACATGGGCCCTACCGGTGCTGGTGCAGATGAACAACAAAACTGCCAGAATGGTGTAGATCTTTACTTTAGTACATTCGTAAAAAGTATGGGAAGCATTGGAGCCTTCATTAGCGGACCAACAGCCATCATTAAATATTTGCGCTACAACACCCGCTCACAAATTTTTGCAAAAAGCCTGCCGCTAATGATTGTAGAAGGTATGTTGAAACGTATGGAAATGGTTAAATCAATGCCTCAGTTAAGAACTAAACTCTGGCATAATGTATCAATGTTACAGACAGGCTTAAAAGCACGTGGTTTTGATATAGGAAACACCAACTCACCGGTAACACCCATTTTTATGAAAGGCGATGTACCTGAAGCCACCCAAATGGTAATGGATCTGAGGGAAAATTACCATATTTTTTGTTCTATTGTGGTGTATCCTGTAATACCAAAAGGAGATATTATTTACCGACTAATACCAACCAGTGTGCATACTGAAACTGATATTGAAATAACCTTAAATGCCTTTGAAGCCACTAAGAAAAAATTAGATGCCGGCCTATACAAAGCAGCTGAAATACCTGATATGGCAGGATAAGTTTTTAGTTTCTGACAATAGAAAATTGCTTTTGGTTTAAAAATGGTTATTATTATTACAAATCTGACGGTATAAATTTTAATTTTAGATACGGTAGTAGGTTTTATTGATTACTTTTATATAAATTAATACGATTTAAAAATGGACAAAATTGACAAAGAAGAAATTGCTAAGCAGGAAAATAAGACTTTTATAAATGCAGTTATTATTGTAACAGTTTTAGAGGTATTATTTTGGTTATTACTTTATTGGATCCATCTTAAAATTAGAGGATAGATTATACTACTTTCTGCATTTTATTAACACAAATGCGTTTGGTTGAAAAATAAGTTACTTAAAAAGCCTGCAATATTACTGCAGGCTTTTTTTATGCGTTCAATTTATTTTTTGAAGCTGAATTTAAATTATTAAATAACTTATTTTTTTTGTGAAAGTTGTTTTGATTACCAGTAAGGCAGTTTATAATTTTAGTAAAGCCGAATTATTTTTTTCTAATTTTACGCAACTCCCTTCAAGCTAGTGTTATCAACCTCCGAAGGTTTCCTTTTTAAAAATAAATACAATTTAATAGCAAGTACTTTCTACATATAATTATAAGGCTACAATTGGTTTAATCTGATACGCTTGTAAAAAATTCAGTTCCTTTTGGTAACCGCTTTTTGAAGTTTATAGTTGATGGTAACACTATTTTATTTGAAGCAAAATTTCCTTAATCACTTTCTTCTAAATGCAATTTTTGATGGTGTGCCCCGGCACCAATATATAAGGCGAAGCAAGCAATAGCAGTATCTTTCAACATACTTATCAACGCCATTTGTTTAAATCCTTTATCGCCTGAATTTAAAAAATTAGGCAAATGAATCGTTAAAACAAAAATAAATAGCAGTCCGGCCAATAAATATCCGGCAGCTTTAACCATCGTATTGGTTATAAACGCAAGTGCAACCAAAATAAAAGCAACGCCTACAAAATATACCCAAATCATACCTCCCGGTAAAAAAGATGGAACATAATTTACAAGATCATGCGGATGTGAAAAATGCAAAATTCCAAAAACTATCATAACAACAGCAAGCAAATAAATAGACAACCGTGAAATAACGTGGTGATTTTTCATGATGGAAAGTTTAGATACAAAAGTTACGACATAAAAAACGCTATTGCAAGCATTTAGACTAATTTATTTTACAAAATTCCACAAAAAGCATCAACAAGAAATCCCTTTTCTTTATCGTTCAAAAAAAGCGAAGAAAAGGGATTTTTTAAATTTTATATATCAACTAAAAGTTTAAGCCTCTATTATCTGGTTTTTTAAAAGATCTTCAAAAACATCTTTTCGGCGGATTAATTTTGCAATGCCATCTTTTACCAATACTTCGGCAGGCTTTAAACGGCTGTTAAAATTACTGCTCATTTCAAAACCATAGGCACCTGCGTTGTTAAAAACCAAAAAATCACCTTCTCTAACTTCATGCAATTTTCTATCCCAGGCAAAGGTATCCGTTTCGCAAATATTGCCTACAACTGTATAAATTCTTTCGGCACCTTTTGGATTGCTGATATTTTCAATATGGTGATAAGCATCATACATCATCGGCCGGATGAGGTGATTAAAACCACTGTTAACGCCGGCAAAAACCGCTGCTGGTGTTTGTTTAATAACATTGGCTTTAACTACAAAATAACCACACTGACTAACCAAATATTTACCCGGCTCAAACCATACCTGCAATTTCCTGCCGGTTTCTTTTTCAAATTCTTCAAAAGCAACCGCAACTTTTTCGCCAAGTGCGGCAACGTCCGTTTCGGCATCGCCCGGCTGGTAAGGCACTTTAAAACCGCTGCCCAAATCAATAAATTCCAGGTTAGGAAAATGCGCTGCCAAATCAAACATTACAGCTAAGCCTTCTAAAAAAACATTGATATCTTTTATTTCACTTCCGGTATGCATGTGTATGCCGGTTACATTTAAATTGGTTGTTTTTACCACGCGTTCAATATGGCGCATCTGGTGTATAGAAATACCAAATTTACTATCAATATGACCGGTGGAAATTTTAAAATTTCCTCCCGCCATAATATGCGGATTAAGCCGGATGCATACCGGATAGGCGTTGCCGAACTTATTTCCAAATTGCTCCAGTATAGAAATATTATCTATATTGATATTAACACCCAATTCTTTAACGGCAACAATCTCGTCAAAATCTACACAGTTGGGGGTATACAAAATATCTTTAGGTGCAAAACCGGCAATCATTCCCAGGCGTACTTCATTAATGCTTACACAATCAAGCGAAGCGCCAAGGGATTGTACGTACTTTAAAATATTAATATTGGTTAAAGATTTACAAGCATAAAAGAAACGTACATTACAACCGGCAAAACCCTTTTGCAGTTTTTTATATTGTGCAGCAATGCGCTCTGCATGATAAATGTAAACGGGAGTGCCAAATTCGTTGGCAATGTCAATAAGTTGCTCGTGGGTTAAATTTTTTGCCATGTCTGCTTTTATTTTTTTTAGGTTAGGTGCTGGTATTGATCTAATAAATTATAATAAAATTTACTTCGCTTAAAAAGTACGTGAATTTAATTTTTTAAAACATTTTTTACATAAAAAAAGGTATGAGAAACTATATTCGTCATACCTTAAATTAAATTATAATTTGGTTTACGACGATGAATGGTCCTGTTTATTAATTCCCTGTTTATCTATTTCCGGTTTTAATGCAGGCATATTTTTACTATCCTGCAAGGTTGAATGATGGTTGGTTAATGTAGTATGCAAGTCAGCTTCGTTTTCCTCATCGCCATTATTTTCAAAATCTGTCGTTTCATTATTTGTTATAGAGGATAAGGAATCAGACAAATTATTATCACTGGTTTGTAGCATATCCTGTTCGCCTAATGCCTCCTCTATCAGGGTTTCATCAGAAAGTAGCTCTGCTGCAGCCATCTCCTCCATGGTTTGCGCCTCAATTTTATCTTTACGTAAAGAAGACTCCTCTTTTTCTATATTGACAATAGTTACCGACTCTTCCCCAATGGTTTTTTCCTCAATAGTTTCTTCACCAATTGTCTCTTCTCCAATTGTTTCTTCGGTTATCAAAATTTCGCTTTCAGCAGCTGCCGCTTTGCTCTCCTCGTCTACCGGAGCTACAAAAGATGCAATTTCTTCCGGTTGAGGTTGGTGATTAATAAGCGTTGCCTGCACCAATTCTTCCAGTAAAACCTCGCTAATTTTTGGTAAATCAGCGGTACTGTTTATACCAAAATAATCCATAAAAGATTTGGAGGTAGCGTAAATCAATGGTTTACCAACAGCATCCTCATTTCTACCGGATATTATTACAAGATCTTTTTCTAATAATTTTTGTACCGCATAATCGCAGTTCACGCCTCGGATGGCTTCCATTTCACTTTTAGCAATGGGTTGTTTATAAGCAATGATAGCCAGGGTTTCGAGAGCCGCTGTAGAAAGTCGTTTTAAAAATTTATCGCCGTTTAATTGGGCTACAGTTTTATGGTATTCTTTTTTAGTAAGAAACTGCCAGCCACCCCCACTCTGTTTTAATTCGAAAGCATAAAACTCAGCACTGTATTTTTCATAGATACCTTCAATAGCTGCATCCACCTGGTCAATAGTTGCCCTATCTTCTATAAAACCCAGGGCATTGTTCAACAACTCTACCAACTCAATATTAATGAGCGGTTTGTCGCTGGCAAAAACCAAGGCTTCTATATGTGGTATAATTTTAGAAAGTTCCATTGCTCCTTTTGGTAAAGAGGTATATTTTTTTAAATTTTTGAACCTTTATTTATGTAATACAGCTTTAAATATTATCCATTTAACGCCGCAGCACCACTTACAATTTCTGTTAACTCCGTTGTAATGGCAGCTTGTCTTGCCCTGTTGTAACTTAATTTTAAAGCCTTCAATAATTCGTTGGCGTTTTCGCTTGCCTTATCCATTGCAGTCATACGTGCGCCGTGTTCGCTGGCATTACCATCCAATACGGCTTTGTATAATTGTGTGTTAAGTATTTTTGGCATCAATTCGCTTATCAAAACTTCTTTGCTGGGCTCAAAAATAAAATCAGCTTTTGCTTCACCAACTTTTTTTGGCAACCTCCCTACAGGTAAAAACTGTTCAGCAATAAATGCTTGGGTACCGGCATTTTTAAATTCGCTGTATACTAATTCTACTGCATCTATTTCTTTGCTTGCAAATACTTCCATAGCATATTTTGCAGCCGTTTGTACTTTATCAAAACTTAAGCCTGTAAAAATATCCCAATATGCATCAACAACCTTAAAGCCATTTTTTGTAAAATGCTCGTAGCCCTTTTTACCAATGGGCAAAACGGATACATTTCCTTTTGCATGCTGGGCAGGATATTTTTCAAATATTTGCTGACGGGTTAATTTAATAAGGTTACTATTATAACCGCCACACAAGCCCCTATCGCTGGTTACAACAATGATCAGCACTTTTTCAACAGGCCTTTCAACAGCCAAAGCCATTTTTAAATCGCCATCGCTGTTGCTAATGATATTACTCAGCATTTCCTGCAGCTTTTGTGCATATGGACGCATTTGAGTAATCGCATCCTGTGCACGGCGCAATTTAGCAGCACTTACCATTTTCATGGCTTTTGTAATTTGTTGCGTACTCTGAACGCTTTTGATCCTGTTACGTACTTCTTTTAAGGCTCCTGACATATAAATTAATTAATTAACTTTTTGTTTTCGGATGGCAAAGGTATGTCAAAAAAAAATAAATAGAAACCGGTTTATCAACAACTATACCCCATCCATAAAGCCTGTTGCCTTGTTCATAATATTTTTTTGATAAAAATCGTTCGTAGTTAAAATAAAATTTATATGTTTTGCGTTTACTTAAAAACAATTTTATTGTCTCAGCCTTTGGGATATAAAAATGCAGCTGGCGATAAATGTGTTTTTAAATAAGTTTAAATGCAGCAATAAAAATGAATTTTTTTATTGCAAAAAATCTGAATGCTTATCTCTACAACTACCTTATTTGATTTTTATTTAGAAACAATAATCAAGCTGCCGCTATGGATTTAGCATTAGAAATTTTTATTATACTCTTAGTTGAATTGCCTATAATTATGCTCTTTTTTAAGCAAAAAAAGCGTAGGGATGCCTTGGGATATGCAATCATGATCAATCTCGTATCCTGGCCCATTGTTCATATTTTAAAATTAACCACAGAATTAAACGTAAATTATATTGAAGCAGGCGTAATAATATTTGAGGCAGTTGCCCTTTTAATTTATACCAAATGTGGATGGAAAAAGGGATTTTCTATGTCTGTTATTGCTAATATTGCCAGTTTTTTCCTGCTTAAACTTATCCATATTAATCCTGATATGTTTCAAAATGCCTCTAATATTATTGTCCATTAATTTATACGGTTGATTTAATCAATGCGAAAAGGCTGCATGTCGCTACACTTAATACCAGGCCTTAGCAACCCCACATCATTTGGTTTATATTTAAAAAGACTAATAACCTCTTTCCTTTTTTCATTAATATTTTACTGAAGGCTGCATCCAATTGCTCCCCTTTCACAAAAAATACTAAAACACCAGTATTTTCCTCTTTATTTAACTTTAAGTTTTTTTTAAACTTAACCTATATTTTGTAAGCGTTTGTTGGATAAACCGATAAGAACCTTAAAAAAACATCCTATTAAATAGCATTAATTCAACTCCATTTTAGTTTAAAGTACTATTAAAAACTGTTAACTAATTAGTACCTTCGGCATTCCTTGTAAACTCTGTCAATTTGGCTCTAATATTAATTAAGCACCATATTTGACATTCGAAATTACCGGACTATTAATAACATATACCAATAACTTAGATTTATGATAGGGTTTTTAGCAAAAATATTTGGCGGCAACAAAAGCGACAAGGATGTAAAAAAGATAACTCCACAGGTAGAAGTTATCAATAGCTTTTTTGCAGCCTACCAAAAGCTCAGCAATGATGAGCTGCGCAATAAAACGCAGGATTTTAAACAACGTATTAAAACACATTTATCAGGTATTGATGAGCAGATCAATAGTAGAAAAGAAGCTGCCGAAAATTTACCGGTCACAGATATTAGCCAAAAAGATATTATTTATCAGGAAATTGATGCGCTTAAAAAAGACAGGGATAAAAATATAGAAGAAATTTTATTAGAGATTTTACCGGAAGCTTTTGCTGTGGTAAAGGAAACCTCCCGGCGTTTTAAAGAGAATGGCTTTTTAGAAAGTACGGCTACTGATTTGGATAAAACTTTGGCAGTTACAAAAAAACATATTCAAATAGAAGGCAATCAATCGTTTTTCAGTAATACCTGGACGGCTGGTGGTGGTGCTGTTGTATGGAACATGGTTCATTACGATGTACAGCTGATAGGTGGTATGGTATTGCATTCCGGCAAAATTGCAGAGATGGCTACCGGTGAAGGTAAAACCCTTGTTAGTACCTTACCTGCTTACCTGAATGCATTAAGTGGTGAAGGTGTTCATATAGTAACAGTAAATGATTATCTGGCAAGAAGGGATAGCGAATGGAATGGTCCTATTTTTGAATTTTTAGGACTTACCGTTGACTGTATTGATAAACATGAACCAAATGGAGATGCCAGAAGAGCCGCCTACAACGCGGATATAACCTACGGTACCAACAACGAATTTGGCTTTGATTACCTGAGGGATAATATGGTGCATAGTCCGGATGAAATGGTACAGCGCAAACACCATTTTGCCATGGTAGATGAGGTGGATAGTGTTTTGATAGATGATGCCCGTACCCCATTAATTATTAGTGGCCCGGTTGGACACAGCGATAATACCCAACAATTTTTTGACCTAAAGCCACGCATTGAGAAATTATTGGATGCCCAGCGCAGGGCGGTTAATTCATTTTTAATTGATGCTAAGAAAAAAATAGCCGAAGGCAATGATGATCCTAAAGATGGTGGACTTGCTTTGTTCAGAGCCCATCGGGGTTTACCAAAAAATGGTGCCTTAATTAAATTTTTAAGCGAGCCCGGAATGCGGGTTAAATTGCAAAAAAGCGAGAACTATTATTTAGCCGATCAGCAAAAAGAAATGCCGAAGGTGGATGAAGAACTATATTTTCAAATTGATGAAAAAAATAACCAGGTAGATTTAACGGACAAGGGAATTAACCTGATCACTAAATCCGGAGAAGATCCTGAATTTTTTATTTTGCCGGATATTGCTATTAAATTAAGTGATATTGAAAAAGGCAATTTGGCATCAGAAGAAAAACTCCATCTAAAAGAATCTTTATTAAATGAATATTCTTTAAAGGCAGATCGCATACATACCGTACAGCAATTATTAAAAGCATACACTTTATTTGATAAAGATACCGAGTATGTTGTGATGGATGAAGCGGTTAAAATTGTGGATGAACAAACAGGCCGTATCCTTGATGGAAGGCGTTATAGCGATGGTTTACACCAGGCAATTGAGGCAAAAGAAAATGTAAAGATCGAAGCTTCTACACAAACCTATGCTACGGTTACTTTACAAAATTATTTTAGGATGTACCACAAGTTATGTGGTATGACGGGTACTGCAGAAACAGAAGCAGCTGAGCTTTGGGACATTTATAAATTAGATGTGGTAACCATTCCAACAAATTTACCTGCCATCCGTAAAGATGAGCAAGACCTTGTTTATAAAACCAAGCGCGAAAAATATAAGGCCGTTATCGATGAAATTGAACGTTTGCGTCTTGCCGGCAGACCGTCCCTTGTTGGTACAACTTCGGTGGAGATAAGTGAATTGTTGAGCAGGATGTTGAAACAAAAAAATATTCCGCACAATGTATTAAATGCAAAACAACATGCTAAAGAAGCCCAGGTTGTAGCAGAAGCTGGTCTTGCGGGTGCTGTTACCATTGCAACCAATATGGCGGGAAGGGGTACCGATATTAAACTTGGTCCGGGTGTAAAAGATGCAGGTGGTTTAGCCATTGTTGGTACCGAAAGGCATGAAAGTCGCAGGGTTGACAGACAGCTTAGAGGTCGTTCAGGCCGTCAGGGAGATCCGGGTAGTACGCAGTTTTTTGCAAGTTTGGAAGATGACCTGATGCGGATGTTCGGCAGTGAGCGAATTGCTTCGCTGATGGATAGAATGGGATACAAAGAAGGAGAGGTAATACAACACAGTATGATCTCCAAATCTATTGAAAGAGCACAGAAAAAAGTAGAGGAAAATAACTTTGGTATCCGCAAACGTTTATTGGAATATGATGATGTAATGAATAAGCAACGGAATGTGGTGTACAGCAAACGTAACCATGCCTTGTTTGGAGAAAGACTAGCATTGGATTTGGATAATGCATTTTATTCTGTTGCAGACGGACTGATTAATTCTTTTAGGGAAAGCGGAGATTATGATGATTTTAAGTTAGCGGCAATTGTAAATTTTGGTATTGATACAATGGTAACTAAGGAAGAAGTGGAGAAAGGAAATGTACAGGTGATTGCCGAAAAATTATATGATGAAGCAAAGGCCAATTACAACCGCAAAGTAATTGAGGTGGCGGCACAAACTTTTCCCATTATAAAAAATATCCGGAAAGAACAAGGCATGCATATTGAAAATGTAGCGGTACCGTTTACAGATGGTCGCAAATCTATTCAGGCACTTGCCAATATGGAAAAAACATTGGCAAGTGAAGGAGCAGAACTACCAAACGCTTTGGAACGCAGTATCACCCTGGCTTTAATTGATGATTCATGGAAAGAACACCTTAGAGCAATGGATGATTTACGCCATAGTGTACAAACTGCAGGTTACGAGCAAAAAGATCCCTTGGTAATATATAAGATTGAAGCCTTTAGTGCCTTTAAACAAATGGATGACCAGGTAAATAAGGATATTGTAAGTTTCCTTTGCCATTGTGCAATACCTATGGAGGAGACCAATGCAGGGAAAATAAAGGAAGGCCGGGAGCAAAAAACAGACATGAGTAAAATGCGCCAGCGCAAAGAAGAATTTGCAGGAGCTGCTTCCGGAACTGGCGGACCGGAATATATTTCGAATGAAAATGATTACAACGATCCATCACCGGCAATTAAACAGGAACCTATTCGTGCTGAACCAAAAATTGGCAGAAACGATGCCTGCCCTTGTGGTAGCGGTAAAAAGTTTAAAAACTGTCATGGTAAGGATGCATAAATAATTTTAAAATAATTTTAAAAGGCTAATCTAAGGATTGGCCTTTTTTATGTGCGTTTACTATACAGAAACAGGAATACATCATTTTTCACCACTATTTTAACATTATTAAGGATACAAAACATTGCTGCTTAAGGCCATAAGAAAATTTAAATATTAAAATATCACCGGTTCAAATTTCATTTATATCCTTCAATAAAAGGAATGCGTTGTTTTTATCGCTGCTATGAATTGCATTTTAAATATTTAAATTAACTTTCCATCCAACATCCAGAAGTTAATTACCAAACAACATGTCTGAAAAAACCGAACTCAATAACAATAAAACAATATCGTTCCTCAAAATCATTATTTTAACCATCGGCTTAGGGCTCCAATCTTTTTGCAGCACTGCTCAAATTTCGTTAAGCGGTAAAATTACAACGGATAAAAATCAACCCCTGAAAGGAGCCACTGTTTATATAGCAGATCTAAAAACAGGTACCGTTACAAATGAAGCTGGAAGCTACCTGATAAAGAATATACCAAACGGTATTTATTTAGTAGAAGTGAGTTTTATAGGATATGCCTCGCAAACAAAAGCGGTAAAAGTAAAAGGAATATCGACCAGTGATTTTGAAATGCTTAGTTCCAGTATTGAATCGCCGGAGCTTATTATTACAGGTGTTGCAGTTGCTACAGACCAGCATACCACCCCTGCCCCCGTAAGTATTATTTCACCAAATTTTTTACAGGAAACAAGTTACAATACCATAATTGATGCGCTGAAATATAGTCCCGGAGTTGCTCAAATCACAGAAGGCCCTGCCATTTCAAAACCAGTATTACGTGGTCTTGGTTACAATCGTATTGTTGTAGTAAACGATGGTATTCGTCAGGAGGGGCAACAGTTTGGCGATGAGTTTGGTATTGAAGTGGATCCCTATTCGGTAAATAAGGTAGAGATTTTACGGGGACCTGCAAGTTTAAGTTATGGTTCGGATGCAATGGCAGGGGTAATCAATATGCTTGCTGCACCCACCGTTCCGGAAGGTCAAATTAAAGGAAATATTCAAAGCAGTTACCAAACAAATAATGGTTTGTACGGAGGCTCGGCAAATATTGAAGGCAACCTTAATGGAATTACATTTGATGCCCGGTACACCAATACCGATGCACATGCCTATAAAAATAAAAATGATGGTTATGTTTTTAATTCGGGCTATGGCCAAAATAATTTAAAAGGGAGCGTTGGCATTAATAGAAACTGGGGCTTCTCCAGAATAACCTTAAGTAGTTTTAATTTAAAACTTGGTATTATAGAAGGGGGACGCGACTCCCTTACCGGAAAATTTAACCAGCATTTATTAGCATCAGATGGAACCGATAGTGTTGCCATTGTACCCGATGCTATATTGAAATCTTATATGCACGATTTAATTATACACCAGCAGGTAAAACATTACAAAGCCATCTGGGATAATAGTATTGCCATTGGCAACGGCAGGTTGGGGATAAGGCTTGGTTTTCAACAAAATCACCGGCAGGAAGCCAATAATGCTACCCTAGGCAATGTGTACAATATTTATTACCTGTTAAATACGTTTAACTATGATCTGCGGTATACGTTTACGCAAAATAAATATATATTTTCTTTTGGTGCCAACGGCATGAAACAGGCTTCGCAAAATAAGGGTCTGTTGTTTTTGGTACCAGCATACCATCTTTTTGATGCAGGTGTTTTTGCATTGGTCAATAAGACTGCAGGTAAATTTTCACTGGCTGGTAGTGTAAGATTTGACAACCGTAACTTAAATGGCGAGGGACTATTTTTAGATGATAACGGACATAAGGTACAAGCTTCAACACCCAATGCCACGGAACGTTTCACGGCTTATAGATCTAATTTTTCAGGTATTTCCGGAAGCCTGGGAGCTACCGTTGATTTTACGAAATCTTTCTACGGAAAAATTAATTTTTCAAGAGCCTTCCGCGCACCCAATATCGCAGAAAGCGGTAGTAACGGCATACATGACGGCACCCCATTTTACGAAATAGGAGACGCCAGCCTTAAACCGGAAACTAGTTTTCAAATTGATGCATGCATTGGTATAAATACAAAAGACCTTTCATCAGAACTTACCCTGTTTAGAAACGGTATCAACAATTACATATTTCCTGTAAAATTGGCCAGTGCATTTGGAGGAGATTCTATACGTACAGATGCGATGGCAGCAACAAGCGGACCTACATTTAAATATATATCCGGCGATGCCTTATTGTACGGAGCTGAACTAACCTTAAATTTTCATCCGCAAAAAATAGAATGGTTTCACCTGGACAATACCTTCTCGCTACTAAATGCCATTCAAAAAAACCAACCGGCGGCTACAAAATACCTGCCGTATACTCCACCCTATAAACTGGTTTCCGGGGTTGAATTTATTGCCAAAAATTTGGGTAATACGCTAAAAAATACTTACCTCCGTTTTGATATGGAGCATTGTTTTAAACAAGATAAAATTTTTTATAAGTTCAATAATGAAACCGTAACGCCAGCCTATACCCTGCTTAATATTGGTGTGGGTACAGACATTATTTCGAAAGGACATACCCTGGTTTCAATTTATGTGTATGTACAAAATTTGGCAGATATCGCTTACCAAAGCAATATGAGCCGCCTTAAATACCTCGATACAAATAATGTTACCGGCAGGATTGGTGTTTATGAGTTGGGTAGCAATATAAGTTTTAAGATTAATGTCCCATTAAGTTTTAAAAAGTAAATATTTTTATGTGCGTATAGCATAGAATCCATACCTTTTGGGTAGATGTCTAATTATATTTTATATATCAAATTTTACTAATGTTTTTACAATTAAAATGTAAAAATTATCCTTATTCCTGAACACCAGTTTTTTATCAGGCAAAAATTTTATAATAAATCTCATTTTCAAGTCGAAATCTTTTTACATTAAATTTAAATTGGTTAGATTACAGTTCGCTAAAACTATCGAACCATGATCTTAAAAGACCTTCTGAAGAAGCCAATTGGGCTTCCTTTATTATTAATAATTTGTACTTTTCTTAGCATACCTGGATTGATAGCTCAGAAAAAAAACGTTGCTGCAACAGCTAAATCAGGCGGCACAGTATATGATGCATCTTTACTAAAAGGCTTAAAATGGAGAAATATCGGTCCCTTCAGATCGGGCAGGTGTTTGGCTGTAACTGGTATTGAAAAAGACCCGATGACCTATTACGCGGGCCAGGTTGGTGGCGGTGTATGGAAAACCATTGATGGCGGCAACACCTGGTTGTGCATCTCCGATACCACTTTTACTTCTTCTTCAGTAGGCGCAATTGCAGTGGCTAAATCTAACCCGGCAATTTTATATGCAGGTATGGGTGAAGTTGAAATGAGGAGCAATGTATCCTTTGGAGATGGGGTGTATAAATCTACCGATGCAGGTAAATCATGGAAACATATGGGCTTGCAAAATGCAGATGCTATCGGAACAATTGTAGTTCATCCTCAAAATGCCGATTTGGTTTATGTGGCATCGATGGGTAAAATTTTTGGTCCAAATAACGAACGTGGATTGTTTCGCAGTAAAGATGGCGGCACCAGCTGGCAAAATATTTTAAAAGAAGATGACAGCACAGGTTGTGCCGATATCAAAATGGATCCTACCAATCCCTTAATATTGTACGCTTCTATGTGGAAGGCGCATAGAACAGCCTACTCCTTAAGTAGTGGTGGCAAGGGTTGTGGCTTATTTAAAAGTTTAGATGGTGGTGATACCTGGAAATTAATTTCAGAAAATCCTGGTATGCCCGTAGGCTTGATGGGTAAAATTATTTGTACCGTTTCTCCGGTAAACCATGATAGAATTTGGGCCGTGGTAGAAAATAGTAAAGCGGGTGTTTACAGAAGTGAAGATGGCGGAAAAAACTGGGAATTGATAAGTACTAAAAATGATCTTACACAACGCCCCTGGTATTTTAGTCAGATTTTTGCAGATACAAAAGATGAGAATACCGTTTATGTACTGAATGTAGAATTTTTTAAATCAATTGACGGCGGTATAAGCTGGAAAAAATTAACCAACCACCATGGTGATAATCATGATATGTGGATTAACCCTGATAATCCTAAAAACTTTATTATTGGTGATGATGGCGGTCCGGAAGTAACCTTTGATGGCGGTAAATATTTTACTGATATAGATTTACCAACAGCACAATTTTATCACGTAAATCTGGATAACGAATTTCCCTACAATGTGTATGGCGGACAACAGGATAACAGCAGTATTAAAATTGCAAGCCGTACCAATGACAATTCAATTGGTATAAGCGATTGGTATCCGGTTGCAGGTGGTGAATCTGGCTATATTATACCCGATCCGTTAAATGCGGAAGTAACTTTTGGAGGAGGGTATGACGGACAACTTTCTACCTACAATAAAAGAAGCAAGCAAACAAGGGAGATTGCCGTTTATCCTGAGCAACACAGCGGCCAAGGTGCAGAAGATTATAAATATCGTTTTAACTGGACCTTCCCTATTTTATTTTCTCCGCACAATCCTAAAATGATGTATGTTACCTCTAACTACGTTCACCGTACTTTAGACGCGGGTCAGACCTGGCAAAACATTAGTCCTGACCTTACCCGTAACGACCCCTCTACCTTAAAGGCAAGTGGCGGTCCAATTACGCTCGACAATACCGGTGCAGAAGTTTATGGAACTATTTTTGCCTTTGCAGAGTCGCCGATTAAAGCGGGTTTATTGTGGGCCGGCAGCGATGACGGATTGGTACATGTAAGTAAGAATGATGGTAAAACATGGGATAAAGTTACCCCCACTGCTTTGCCGGAATGGGCGTTGATCAGCTATGTAGAGCCTTCGCATTTTGACGAAGCCACCTGTTATGTATCTGCAACAAGGTTTAAACATCTTGACAGCAAGGCTTATATTTTTAAGACCAACGATTATGGTAAAACCTGGAAGCTGATTACCCACGGCTTACCTGCAAATGTTTATAACCGTTGTGTAAGGGAAGATCCGAAGAAAAAAGGATTACTTTATTGCGGATTAGAAACAGGCATTTATGTGTCGTTTGATGATGGTAACAATTGGCAGAGTCTGCAATTAAATTTACCCAACACACCGGTACATGATATTCAAATTCAACAAAGAGAAAATGACCTTGTGATAGCCACTCATGGCCGCTCTTTTTGGATATTGGATGACATTACACCACTGTACCAGCTTACCGATGAAATAGCTAAAAAAGAGTACAATTTATACCAGCCTAGAACAACGTATCGCTCCAGAGGAGGCACCATTGAAGACCCTAATTCGCAGGAAGGCACCAATGTACCTGATGGTGTTATGGTAAGGTATTATCTAAAAGGAAAACCTTCAAAAGAACTTAAATTAAAATTTGAAACCGAAACCGGCGATAGCATTATTACCTTTTCGAGTCTTAAAAATATGAATGGGGAACCTGCAGCAATTTCAAAGGAGTTTTATCAAAGCAAGACCAAAAAATATGGTTCCCTATCGTTGGATACAGGTATCAATATGTTTGCATGGGATATGCATTTTCCTGCAGCCAAAGGAGATACCGGCGTAACGTTTGAAGGTACCCTAGCTGGTCCGTTAGCTGTGCCCGGAAATTATAAAGTAAAGATGTATGCAGGAGATTCTTTAATAGGCACACAAACATTTGCCATTGTAGCAGACCCGCGCACCAGCTTTACCACAGCTGATTTAAAAGAGCAGTTTGATCTTGCCATGCAGTTGCACAATACCATTAATACGATTGGTAAGGCAACCAAGCAAATTACGTTTGTACGCAACCAGTTAAATAAATTTATTGCAGAAACAGAAGATTCTTCAGAAGTAAAAGCGGCTAGGATAATCATAAAACCAATAATGGATTCTTTAACGAAAATTGAGGAAGCTTTATACAATCCTAAAATAAAGGCCAATGAAGACAACCTTCGTTTTGCCATGCGGCTGGAAGAAAAATTAGGTGGCTTAAACGGAGCTTTGCTCTCTGCAGATTCCAAACCAACAGCTTCAATGCATGCCAATTTTCAATCTTTAAAAGAAAGGATTAGCCCCTTATTAATTCAGTTGAACCAGGTGATAGAAAAAGATATTGTTACTTTTAATGAGTTAGCAAAATCCAGAGACCGCCTGCCAATTATGACAAAAATAAAGGACTAATATTTTTTATTTAATAAAATAAAAAAGTAAAAGGGGTTGATAAAAACATTGGTGTTTTTTATCAACCCTTTTTTTTATAGTATAAAATTTAAAGTATTCAGGCAGCATAATATAAAATCCTTTGGACATTTTTTTTATCACCCGAGCCCCTAAACTTGCAAACGCCTCTCTTCAATCTTATTATTCTCAGGCGAGTCCTGCATGCATTTTATTACTTCTGCCGTTGGAATAAGCTGCAGGACTCGCCGCTTATGCTGTAGAAAGTCAGCCGATGATTGTATTACACATTTTAAGGCAAACCTATTTTGAATGATAGCTAACCGTTAAATTCATATCATGCAGGTTTTTAAAATTCAGCACCGAATATTCGCCTTGTACACCGGTGATATAAAATTTTGCAGAACTATGACAATAGTCAACAGCGCTAGCAGCCAGCATCCATTTTCCGGCACACGGATTTTCATGTATGTAATCTATTTTTTGCCAGGTAAAAAGATCTCCAATACAAAACTTCCAATCAAAACTATCTTGCCATATTTCATGCAATTTCCCTCTCTTTTTATCATTATTACTAACCCCGATTTTCAGTTGTTGCAATACTTCGATAAGGTTTCGCTTCTTTAATATATCAACTATTCCGTATCCAATAAATCTTTTTCCATCCCCAATGATTTTATTTATCGGCTTACTTGTTTTACTAAAAGCAATGGTAGCATGAATATGATTGGGCATTATAACAAACCCTGTTATAAAATGCCCTTTCGATTTTAATACATCAAACCATTTATAAACTAAATGATACCCATCAGAAAGGCTGATTAGCGGAAGCCATTTATAACAGGTGAAGGTTATGAAAAAATGGCCGTTATCAAAAGGGATAGCTGTTTTTACGGGCATAAGTAAAAGTAACACGTTATTATCAACGAAAACCATTATAAATTGAAGAGATTTAATAGCTACAGTAGACCTTAATAAGCGGCGAGTCCTGCTGCTTATTATACCATAAATAGTTTTATAATTTAGCAGAGATTCGCCTGGGAAATTACCATTGTGAAATTAGTAAAGGGAAGATGGAGACTCGGAAGGAAATAAACTAATACCACCAGCATTAAAAATAATCTGAAAGGTATTTTCTCCTAATTCATCATTTAAAATTTCATGAAGCAAATTTGCCTATTCTTTCTAAAAATACTTTCTTACTCCTTATTGCAGGGCTACTTTTTGAAAATAATTTCCGTATATTTTTTTATTATTTTAAGGGTGGAACTATCAGTATCATACACTGAATTTAAACCTTGATGCTCAGCATAAGGATCTCCCAAATAAATTAAATCGCCAACCTGCCAAATGGCATCATCGTGCTGTGCACGCCCTTCGCCGCCCCAGGCCCAAAAATTACAACCCGCAAGAGCACCGCCATTTTGTTTTTCATTTTTTATAAACTCAAATACAAATTTGTAAAACGTATTTCGGGATGCGACAGTTGTATTTTGCGTATAACCGGAATCTCGGTTTAAACCAAATTCTTCCAGCACAGCGGGTTTGTTTAGCTTCCTTGCAAGATCGATGTGATCTTGTATATATTCTTTTGCATTTACAAATGTGGTTCGAAGACTATCGGAGTATTCGGGTTTAAACCAACCCCAATTTTTTGGCCACAAATGAAAAGTGAAATAATCGATATTCTTACTTTGCTGTATTTTATAGGCATTATCCAGTGAGTTCAAACTACCCTTGCTACCTTCACTACCTATTGATACAAGGTGATTTGTATCTAAGGATTTAATATATCCGGCAGTTTCATCTACCCATTTGCTAAACAACGCTACATTTTCATCCGTATTACCAACTGGATTAGGCCTCGGTTCGTTGGCCAACTGCCAGGCCATAATTGATGGATCATCTTTATAGCTAATCTTTGAATAAATATTTGTGCGGCTAATAATTTTATTGATATATTTTCTGTATCTCTCCTGCGCTTTTCCACTGGCATAAAACCGGCCCGAAAAACCGATATAATCATCCCATCCAAGATTTGGATTGGAGGTGGGGTCAATTATTTGCACATTATCTGCCCACGATACATATTGCGCCATTCCGCCTGTCCAATCCCAATAGTTATTCAAAAAAAGAACAGCTTTCATATTTCTTTTGCCCATTTCATGTAAAAGAAAATCAAGGCCTTGAAAAAGCTTTTCGTTATAGAGGCCATTTTTGTATTGAAATGGCGGACTGAGCGGTTTTGAAAAATTAGACTCTTCCGATGCCGCTGCTATTCTTAAATTATTTACGCCTAATGAATGAAGACGATCCAGCTCTTTTATTAACCGTTCACGATTGCCGTATGATGAGTCCGCACCTAAATAAGCACCGTACCAAAAATTGGTTCCTATAAAATAATAAGGGTTTCTATCAAGCTCTAAGTGAACGCCATTCACTTTTACAAAAGCTAATTTGTTCTGTTCTTTTTCTTTCAAGTTTGAACATCCTTCAATGCTGCATAATCCCAGGCTAAAAAGGCTAATTACCAAAATAATCTTTTTCATAAATGATCTTTTTTTTGAGATATTCGTAAAATGTTCAAACTTTTTCACAGCTTATTTTTAATTGTGGCTCCCTGGTGAATTTTTGATAATCTTATTATCATTTCAGTAAGCGGTAAAATTTTATTCATGAGCACAACATCAAAATTGAAACTGCCAAAAAATTGATTCGCTATTGTTGCCTAAACTTTTTCAATTATATCAAATTACGTTTTTTAATTGGGTTAATGGATAGATGCTTCAATTACTTGTTAATCATTTAGTAAAAAATGGCGTATTTATTTCGCTGATTGGCTAAACCCATCATGAAAAATTTCAGGAAAAAAATTTGTATTTCTCTTTAGCATCCGAGTCTCCAAAATCGTAAACCCTACGCTTCAACCTTAATATCTTAGTAATCTCTGCACGGGTTTTATAGCGCCAGCCTTAAGCGCAAGTCGCAGGACTCGCCGACTAAACTATAGGAGTATTCCGATGATTAGGTTACAAAATAAATTCAAAAATTTTTTGGGTAAAAAAAGAAACACAAGGAATAGATTTTATTCTCAGGCGAGCCTCTGCGCGAGTTTTACAGCGCCAGCCATTTTCATAAGCCGCAGGACTCGCCGCATATACAATTGAAGTTTTGATGCTAGACATGTTAAAAATTATAAACCATTTTTTCACACAGAAAAATCTAAATACCGGACAATAATGTATTCAAATTTTCCGGTAATAATGGCTCTATCAAACTAATACCCCCAACCCTTCATTACTGATAAATCTGCTTTGGAACAATCCATTGGTGTTTTGTTTTGATAAGATTCCTGTTCGATAATAAATACTTTTGTTCCTCCGGTTTTAAGGGCGAGATCAATAATTTCCTTAACAGGAATAATGCCCTTTCCTAAAATGGTACTTTCGTAATCCGCCTCTCCGCCATTTTTTTGCGGTACTTTTATTACATCCTTTACATGCATACTTTCAAACCTCCCCGGGTACTTTTTAATGATGTCCAATGCCATACCGCCGGCACTGTACATATTTCCGATATCAATTTGTTGTACTACCAATGCCGGATCCGTTTTTTCTAAAATAATATCGTAAATACTTTTGTTGTTGAGCGAATATTTAAATTCAAAATCATGATTATGGTAGCCAAATTTTACACCTGATTTTTTGCAGAGCTCCCCGCATTTATTAAATACATCGAGAAAGCCTGCAAGTTCATCATAACTTTTACGAAGCGATTCATCCAACCAGGGGCTAATTACATATTGTTGTCCGGCAATAGCAGCATCCTCAATGGTTTGTTTCCAATCGGCTGTAAAATCCATTTTGTTTTTATCCCAATGTTTGGCAGCCAGTACACTATGTCCGCTTGGCATTTTTAAGCCCATATCTTTTAAAATCTTTTTAAATTCTTTAGCAGGATATCCATAAAATTTTCCATTTTCATAATTGGCATGTTCCACATTTTTATAGCCCATGGCTGCCAGCAATTTTAATGATCCAAGCGGATCTTTTTTCATCTCCTCCCTAATTGAATAGAGTTGAATTCCTACTACCTGTTTTGCTGCTGCATCGGTATCATTGGCTAAAATTCTTTTAGAAAATAATAAAGATCCGCCCAATACAAGGCTGCTGTTTGTAAGAAATTTCCTTCTTGATTCATTCATAGTTTTAATTTTAAGGAATTTAATTCGGAATAATTTTTTATCTTTTTGCCTTAATCGGGTATTTTAAAACGTTACTAATTTTACGCCTAACGTAAAAGTGGTAATTTAACAAAGGGTATTTTTATTTTTTATTCACCAATTTTTTAGAGGTAATAATTATATAAAATAATTTATCATTAAATCACCCTCTTTTTCATCGCAACCGGATCCCATCCGATAATTTTTTTACTAAAATAACTTTCGTTGCAAGCAAGGCAGGGAGCCGCTGCCCGAAAGCCAAACTCCCCATTTTCCACCACCGGTTTGCCCGTACGAACACTTTCAAAAAAGTTGGTATGGTGTTCTAAATGTTCGTTGTACTCTTTTGGTAATTTGTAAATAATATCCTTTTTATTATCGCTTCTTTGTTGTGCAGCTGTGTATTTTTGATTATAGCTTTTCTGCAAAGCCTCCTGCATAGCAAGCGGATAAGTGGTTAAAGAATCCCATCCACCAATACCGGGCGCTACTGTCATTTTACTATGGTGTACCGTTAATCCGTCACCATCAATATCAATCGTTCCTTCATCGCCAATAAACCGGATTGATTCGGTACCACCTGTGCCGCTTACAAAATTTACTTGCAGTGATAATTCAAATGCAGCATGCGCATCAGTGGCCGGATAATGCAGAATACCCGTCATAATATCCGGCACATTGCGGCCATCTTTCCAATAACAAAGCTGGCCGGAAGAATAGATCGAAATCGGACCCATAGAATTTGTAATTACATGGGTGCCCGATAGCAAGTGTACAAACAAATCGCCGGCAACACCGGTACCAAATTCCTTGTAATTTCTCCACCAAAAAAACTTTTTTTCATCGTAAGGCATCGCAGGCATTCCGGCGGTATACCTTTCCCAATCTACTGTTTCAGTTGATGCGTCATTAGGCAATGTATATTCCCATGCTCCCTGTGCACTTTGCCGGTGATAAATAGCATTAACCATATTTAGCTTCCCTATTTCACCGGATAAATATAATTCGCGCGCTTTTTGATACAGCAGACTACTAACCCGCTGGCTACCAATTTGAAGGGTTTTATTACTTTCTTTTTGTGCGGCAATAACACCCAACCCTTCACTAATAAAATGTACCATTGGCTTTTCACAGTACACATGCTTACCTTTTTTTAAAGCTTCTTTTGTTATGCGTGCATGCCAATGATCGCTGGTGGCAATAATAACTGCATCAACATCTTGCCGGTCTAAAATTTTATGGTAATCGTTGGTAGTAAAAATAGACTCCCCGTATAATTCCTTTACACGCTGCAACCGCCCTTTATACAAATCACAGGCTGCTACCAATTGTACACCCGGCACTTTTAATGCGGTATTTAAATTGTTGTTGCCCATTATTCCCAAACCAATAACAGCGATATTTATTCGATCATTCAGGGTGATTTTTTTTTGATAAGGAAGCATGCGTTCCTCCAATTTTTCTGCTGCAGCTAATGAACCAAGTGACCCGACACCAAGCGCAATGGTGGTACCGGTTAATTGTCTGATAAAATTTCTTCGCGTGGAATTGCTTTGGTTATTTTTTGGCAAGATCGTACGTTTTAATAATAAAAAATAATGTTACAACAGGCAAAATGATGGAAGCGGGGTAAGCAAATTATTATAGCTCTATAAATTTAAGGCATTTTATACAAGAAGTAAATATTTAATAAAATAAAAAATTTCACCTGGCTAATTTTACAATGCTACGGTAGCATACCAATGTTAAAGGGTAGATTTAAGTTAAAGCAATGTTGATTCAATTATTAAATGGTATCGGTAAGTATTTTTAGGGAAATGGAATTGAATTTTATTAAGATACCTGTAGGCCGAAGTTGTAGCTTTATCAGGCTGCTGTATTTATGTTTGATGGTACTGGTAACCTGGGTTTTACCTTTTCCTTAAAGAAATTATTGAATGATTAATAAAATGATTTTATTAACCGGTACAGATCAAAAATGGAGTGAAATTTTGCGGATTCCCATTTTAGTTTAGAGGCTTTAGAAGAATGATTACCGGCGAATTTGTTGAGGAAATAGGGTAATGAATAATTTCAAAATAAAAAATACCGGTGAGACAAATGTGCCGTACCGGTATTTTTAATATTTTAGGCAGGTATATTAAAGTTCTTTTTAAATTTATTGAATCTTCTAAACCAATAAAAAAATTTGACCACAAATCATTTTTTTAAATATAATAGCTGAACAGCAAATCAGCTAAGAAATAAGTACTATTCAGGCGGATAATAAAGTGCGTTTCAACAATATCGAACCCTTATTTTATACCATATTTATATTTATATTTTTCAAACAATTGCTTTTGTTTGTTGTCCATATTAATTTCGCGGCCCTGGATATATACCTGAGTAACCTTACTGGTTTTCATATCGAGTAAATCCCCTTCACTAATTACGATATTGGCATCTTTACCTTTTTCTAATGAACCGGTGATGGCATCAATACCTAAAATTTTTGCTGCATTTAAAGTTATTGAGGTAAGTGCCTGCTCTTTGGTAAGGCCATAAGCCGCCATGGTACCCGCCTCAAAGGGAAGATTACGCTGGCGCCAATAATTAAAATCTGTTTCCAGGCAAATAGTAAATACAATACCTGCTTGCTGTAACGCTACACCCGTCTTGTAAGGCTGGTCAACATCATCATCATCAGTAGTTGGTAAACTATGCGGCTCGGCTAAAATTACGGCTACATTATTTTGCTTTAAAATATCCGTAATCAACCAGCTATCGCTTGCCCCTACCAATACTAGTTTAAAATTAAATTCCTTGGCAATATCAATGGCCATCAGCATTTCTTTCACCAAATTACAATGCACAAAAAATGTTTTTGTGCCATCAAATAATCCCTTTACAGCCGCATACTTTAAATTGGTTTCGCTGTGTATCTTTTCATTATTGTAAGCCCTTGCTTCCCTTAAAAAAACACGAACCAATTCAATTTTATCAAGCCCTTGTTTAACCCTGTCAACCTCCGGTGTGGCAGGGCGGTATTGCTGTGGTAAACTAATAAGTGGCGGCATATTAAAATGAATGCCGTTATCAATTTTATAAGCAGCATCTTCCCAATTCCAGGCATCCAATTGTACTATGGAAGATGTACCACTAATGATACCTCCCTGTGGCACTACATGTGCCAGCAAAATTCCGTTTGCCCTAATGGTATTGATAACTTTACTATCGGTATTGTAGGCCACCAACGACCGTATGCTGGGGTTAATATCACCCAACTCCTCAAAATCGCTGGAAGAGCGCACAGCACTTACTTCTACCAAACCTAAATTGGTATTGGCTGCAATAATACCGGGGTAAATATGACGCCCTTTAAGATCGATGGTTTTTACATCCGCCAAAGTTGTGGTAGCCCGGACATCTATAATTTTCCCACCACCAAAAACAACCATTCCATTATTAATTACTTCACCGTTGCCAATGTGTACAACGCCATTTATAAGTGCAATGGTACCAGCTTGCGGCAAAGAAGGATGCATATTTTCCTGTGCTGATGCACAAATTGAAAACAACACAATGAACTGTAAAAATATTTTTTTCATACTATTATTTTTTGCCGGATGGCATTTGTATTACGGTTATTACTTGCAGAAAAAAGATTAAAAATTTTATTGATTTTCGGTTGATAAATGATTTTCATCCAACCTGCCCCAAAAAGCTTTTGCCTCCCGGATATCTTCTTCACAATAATTTTTTTCTTTGTAAGAGGGAGCAGCAGGGGAAGTTTTTTCGCCTCCTTTTGCAGCGCCAATCATCTTGTTTATAAGTCTTGCTCTTTCTTTTACAATAGCTGCCCGCAATATGATATCCTGCGCTTTATCAAAATATACAATACCATCAACAATTGTTTTTTCAGCTTTAGCGTAAATACTTAATGGGTTATCGCTCCATAAAACAAGATCTGCATCTTTACCAATTTTTATACTACCGGTTTTATCATTCACATGCAACATGGTTGCCGGGTTAAGGGTAACCATTTTTAAAGCATCTTCTTCGCTCATGTCAGTGTACTTAACACTTTTAGCTGCTTCCTGATTTAATCTTCTGGCCATTTCAGGATCATCAGAATTAATGGCAACAGTTAATCCTTCTTTTTGCATCAGGTAAGCATTTTGCGGTATGGCATCCACCACTTCCATTTTATAAGTCCACCAATCGCCAAAGGTGGAAGCGCTTGCGCCATGCAATTTCATTTTATCGGCCACTTTGTAGCCTTCTAAAATATGTGTAAAGGTATTGATGCGGAAATTGAATTTTTCTGCCACCCTCATGATGGAAGTAATTTCACTTTGCACATAAGAGTGACAGGTAATAAAGCGTTTTTTATTTAGTATTTCAACCAGGGCATCCAACTCCAGATCCCTTCTTTTACCGGCACCTAATTTTTCGTAATCCCTGGCCCTGGTAAAGGCATCCATCAACACTTCTTCTACTCCCATGCGGGTATCCGGAAAACGATTATTTAGGGCTGAGTAAGATCTTTTAACATTTTCACCCAGGGCAAATTTTATAAACGGATCGCTGCCGGCAAACTTCATTTGCTCTGCATTGGCACCCCACCTCAATTTAATTAATTGTGTTTGTCCGCCAATGGTATTACAACTGCCATGTAAAATATGACTGCTTGTTACGCCACCACTTAACTGCCTGTAAATCTCAATATCTTCCGGGTCAATAATATCACCAATTCTTACTTCTGCAGTAACCGATTGCGAACATTCATTAATACCACCGGTGCCGGCGATATGAGAGTGTTCATCAATAATACCTGCCGAAAGATGTTTACCTGTACCATCAATAATTGTAGCAGCTGCATCTGCCAATTGTTTACCGATAGCCGTAATTTTACCATTCTTTATCAGCACATCTGTATTAAGCAATTCTCCCTCTTTTTCGTTGGTCCAGATGGTAGCATTTTTAATTAAAATATTTCCCTGCTTTGGCATTTCTTTAAATCCGTAACCATTAAATGGATAGGTTACCACCCCGGAGGAAAGCACAACGGCGGCTTCTTTTTTCTTACCCGCAGTATCCGTTGCAGCAGGTACCTCATTATTAATTTTTAAAGCAGTCCAACTAAGGGGTTCACCACTATAATTCTGACCTAAACCAGTCCACAAACTGTCGCCAATTAAACCGGACAAGCTAAAATTATTCAGACTATCTTTTTTAAAATTCGCAACCATCAACACTAATTTTCCTTTGAGGGTGATGTCAACTTTAGTAGTATCTTTTCCTATGATCTCTGCATCAGGTTTAGCCATATCTCCCTTAATAATTAAGGTATGAGGCTGCTTATTGACTACTAATTTATAAGTGCCGCGTATATCCTGCCAACCATTTTCTTTAAGGCTATACTTTTCACCTTGTATCCAATTTTGATAAACGATGGTTTTCTCTTTAAAAATTGGTGCAGATGCAATTAAAAAATTAGCAATTTTACCCGGTTCCAAACTACCTACCATATTATATATACCCAATAAAGTGGCAGGTGTTTTAGTTAAGGCTTCCAAAGCTTTTTGTTCGCTAAGTCCCTGCTGTATTGCCTTACGAAGGTTGGCCAAAAAAGTACCGGTTTCCTTTAATCCGTTTGTAGTAAGGGCAAAATTAATATTGGCTTTTTCTAATGCGCCCGGATTGGTAGGAGCCATTTCCCAACTTTTAAGATCGGCCAATGATATAAATCTTGCATCTGCAGGGTCAGCTACATTCATTGCCAGTGGAAAGTTGAGCGGAACAATAAAGGAAGCGTTGGTTGCCTTTATTTCTTTTATCCGTTGGTATTCGTTACCCCCTGCTTTAATAATAAATTGCACACCAAATTCGTCACCAATTTTATCAGCCCTTAAATCGTTCCATTTATCATTGGATTCAAATATTTGCGGTAAAGCCTGGTTGTTTAAAAAGGCTTCCAGGGATAGATTAGTGCCTTCGGTAGAAGGTTTTGTTTTATACCATTGAGCATCTAAATAGTTTTGGCGCAGCAAGGCAATAGCACCCATTAAAGAAGTTGGATAATCTTGTGTTGAACTGCCTTTACTAAAAGAATAAGTGGCAGCCGCTTTTTCTTTTAGCATCACGAGATTTTCTTTTTCGTTAGCCAGGGTAACTACTGTTCCGGTACCTCTTGAAATGCCATCCATTTGTTGCGACATTACGGTTCCAAAACCAATTGCCCGCAATTCTTTAGCCTTTGCATCATTAACTGCAAACTTTTTTGACGCATCAAATTCACTACGGATGGCCTGGTTCCAACCGTAAGCCCCCTTGGTGTCTGATAACATTTGAGAAACGCCTCTGGGATTTGTTCTTGCCGTTGCAGGAAGCACAGTAATGCCGTAATCAGCATAAACATCTATAAAAGAAGGATAAATAAATTTATTTTTACAATCGACAATTACGGCGTCTTTTGGCAGACTGTTATTGGTACCTACCGACTCAATTTTACCTTTTCTAATAATAAGTGTTGCATTTTGCATGCTGGTTTTATCATCTACAATAATGGTTGCATTTATAAAGGCATAACAACCGTCTTTGGGATTTGCAATATCATTTATGGGATAAGTTACCTGCCCAATTACGGGTAGCGAGCACAAAAAAAACAAGGAAAGCCCCAGTAAAAAACTTTTATTAATCATACAGTATTGTTTTGAGAATTTTTTTTATCCTGTTAAATATAGCGAATGATTGGTTAGGTAATTATTTCGCCCCATGTACATTGAATAAATTAATATATTTAGAGAGATTTAAAAGACTTTATTGTAAGCTAATTATGCAGACCAATTGGTGGAAATTGGAAGAATTTGCAGGTACTTTAGTTTTAAAGAAATAGTTGATCTATAAAAATGAAGGGTTTAAATTACGATTATTTTTAAAATTGGGATAGGTATTTTAAACTACCAAAACAGTATCATGTAAGGTTAGCAGCATAGGAATATGGTTCGGTGGATATTTACCGGCAAGCTCCCGGCATTTATAGTATTTGAAAATAGAATAGTTTTAAGGGAGAGGGTATCGACAGCCCACAAAATTACAGACAAAAAAATAGGTTATAATTACAGCTTTATTAAATATGAAAACCCTTTTGTAGAAAAAAAATCCGGCAGAACTGATAAAAAAAAAAGCGGGTAAATAAATACCAATAAAAATTTCTATGTTAGTTAAGCGCATTAAAGAATGAAAATTTTACCAAATATTATGGCATAGATAAGTTGGTTCTTATTTGGGAATCGGATATTTTAGGTAAGCTTCGTTTAAAAACTATTAACTTAAAATAAGTAGAAGATACACCTGAATCGACAAGTTTATTTTAGAAGCCCGTATCATTTTAAACAAGATATTAAATTAAGCAGGATCGCACAACAACACTGAATAAGCGCCCGTATTTAAGAAGCAACTGTAATTTTCAAGCTAAGGTCTACAATAATTTACACTGTTCGAATAGCTTAGGTTGCTATAAATCAATCCCCTTGATCATTCGATCAAGGGGATTGATTTATTGTATTCTGGTGAAAATTGAAGTCTACTTAAGCATCGGCATAATGCCAGATATTTCCTTTTTTTATTGAAGAAGAAAAAAAATATTTAAAAACGTTTTATGAACCTCCTAATCTAATCCAATACAATTATCTGGGGTAATAATAATACCTAAAAAAAAGGGTTTAATATTTAAATTCAATAGCCTCGTGAATCATTTTTAAAACCTCTTTAGGTTTAGACAACATTACCACATGACTGGATTCTACCTCAATAGTTTTTGCATTAATTCTCTTCGCAAGCAAGCGCTCAAGATCAGGATTAATGGCCTTATCCTGCTTTGCAACGATGTACCAGCTTGGCTTAGTTTTCCACGCAGGTATTGAATTTTTTGCACCGAAAACTATTTGCGCTGCGGGCGTTTGAGTGGCATATAATGCAAGTTGTTGCCTCACATTCAAGTCTGCCGCAAAAGCATATTTCACCCCCTCTTTAGTTAATGTAATGAAGCCATTATTTACCAAAAAATATTTGGTAAGCTCATTGGGTGCTGCCATTTTTAAAAGATCCATAGAAGTTTCATTGGTATCGGGCGCAAAGGCCGCTACATACACCATGGCTTCAACTCTTGGGTCGTTACCAGCTTCGGTAATTACAAAACCGCCCCAGCTATGTCCCACTAATATTACCGGTCCCTGCGCCCTGTCAAGCGCCTTTTTTGTAGCAGCCACATCGTCTTCCAAAGAGGTGGTTGGGTTTTGAGCAGACACTACATCATAACCTTCTGCCTGCAAGGATTCAATTACAGTATTCCAGCAGGAGCCATCAGCCCAAAGACCATGAACAAATACGATGGTAGGTTTTTTACCTTTCAAAAATTTAGCCGTATCTGTTGTATTTTGCGCAAAACCTGCAAAATTGATAACAAGCAGCATCATAAAAACTGCCCCTTTTTTTAATGATTTCATAGTACTAATTGTTGAGAATATTTTTGATTATAAATTTATTTAAGTGCATTTTTAATTTCTGCAGCAGCCTGTAGTAAGGCAGATTTTGTACCGGCTAATTTGCTTAAAGGATTTAACAAACCCCAATCGTGTATCATACCATTGTAGCGCGTTACAGTAACTTTTACACCGGCTTCATCTAATTTACGACCATAAGCTTCGCCTTCATCACGCAAAACATCATTCTCATCGGTTTCTACCAATGCCCTTGGCAAACCCTTTAATTGTTCGGTTGTAGCCTGCAATGGAGATGCATAAATTTCTTTACGCTGGTTGGCATCCATGGTGTAATTATCCCAAAACCACTTCATCATATTGGCGGTTAAAAAACGACCTGTTCCATATAATTTATAAGATTCCGTTTCAAAATTTGCATCAGTTACGGGCCACAATAAAACTTGCAATTTAATTTCCGGACCTTTTTTATCTTTTGCCATTAAACACACTACAGTAGCCATATTACCACCTACACTATTACCGGCAACAGCCAAACGTTTACCATCAACACCAATTTCCTTACCATGCGCTGCCACCCATTTTGTAGCTGCATAAGCCTGGTTGATAGCCACCGGATAATGTGCCTCCGGAGATGGTGTGTAACCAACATAAACTCCTACTGCACCCGATTCTACAACAAGGTCACGTATCATTCTTTTATGCGTTGGAAAGTCGCCGAGTACCCATCCTCCACCATGAAAAAACATAAATACCGGTAACAGTCCTTTTGCGTTTACAGGTTTTACGATGGTAATTTTAATACTTTGCCCATCCTGCACGATGGTTTTTTCTGAAACAGTTATGCCGGATAGATTTACTTTAACAGAATTCTGTGCACCGGTTAAAACTGCTCTTGCTGCTACAGGAGATAATTGCTCAATTGGTTTTCCGGTACCGGAGTTAAGTACTTTTAAAAAAGCACGGACATTGCTTTCAATATGCGGGTCCTGCGCCGGATCAATATCTTGTGCAGTTAGTGCTGCACTACATGATACTGCAAGTAATATTGCTATCATGCCTTTTAATGTTGTTTTAAGTTTCATTGCTTACTTTTTTGATTGATAATTTGAATGTATAATACAAAATTACCTTTGCCTTTGTTGCAAGTCAATGTACGTTGGTAGACAACTATAGCAGATTGTGTCCCGTATTAATTTGAGGTTAAATCATTGACGGATAAAGTAGGAGCTGTCATCATACCCTAACCGGTAACTTATTTCTCTGATGCTTAAGACTGTATGAACCAACAACCTTTTGGCCTCAGGAATTATTCGATTTTTAATAAGTTCGTTGGGGCTAGTGTTAAAATACCTTGATATGCGTTTGTTTAAGTCCTTTGGAGAAATATATAAAAAATCAGCATAGGCTGCTACGGTATTATGCTGCACATAATGCCACATAAATAACTGAATGAAAGACCTTAAAAATTCAACTTCAGGAGCCGGGGGGTTCTGTCAGCGTATTGTTGTATAATTTTCATAACCTGGTGGATTTTTTAATTAATTATTCTACTAAAAAAATCCGCGAAGTAGATAAGGCTTGTTTAAAAAATTAAATTAAGATGTATAAAAAAATTATTTTTGAACCTCTCCAATCAATCACAGATAATTGAAAAAGGTATCATAATTTATAGTATAACATTATTGGTGCTGCAATTATGGTACACCCTACATTTTTTACCCTTTTATTTAAATTGAAAAAAATCTATTTTGAATTTTAAAAATAATTGTACGTTAATTAAATTTCTTTAAAATCGTTTTTTATCAGGGGTAATATTTCAAATTCTTTTTGAAAAATATCTGTCATAGCCGCAGTAGAAGTACCCAACCAATTTTTTAGTAAGCTGGTATAAACACTTCTAAAATCGTGTTGCATACCAATATTATCGTTAGCCGTAACAATTGCCGGCAGTATGGGATTGTCGCCAATAATACCGGATTTCACCGGCTTTCCAAATACAAAAACAGGCGCTCCTGCACCATGATCTGTGCCGCCGCTTGCATTGGATTTTATGCGTCGTCCAAATTCAGAAAAGGTCATGCCTACAACCCTATCTTCGGCATTTTGAAGTTTAAGATCATCCATAAACGCAAAAATGGCCTCGGAAACTTTTTGCAATAAGGCAGCATGTGCCCCGGTGCTGGTATCATTCGCATCGGTTTGGCTGGCATGCGTATCAAAACCTCCCATACTTACCATGTACAATTTAGTTTGTAAGCCTCCGCCAATTAATCTGGACACAATTTTTAGTTGATCTGATAAAGGGTTTTTTCCCTTATCTGCATACAGCGTGGATTGCCGGGTAACTTTTTTTGCAGCATTTTTAATCACATCCGAATAAGCATCTGTTTTTTCAGACATCTGCCTGATAAAATCCAGTTGATCCTGAGCAATGGAATGTTCTTTGCTGACAGTTTTTTCAACAAGCATGTTGTAGAAACTATCCGGATTACTAATGGCCATTGCCATCGGAAATACAGGGCCTTGCAAGGCAGGCGAAACTACCGAACCTATCTGTATAGCCAATGGATCAGGCATTGTTTTATTAGGGAAATTAACAGGAAAATCAGGGTAGCGGTGGTTTAGGTACCGCCCCATCCAGCCGGTGTTTAAATCCTGGTTACTCTCTTCTCCGGTAAGCCAGATATCGGTTGCCCTAAAGTGAGAAAAACTTGGTTTGGGGTAACTAACTGCCTGAACAATGGCCAGTTTATCTTCCTGAAAAAGTTGCTGCAATCCGCACATGGCAGGGTTTAAACCAGTTTTTCCGGCAGTATCCAGCCTTAATATTCTTTCTTCTGCAATGGCAATATTAGAACGGGCATTTTTATAAGCAGGATAAAATTCAATTGGTATCACGGTATTCAAACCGTCGTTACCACCGGCAAGCTGTATCACTACCAATACCCGGTCGTTACTTGTAGTTTGCAATAAACTTTGCATTAGCGGACTACCGGCAAAAGCCTTCATCTTAAAGCCACCCAACAATGCAGGCAGTACCAGGGAAGGCAGCGTATATTTAAAAAAACTTCGTCTTTTCATTGCAATAATTTTATGGATAGTTTTTAATAAACCTGGTATTCAGGGCGGTTCATTAAATATTTATACAAGTTTTTCAATTTAATAATGACCTGTTTTTTATTGGTTTCATCAGCAGGTTTATCGGTTAAGTTATTCCATGCATTGGTCCAGTAATGGTTGGCTTCATCACCCTGCAAATTGGATAATAAAATATTGCTTTTGATGCGTAGCTTTTCATCCTGCGGCAGATCGATGGTATACAAAAGTTTTAAAGAATCGTTTATCAATGCATCAGGATCTTCAGGATGCGGCAGCGCTTTTGCATACGCCAAAACATCTACCGTTATTCGTTTGCTTTCTTTTGAATAATTATATCCGTTAGTAACCAACCTGTCTGAATAAAGATTACGCTTTGGCAAGGTGTCGGAGTTTATCCAAAGCTTATAAAATTCAGGCGCCTGGTAGTAGGCAGCCCATCCTGCCACGTTGGGTGGGTCGCCAACATTTTGTTGCATGGCTGCAGCCTGACTTCTAATAAATTCCCACATGCTGTAATTGGCCAACAGATCATCAGCGTCGGGGAAACTGATATTGTATTCTCTAACAAGACCTACACAAAGGTCTACCGGGCTTTTTATCATGGTTCCCCTAAGGGCAGTATCAAAAAAATGACGACTGCTTAACAAGGTTGTAAGCACCGGTTTAATTTCGTAATTATTTTTAATCAGTAATTTAGCAAGCGGAATAATTAGCTGTTGTTCCGTGGTTTCATCGATGGAATAAAAAACAAAAAACCGATATAATTTTCTGCAAATAAAGCGGGCTACTTCTTCCTGGGCAAAAATCATATTTATTAAGTCGTCCAGCTCCAAAGCCCCGTCTGCACCCTTTCTACCTTTGATGATGGTATTATTGTAGAAGGCAGAAAATTGTTTATCCGCCTCATCATGTCTTTTATCATCAAATAAATAGGATACCGTTTTATCATTATTTTTAAAACCGGTTAATACCCTTGCAGCAGCCTTAACATCCGCCTCGGTATAGTGCGAATCCGGACCCTTGCCTACCGTAAACAATTCCTGTAATTCCCGTCCATAATTTTCATCAGGAGCCTTTTTTGAGCTGGAGTTTCCATTAAGGTACCGAAGCATGCACATATCTGTGGTGATAGCTTTAACCAGATCTTTAAAATTTCCCAATGCAAATTGACGCAATAAAATATTGTAGCGGTAACAGTATACCGGATTATCTACAGCCCCGGTTTCTGTAGCAAAATGATTGTGCCAGAACAATACCATCTTTTCGGTAATGGACGTTGTTTGATTGATCATTGTGCCTATCCACCATTGCTTATAACTATTGCGCCTTTTACCATTTAATTTACCCGAAAAATTGGTGGTATTTACCCAGGTAGCACAAGGCGGCACTTCATCATCAATAACATTTTTTTCACTATAATTATTTATCGGGGTATTGGTAAGGGGGGGCGCATAGTCTATAATTTCATTGATGGTTTTCTTAAAGGACTTGTTTTTAAAATAAGCAATATCTGCCGGCTTTGCACCAAACATCGTACGCTTTAAAAAATGTACTACAGCGGCATCATCCCATTTTCCCTTATATATTTTTAAAGAATAATCAAAATTTGGAGTAGGTAAATTGCTTCCAGCCATTGAATTATTCGGTAAAAACCTGTTAAAAAAATCTTTTCTATTCATAAAATTAAGTACAGTATTATAAGTTGCCGGTTTGTTAAATAGATTCCGTTTGCAAAAACTTTTTATCCAAACCAATGGATTAACAACGTTCAACAACTACTATAAAGTATGTTTTAAATGTTATTGAAGAATGATAAGACTATGGGTATTGGTAAAAGTAATAGGACATCATAAAAAAATATTTCAGGTAATAATTTTATAGAAAGGAAAGGTTTTAATTGGATATCAATTATATGGAATATTTTGTGCGGTTACCCGGCCCGCCGATGCGTTGGTTCGGGTACCGGGCTATCCGCTGCAAGTCCCCGGCACAAGACCCCGGCACAAAAGCTTCACCTGCGGGGCTTTACGCTACTATCCCTACCGCTTGGTTTAATCCTATAATAATTTGTATAAAAAAAAGCCTTTTTTAAAAAATTAACAAGGTTAATGCTATGTGGCTGCACTAATGTAACAGGTATTGTTATTTAACGATTTCCTAATCTTGTACAAGTTTTAACCCAGTTTAGTAACTGCTATAAGGTTTCATTTCACTAAAGTTTCTTTCTATATTCCGGACAAATGCTTTCAATTGTTAACCTAATGCCATTAAAAAAATATTGTTTTTAAGAAAGTTTTATGCAGAAAAATAATTGAATCCAGCTGATAAAATTTCACCAACTTAATTAATCAATTGTTGTTTGTAAAAAATAACTGTGCAATACATAACTGCAGTTGCGGGAATAAATTAGATTTCAGCCCTGCCGAAATATGGTTATGCTTTATAAGAATCGTTTTTTTCAAAATTTAGTATTTAGTGTATGGCTAACTTTGCAGCTATGAATAAAATGGAAGCGTTACGGATTATTTTTATGGGTACGCCTGATTTTGCGGTAGCCTCGCTGGATAAGTTGGTAGCCTCAGGCTGCAATATTGTGGGCGTAATTACAGCACCCGATAAACCTGCAGGCAGGGGGATGGAACTACAAGAAAGTGCGGTAAAAAAATTTGCTGTTAGTAAAGGGCTACACATACTACAGCCGGAAAAATTAAAGAATATTGAATTTTTAGAAAACTTAAAAGCCCTTGAAGCAGATGTACAAATAGTTGTAGCCTTTAGAATGTTACCCGAAAATGTTTGGAATATGCCACCAATGGGTACCATCAATCTGCATGGATCATTACTACCGCAATACAGGGGTGCCGCCCCCATTAATTGGGCAATCATTAACGGCGAAAAAGAAACAGGCGTAACCACATTTAAATTATTGCACGCTATCGATACGGGTAATATTTTACTGCAGGATTCTTTTGCTATTGGAGATGCAGAAACAGCCGGAGATGTTCATGACCGAATGAAAATTATTGGAGCCGATTTATTGTTGAAGACGCTTTATTTAATGGCGGAAGGAAATTTAAAGGAACAGGACCAGCAGACAATAATTGACACAAAAACGATTTCAACTACAGCAACAGCAGGTCTTTCAACAATACCTCCGGCTCCAGCCCAATTTAAACATGCACCTAAAATATTTACCGAGACCTGCAAAATTGATTTTCAAAAAAACACCGGGGAGGTTTATAATTTAATTCGTGGCTTATCGCCCTACCCCACTGCCTTTAGTTTTTTACACAACAAAAAATTAAAAATATTTAAGGCCGAAAAAATTATTGCAAATCCAACAATTGCCGCGGGCGAATATGAAACCGATAAAAATAGCTACCTGCATTATGCCTGTGCCGATGGTTATATTGCCATAAAAGAATTACAGTTGGAAGGAAAAAAGAAAATGAAGATCGAAGATTTTTTAAGAGGTTACCGTTGGAATTAATAGATTGAATTAAGTACCTACTTCCCAAACAAACTATTCGATCAATTTTTTAGTTCATTTTCGTTGCATCTGCCAATGGCGAACCGAACCCAATGAGGCGGCTTATGCAATTACCGGTGTTTTTAAAGGCTGTTTGCCAACGGTATTATTTATACAATAGGCAATGCCGTTAAGGGCTTTCAATTTTTATCTCAATAATTGAACCGTTTAAAATTTACCGCTGACAGTTATACTGCCCCTGCGGCCTCCGCTAAAAATTTCGGCTTTTTTAGCTGCAAACATGGCTTTTTTTGTTACTTTTTTTATCAAGAAAAAATTTAAATAAAGTCGAAACAGGAGGTTGCAAACCCCTACCTGTTACAATAATTATATAAATATCGATGGTTGGTTTACTGTCATTCACACAAAAACACTTCTGCTCTAATTTTTATCGCAATTATTCAAGTTTCCGGCAATAAAATATTTAAAAGATTGGTTTTGCTTTTTTTGTTGCTAATAAAGACTTAAAAAGTAGTTATTGCAGCACAATCGATATCATTTAGCAAAACGCCTCTATCTTTGCAGTATGCTAACAATCAGTAATCGCGGCACAGTAATGCCCGCTTCGCCAATACGCAAATTAGTACCTTTTGCAGAGGCTGCTAAAAAAAGAGGCACCAAAGTTTATCACCTTAATATTGGACAACCGGATATTGAAACACCCGAACAAATTTTAGATGCTGTTCGGCACAGTGACTTTAAAGTGTTGGAATACAGCCATAGTGCCGGTAATGAAAGTTACCGTAAAAAGATGGTAGAATATTACAGCCGATCCGGCATTAATGTAACAAAAGATGAAATAATAATTACTACAGGCGGTAGCGAAGCCATTCTTTTTGGATTTATGGCCTGTATGGATGCAGGAGATGAGGTAATAATTCCTGAACCTTTTTATGCCAATTACAATGGTTTTGCCGTAGAAGCCGGTGTAATTGTAAAACCAATTACAGCCTCGATAAATTCAGGTTTTGCCTTGCCACCCATCGAAGAATTCGAAAAAGTTATTACATCAAAAACTAAGGCCATCATCATTTGTAATCCAAATAACCCCACAGGCTATTTGTACAGCAAGGAAGAATTGGAAGTGCTGAAACAAATTGTTGTAAAGCATAACTTATTTTTATTTTCAGATGAAGCTTACCGCGAGTTTTGTTATGAGGGTACACACACCAGCGCCATGCATTTAACCGGTGCCGATGATAATATTGTTTTGATGGATACCATCAGCAAGCGATACAGTGCCTGTGGCGGAAGGATTGGTGCCTTGGTTACAAAAAATAAAAGTCTTTTAACTTCCGTGATGAAATTTGCTCAGGCAAGGTTAAGTCCGCCAACATTTGCACAAATTTTAGGCGAAGCGGCAGTAGATTTACCACATGATTATTTTGATGGAATTAAGGAAGAATATAAAAAACGCAGGGATACTATTGTACAAAGATTGAACGCAATTCCGGGAGTATTTTGTCCAACCCCGGGTGGAGCTTTTTATGTAATTGCCCAATTACCTGTTGATGATGCAGATGTATTTTGCCAGTGGCTATTGGAATCCTTTAGTTATAATCAGCAGACTATAATGCTGGCACCGGCAAGTGGTTTTTATGGCACACCGGGCTTAGGTAAACAAGAAGTAAGGCTGGCCTATGTTTTAAATACCACTGCCATAAATTCGGCCATGGATTGTTTGGAGAAAGCGCTGATAGAATACAATAGCAAATAATCTTTTACTGCCATCAGATTTTTTTAAATGCGATCAGGCAGTTAAATAAATCCATTGGGAATACGGTGTAACTAAATTTTGCAAATTTGCTTTTTAAAAGCACTAAACTATATTGTATTGTTAACTTTATAATAAGGTTCTCTTTTGGGAACCTTATTTTTTTATCCGTACCTGAATGGCGTAATCGTAGGTATCGAGTGGGGTAATAATAATATTTTCTTTGGCAGTAAAAGATAAATAGGTCTCCAATTTCTGTTGGGTAAAACGTTGGGACCAAAATCCTTCCCTGGTTGCAGTAAAGCTGTCCTCTGGTTTTGTGATGACGGTCATGCCCATTTTTTTATAGGATTCTTCCTGCTTCAGGCGGGTTGCGGGCGTGTCGAGATAACAGGCTCCCAAAACTATTTCGCCTCCGGGTAATAACAAGTCGCAGGCAGATTTAAAGATATGCGTAAACTTTTCGTTTGTTGAAAGATTTAAAATTTGTTTATTATTTTCATACGCATCAAATTTAAAATTATCCGGATAAAAATTACCTGCAGTAAACCAGGTGATAATGATGAGGTCGTGCTGCTGTTGCCAATTTTTTAAATTGGTTGCTTCAAAAAGATGAACGCCAACCTTGTCTTCTATTTTCAAGCGATGAATGGTTTCTGTTGAAATTTTAATGCATGCAGCCGCATTGTCTGTTCCATCATAGCGGACAATCCTGTCCCATATTTCTTTTACGCCACACAAATGTTTGGGAATCCTTGCGTTACCAATACCGATATCCAATATAGAAATTGACCGATTCTGTTGGTTCGATACATTGGTAATAACCTTTTTAAGCTCCACAAATTCAGCCCACTGGGCTTGTAACAAATGCTCGGATATATAATTAAGGTCAAAGGAAGTTTCGACGGTGTTTGGGTTATCGTACATTGCCATGGAGAATATATTTTGGATGTCTTTTGTAGTGGCGATACTTTTTTTGGCCGGCATTAATTTGTATTTACCCCATTTTCAACAGCTCAATTATATTCACTCCAAAAATGTGAACAGGCCTTAACCTAACTAACCACATCGTTTTTTGATCGGTAATTATTCTTACTTTTTTATGGGTATTTTTTGCGCCCTACTAATTTAAGCATTATTGTGTTTTATTGATGTGTAATTTTTAGTATTCGTTTTGGCGTGTATTAATTCTTACTATTTTTTCTTTATTGCGTAAGATGACATGCGAGCCGTAAGGCGACGAATATTTACGAAATAGCCACATTATTTATATTGATTTCAAATAAACTTAAAACGATGCTATCATAATGTGCAGGCAAATTTTCAGCACTCATTTCACTGGTTAAACCAACAAAACTAAATCCGCATTTAGTGTAATACTCCATCAACTTTTTGTTGTCACCCCAGGTGTCCATACGTACAAATTCTTTACCATTTTCCCGGCCATAATTGATCGCCCATTCAATTATTTTTTCAACATATTTTTTTCCTTTAAAATTATTATGACTAACAATCCGGTGAATATATATAGATGGCGAATTGTCTTTTTCACCCCAAATTACCGGATCATTAAACGTAACTGCAAACACACAGGCAACTTCATCCCCTTCTACAATTTTATATTGTCTGCCTTCATTTATTTCTGATTCAACCAAACCCAGGTCGAATCCCTGCCAGTGTTTATTAAATTTTGTTTTTTGAAAAGCAATTGCCATATCATAAAATCTAAATATTGTTTCAATGTCAGCCGTAGTGCTATTAAGTATTTGTGCCATCTGTATTCAATCTCGTAGGAAGTTTTTGGTCATCATTCCGATGCGAAATTAAGCATTAAAAAAAGGCTGATCTTCTTTTACAGAAAATCAGCCGTATATAATTTTATAGTATGCGTTTATAATTTATGCGGGTAGTGGCTTTTTACCATAACTTTTACCTGCATTTTTATATTTAAAATCTAAAGGCCAAAGATGCGTTAAACACAGTACCCAGCTGGCTAAATTGCGATCCGTTATAGCCCAGTATTCTGTACCTGCCGCTGAATGCTAAAAATCCTTCCAACAAACTCTTGGCAGCTGCATTGTCCAATACTTTTTGCCCATTGCTGTTTAAAGCTTGCAGGTCCCATTTAGGAAGTACATTAAAAATATTATTGATCGTTACAGAAAAATTAATTTTTTTAGTTACATCATACCCAATATTTAAATCGGTAACAATTGCCGGTTTAAATTTTTGGCGGATATCATTCATAACATTCCTATCATTTATGGGATCCGAAGGGGAAGTTGAATTGGCTAAAACACCGATACCATTATAACTGGTTCCATTATCCAAATCTTGAAATTTGGTTGATCCAAACAAAGTATTGTTTAAATTAAAACTCCATTTATTGATGTGGTAATCGGCTCCCAAAACAGCTTTGTACAGCGGTCTGCTTTCCGTTAATAAGGATTTTATTTGTACACTAAGGATGGTTGATCCGCCATCTTTAATGGCTGCGGGGTCGTTCGGACTACCAATAATAGCATTTCTCAAGGTATAATTTCCGGCAAGGTTGATACCCAGCTTTCCGTTACCAAGTTTGATATTTTTGTAGTTGGCAACAAAATCCAAACCTTGTGTATTGGTCTGAATTCCATTAATAAAAAACTGTATTGTTTTTACACCTGCATTGGCTAAAATAATACCCAAAGTAGAGCTGGCATTGTTAGAGGAAATAGAAGAACTGTAAACTACCCTGTCCTTAATATTTATGCTGTAGTAATCAAGTGTAAAACTTAGGTCCTTAGTTGGATTAACACCAAAACCAACGGTGTAGTTTGTAGATTTTTCCGGTTTTAATAAAGGTATACCCAATGCATAGGCTTGTTTACTTCGGTTATTAAATAAACCGGAAAGTTGAATGGTTCCTCCAACAAAGGATGCCTGTGTTGCCTGATCGTATATCTGGTGCAAAGTTGGTGCTCTAAAACCTGTAGAGGCTGACCCTCTTATGATAAATTTATCGTCAATAATTTTATAACGGGTAGATGCTTTCCAAACAAAAGCTTGTCCAAAATCGCTATATTTTTCACCACGAACAGTTCCATTGAGCAGCCATTTACTGGTAATATCCCAGCCTGCATCAAAGTAGGCACCAAAGTTAAAGCGGCTATTGTTAGTGGCATTTTCTTGCCGGATACCCGGGAAAGAATTGGCGCCTTCACCTGAATAAGATGCCGTATCGCCAGCAATTATTTTATAGGTTTCTTGTCTGATTTCTGATCCAAAACCAATACTTACATTATCTAAAACCGATTTTGAAACATCGTAGTTTCCAATAATATTACTAAAATTATAGCCACCGGGTTTAAAAGAAGTAGGACTTGCTGCACCCAAAGTGCGGTTTACCGTATTATTCACAGAATAAAGTTGCTGGTTACCGCCAACCGTTAAACTCAGGTCACTTTTCCAGCCATTGTTTTCATTTTTAAAACCGATGGTAGCATTGTAATCGGTAAGGTCTCCTTCAAATGATGGACCATAGCCAATATAGGTAGTACCGGCCTGGTGTAGCAGACCAAAATCACTTCTCCAGTAAGAGGGGCGAAAATTGGCATTGCTGATGGCTTTTTTAGATACAAAGCCTGCATTACTGTAAAACAATCCTTTCTCGCCTACCGGTATGCCAAGGTTATAACTAAATTTAGCAGCCGTAATTTCACCGGTACCATTTTTATTATTGGCATCCGGGTAAATTTGCAGGTAATCTACAATGGCTTTATTGCCAGGGTCAGTCAATGGTTTGGAAGGATCTCCAAATGTGGCCACTTCGGTAGTTACGTCAATTTTTCCGGAACGTATGGCGTTATTTTGCTGACTAAAATCTGCTGTATAATTTATAAATCCCCTGGTACCAATATTGGCACCGCTATTATAGGATAGCCCATAGGTTCCACCATCACCTTTACCGGTTACCCCACCGTTTAAGGTTAAAGAACTGTACTCATACCTGTCTTTTAAAATTACATTCATCACACCTGCAATGGCATCAGAACCGTACTGGGCCGATGCTCCGTCTCTTAATATCTCAACCCTTTTTATAGCATCGGTAGGTATTGCAGATAAATCAGCTCCTGTTTCGCCGCGACCCGGAGAAAATTGTACATATAATAAGGAGCTCAGATTCTTTCTTTTTCCGTTAATTAAAATAAGCGTCCTGCTTGGCCCAAGGTTACGAATTTCGTAGGGATCCAATAAAGTAGTGGCATCATTTACGGGTGTGTTTACGGTATTAAAGGAGGGCACTCTGTATTGTAAGGCCTTATCAAAAGATAGCTGACCAGTAGATTTTAAGGTTTTGCTATCAATATTATCAACCGGTAAGGGAGAGTTAGCCGATGAGCGCGGAAGAGAGCGCGAACCTACAACAACAATATCCTCTAATTTTTGATTGGATATTACCATAACAATGTCCAGCCTTTTTTGATCACCTCCAGCCAGGGTAATGGTTTGCGCATTTACCTCAAAACCCGTAATGGAAAAACTAATTTTATAGGTTCCTGCCGGTAAACTTAAAGTGTACTTACCGTCTTTATCGGTGGCAACTCCCTTTCCTGATGGTTTAGCGGTTACACTAACACCTGATAAAGGGGTGCCTTCACTGGTTACTGTGCCGGATAAATTTTGGCCCCAGCTTAGGGAGGCTTGCAAAAAACAATAGCAGCCGAAAATGATTTGAAATAGTTTTCTCATTTTAATTTGTTTTGGTTAATAAATAGGTTTTTATAAGATAATAAGAACCTAGAACCCAAACTTAAGACCATAGTTTAGAAAAACCCAATTTTTAAATGCTTTTTTTATAAAATTATTAACATTTTATCCAAAATTATATACATAATGTTTATTTATAATATATTAAATTAATTATATATTTTTCAAACCATCAAGAATGAAATTTTAATTTTATCGGTAAATTGATACTTTTATTGTCAATAAATATGGTTGAATATTTTAACAAATGCCAATTATAATTACATTGTGCTATTTGATTGATTTTTAATTCAGCACAAAAAATTATTACATAATTTTTTATGCAATTATGAATTTGAAAATTGAAGGACAAATTAGTTAAACATATATCTATTGTTTTTAATTATAAAATTTTTGCCACTTTATATTAATTTATAAAGAACTTAGCCGTACAAAACTAATAATTATGAAAAAATTGTCTTTATCGCTGAGTTTACTGGTTTTTACCTGTATGCTATTTGCCCAGCAAAGTTTTACAATAAAAATTACAGACGCAAAAACTGGCAATTCTTTGCCCAATGCTTCGGTAAAAGTGAAATCAACCAAAAAAGGTATTACTGCCAATGGTGATGGGGTAGTAAACCTGCAAGCCAAGACAAACGATGTGTTGGAAATAAGTAGTGTAGGCTATGCCACGCAAATCATTACGCTTAGCAACCAACCAACACTTAACATCGCCTTAGAAGCCACTCCGATCGATTTGGGGGATGTGGTTATTTTAGGAACCCGTGGTGCAGCCAGAGCAAAAACTGAAACAGCGGTTCCTGTTGATGTTATTAAAATTAACCAGGTTGGGATGCCTACCGCAAAAATGGACCTTACTTCCATTTTAAATATAGCAGCACCTTCCTTTAATTACAATAAACAAAGCGGTGCTGATGGGGCTGATCATGTTGATCTGGGCACATTACGTGGTCTTGGACCGGACCAAACCCTTGTTTTAATAAATGGAAAGCGCAGGCACCAGACTGCCTTTGTAGCATTATTTGGCACAAGGGGCAGAGGAAATTCGGGTACGGATCTAAACTCTTTTCCTGAAGCTGCAGTAGATAGAATTGAAATTTTACGTGATGGGGCTTCTGCGCAATATGGTTCGGATGCCATGGCCGGCGTAATTAATATCGTGTTGAAAAGAGACATCAACCACTGGACAATCAATACCGGATGGAGTGGTTATGATGATACAAAATTTAACGCTTATCAATTTAGAGCAAGCAACCAATATTACAGCAGCAAGCCAATTGACGGAGGCACTTACTCTATTTCGGCTAATAATGGTTTTGCGATTGGTAAAAAAGGTGGGTTTCTTAATTTTAGTTTAGACTACCTATCGTCTGCAAAAACCTATAGAGAGGCAGATACCACTAACTGGCTAAAAGATAAAAATGCCTTACCTTCTATTAATAGTGGCAGAAGATCATTTGGCGATGGTTCAGTAAAATCTTATGGCGCCATGATCAACATGGAAATACCAACCAGTGCCGATGGCAAAACAATTTTTTATGCCTTTGGCGGATACAATCACAAAGCATCTGATGCCTTTGCCTATTCAAGAAACCTAAGTGCTAAACCAGATCGTTTTCCGGTGGATGCCAATGGAAATATTTTGTTTGATCCTTCCATAATGAGGGTAACAACTGATGGCTCGGAGACTTACTATAACCCGCATATTCAAACCAATATTGCTGATGCCTCATTGGCAATTGGTTTTAAAGGTACCATGGGCAGCGGATGGGGATGGGATATCAGCAATACCCTTGGCAAAAACGATTTTCATTTTTATGGCGATAAAACTTATAATGCTTCCATTATTGGTGACCGTTCTAAAACTCATTTTGATGATGGCGGTTTTAATTTTTTACAGAATACCGTTAATTTCGATGTCAATAAATCTTTTCCTTCCTTTGCACAGGGACTTAATTTGGGACTGGGTGCAGAATATCGCTATGAAAGATATTCAATTTATAAAGGGGAAGAAGCTTCATATGCATCCTATCACCCGGGCCCCATTGTTTATCAAAATTTAGTAGGAGATAATCAGAATGATTCTTCCAGAAGTCCGGCTGCAGGCTCTCAGGGATTTCCTGGTTTTAGTCCGGCGGATGTAGTAGCTGCTCACCGCAGTAATGTGAGTTTGTATGCAGATGCAGAAATAAATGTAACCAGGCCCTGGTTAATTGATGCTGCAGTACGGTATGAAAATTATTCAGATTTCGGTTCTGTTGCTACAGTCAAATTTGCTACGCGGTATAAAATTACAAGCAACTTTAATGTAAGAGGATCTGTTAGCACAGGCTTTAGAGCACCCTCTTTACAACAAATTAATTTTAGCAATACCCTTACTTCTTTTAGCGGTGGCAAATTAATACAATCGCGTATCGCCCGTAATGATGACCTTATAACTAAAGCTGCAGGTATTCCCAATTTAAAACAGGAAACTTCTGTAAATACCAGCATTGGTTTTAGCTGGAAGCCAGCAAGAAATTTAACTTTTACTGTAGATGGTTATATGATAAAAGTGAAAAATAGAATTGTACTTTCCGGTTTATTCAGCAAAGATGATCCTACTTTACCGCCAGCTTTTACAACACAATTAAATGCCATCGGGGTTGCAACTGCACAATTTTTTGACAATGCGGTTAACACCACAAATTATGGCTTAGATATCGTAGCGGACTATTCTAAAAAATGGGGAAATAAGAGTTTTAAAGCTTTGCTGGCAGGTAATTTTCAACGCATGAAAATTGATGCCGTACATGTACCCGATGCATTAAATAGTAATACGTTAAACCGTAAAACATTCTTTAGTGACAGAGAAGAATCTTTTTTATTGGCTTCAGCACCTAACTCTAAATTTACGTTGAGTTTAGATTATGGCATTAATAAAATAGGCTTTGGTACGCACATCACGTACTTTGGTTTAATAAAATTATTAGGCTACGGATCTTCTACTGCAGATAATCCAAATGGCACTGGTATAAATCCACAAGTACCAACAGATGCAGATCAGAATGTATTGGTGCCGGAAGTATTTAATTTTTCAGGTAAGGTAGTAACCGACTTATTTGTATCGTACAAATTTTGTAAAAAAGTGAGTTTATTTCTTGGAGTAGATAATGTATTTAATGTGCATCCTAACCTTGGTGTAAATCCATTGGCAAAGGGTTGGGCAGGAGACAATGAATCCGGCGGGCCCTGGGATTCTGTACAAATGGGATTTAATGGTAGAAAATTATTTGCTAAACTGGCGTTTAATTTTTAGAGAAATAGTGATTTAAAATAATCAGGGCGTAACAATTTTAAAATTCTACGCCCTTTTTTAATTTACAGGCTCAAAATTTTACTTAAAATCTATACCAAAATAAAAAATAAATGTACTGCCTGATTATGATTTTTTTACAAATTAAAATACCAATTGGTATAATATACAGTAACAAAAATTTGGAATAAAAAAAAATTTCTGATATAATATTTAACAATAAATCACGTGCAACATTTATTTATATCCAAACCTAAATTTTAAAAGGCATTGCTAATAACCAACTAATTACCGGTGAAATACCCCATCGTAAGTATTTTTAAACATACCATTTTATTTATACCTGGCAGCGAACTAAAATACAAAAGACTACCCTCTCCTATTGCCAAATTTATTGGGTAAAGTTTTTTGTACTGATGGTTTGTTATCGGTCGTTGCTGGTTTTGTTGGTTTTGTTGACATCTGTCTTATTATGGTTGGCACATCCCGGGCAAAATTTGTTTGTCTTGTTTCACTCCTTTCTCTTGTTCGTTCTTGTTTGTTCAAGTCAGGCAACTGCGCTTTTTTATCTTCCGTTAAAGGTTTCCAGTCTTTGGTTTTATTATCACGGATTTGCCAGTTATTATCCTTTAAGTCTTTTTTAAAGACATTTCCTTCTGCGTCTGCTAATACATTATTGTCTTTGTAAATTGGAGTACCAATTTTATTTTCTTTTGTTTTAATTGGTAAGCTGTTTTTATCATTATCAGGTTTTTTATTGTTATCAATAACCGGCAACTTATTATCAGGCTTCTTATTGACAGGTAGTTTGTTCTTATTATCGATAGGTAGTTTGTTCTTATTATCGATAGGTAGTTTACTCAAGGGCAACTTGTTATTCTTCTCAACGGAAGGGCGTTTATAATTAGCATCTAACTTATTACCAAAGGCTGGCCTGGTAATCTTGGTTCTATCAATATTTTTTGTAATTACTCCTTTGTGATGGTTGTATATATTGTTATTATTACTCCAACCACTACCCGGACGGGAACCGCCGTGGTTACCTCCACCATAAGATGGTCGAGGCCGATTATTGCCATGATATCCGCTATTCCAATAAGTAGGTCTGTATGGTGGACGGTACATTGGCGGACCAAACCAGCCTCCTCCCCAACCATATCTACTGCCGGTAAAGCCAATATACAGGAATCCAAAATTAAAACCCCAATTCATACTCCATCCATACCAGGCATTGTACTGAAACCCATATCCCCAGGTTACAGCCCGTGGAAAATACCGCTTACGAAACCATGGACGGTAACGATATCCCGTACCATATACGATGGTATGCCCATAAATATACCCACCTGTATAACCGGATGTATAACCCGTATAAACATAGTCCGGAGTTTGATTATAAATGTAAACATATTTGGTATTGTATGCCGGGCTGCTGGCAGGAATAATGTCTACATCTTTGGGTCGTTCATTGGCAACAATCCAGGGACCATTAGCAGTATTGCTTAGAAACCATACCCCATTATCAAGTGCAAAATACCTGCCGCCAGGGTCTATCATAACAGTAAGATTGGCATTCTCTGCCAATTGTAATGATGTGCCTTCTATTTTATTAAATTGAGGCGTTCCATCATATTCCACCTTTACAGTTGCTGTTTTTCTATTTACTTTAGCTGTTTGTGGAATTTCCGCATCAATCCTGGCTTCTTCTGCTTCCTCTGTGCCCGCCACATTAGCCAGCACTTCGCCTTTATCAGATTCTTCCGGAATCTTTGCAAAATCTTCAGGTAATTTATCTGCTTCGATATAATTCCATGGACCGTTTATATTGGGTGCAGCATACCAACGACCTGCTAACAATACAAATGTTTTTTGAATATTTATTTCTTTAAAAATTTCATTGGGCGAATTAAAAACGTATAATAATGATGTTCCTGCTATCGTCTTATAATTTGCTTCACCTTTTGATTGTATTAATTCAGTTGGTTCTGTAACTACCATAATAGCCGTAACCACTGGTTTTTCGGTTATTGTTTTACCTTCATTATTTTCCTTTTCCTGTTTTTTAACCTGCTCATTAACAGATTTTACCTTTTTGGAAAGACTGTTGTTTTGTTTCCAGCCATCAATAACACCCGTTGACTTATACCAAATACCTCCTGCACGCAAATTCCATTGGCTACCTTCTTTAAAAATTAAATTAGGACTGTTTACTACCTTGTCTGCATCAAGATCCACGTCTTTTTGGATTTGTGGTTCACCATCCAAAACCACCAGTGTGGTTGGCATACTTGCATATATAATTTTGGGAGGGTCATTTTGGAAACCGGAAGAAACTTGCGAAATATTTTCCTTTTTAATAGAGGCTACCAATTCATCAATTGATACTTTTAACTGCCATTTAGGTGCTTCTTTTTGGATAAGGGAGGTCAAATTATCGATTTCCTTTTGATCTTCCACCCCTGAAAACTTGGCATTTGTTATTACTACTGATTCCAGTAATGCCATTCTTGATATTTTATCAGTTAGCAAAGTTGCTGCAAAAAATATAGCTCCGAAAACCGGTTCTGCACTGGCTGTTTTGCGTACTGATACAGCAGACCTGCCTGTTAGTTTGGTACCTTCAAATGACTCCGACTGTGGCTGGTAAATAGTTACTTTTCCACCATTGGAAAAGTTTATATCCTTTGGCCACGAATTCTGTGCATAGCCAACCACACAATAAGTAAAAAGGATAATGAATAAACAGAAATGTTGTTTCCTATTCATAGGGTAATCTTTATTGTAAATTAATTTAATCCTCAAAAGTTCTATACAAAAATTATTTATGTTGAAAAATTTTTATTATATAAATATAATATCAATTCTTTATATATAATAAAAATATCAAATAATTCTGACTGTTCCTTTGATAATTATTTAAAAATTTGGCCCTCAATTTAATAATTTATTTACCATATTGTACATTTTTATACCTGAAATAGTTTACAGATTCATGCTGTACGCTTGTTTTTGCTTTTAAAATTATGTTGAATAAGCATTTTATAAAATAAGATTATGCCTTGCAAAATTTTTGATAAAATAAATACAAGGATTAGTACCTGGAATAATTTCAGATTTTTACTAATTGCATTCTAATTCGTTTCAGTGGCAGCGATGGATATGCAGCTAATTAATGCTCCTCAAAACGATATTTTATTACCTGGCAATATGCAAATATTATCGATTGATATTGGTTCGATATTCATTTTCCGACTGGCAATATTTATCCATATTCGGTTTCAGCATCTTTGCCTGATTTGCATTTTTGCCAGCTATCTTAAAAATCAAAAATTATTTTTAAGATACTGTTGTTAATAATTCTTCCAAATTTTTCATTGTAACCGTAAATCCTTCTTTGAACCCCATTTCAATCATCCTCTCTAAGCGGGCAAGGGATTCATTATAAATAGCAATACTTACTGTTGTCTTTCCATTTTGTTCACTAAAAATATAATCCCAATCAGAACCCGGCAATTCAGGATTTTGATCTTTATCTGCAAAGGCATTATACATTTTGAAATTGGTTTTTGGACTTATGGAAGTAAATGTCTGAATAATCCATCCCTCTTGCCCTTCGGGGCTTACCATGGCATAAAACCTTTTTCCACCAACCTTAAAATCCATAAATTTTGTTTTTGCTACAAAGGGTTTAGGTGCAGTCCATTGGTCAAGAATTTCTTGTTTTGTAAAGGCATCCCATACCAGTGAAAGTACTGCATTAAATTCCTTGGTTATGAATACCGTTTTTGTTGTTTTGTCAACAGTAAATTCGAATAGCAGCTCATTTTTCATTTTTTTTGTTTTTTAAGTGTAGATAATATATTGTCCAATTGATTGAATTGGGTTTCCCACATTATCCTGAATTGGGCTAACCAATGATCAATTTCCTGCATTTTTTTTGGATTAAAGTGATAATAAATTTCTCTGCCACACTGCTCCGGTTTTATCAATTCGCATTGCTGCAATACGCTAATATGTTTTGATACTGCCTGACGGCTCATATCAAAGTTTTCGGCCATTACAGTAGGTGTTAATGCCTGTATAGCAATCAGCGTTAAAATAGCCCTGCGTGTGGGATCGGCTATGGCCTGAAAAATATCTTGTTTCATTTATAGAATTTATATCTGCAACCTTTAGGTTGCAAATATATACGCAACTTTTTAGTTGCGCAAATTTTTAGGTAATTATTTTTTATGAGCTGCTTGTTAGCGAAGGTTCGGGTAATTTGGAGAGCGGTAAAGGATAGCTTAAAACTCGTGCATAACGCCGTAAAAGATTCAACATTTTTTCACCATAATTAGGGGGCTCTAAAACAATCATCGGGTGCTTCCCTATGTTGTTGGATGACGTACCAACCGGACTATAAATTAAAAGTCCTATAATGACAACATTCAATATCGGTGCGCAAAACCCATCATTAAAGAGCTGTAACCATCATCTAATAAAATTAGGTAAAACGCCGGCATCAAAGCTCGAGAAGCTACATCCAATAGCGGTAGGCAACGCCCATCATTAATAAATCAAAATTCGTCAACGGCATTTATAGGCCATCTCCATCATTCGTACGCACCATAAACGGATATAAAATGAATTCCATCATTGGTGGGTAAAGCAAATTGATATAGGGTTATCAACAAAAAATACCTAAAAATTAGAGTATTATAAAAAAATTTGTGGTGGTGTGTAAAAAAAGCTTTGCTGGTGCAATGAAACCAATATTGTGTCTTTTTATAACACCTATAATATACCAATCGGTATTATTTCTAATTCTTTAAAACAAAAAGTAGTCGCCTACATCTTTACAAAAAGTAGCGCTACCTTATAATTAAAACCGAGCCTTTTAAAATACCGGGGGCTTGCTTCAGATCTATCACGTACACATAGACACCTGCAGCTAACGGCTCTCCTTTATAGGAACCGTCCCAGGCCTGGTTGGCATTTTTGTTTTCAAAAACAATTTGTCCCAACCTATTGTACACTACCATTGTAAAGCCCGGAAAAGCATTGAGTGCCGGAATTTTCCAGGTGTCATTTAAGCCGTCATTATTGGGCGTAAAAGCTGTAGGGATATTAATTCCTTTAAACACAAAAATATTTACTGCAGCCGTTGCAACACCACAGCCGTTTGCAGAGTTAACCGTTAAAACATACCGCGTATCTTCCGGTGGATGAACGGTAGGCTGCAAGATGGTTGGATCGTTTATATAATTTGGGGGCGACCATTCATAGGTAACTGAATCGCCTGTTGAAGTAGCCAATAATTTTATTGCAGTACCGGCAATAATGGTTCTATCCATACCTGCAGTTGCCGTTGGACTTTGATTTACATTTAGTACAATTTGTGCAGAATCCATGCAGCTAAATTGATTGGTGATGGTTACCTCATAGGTGGTATTAATAAGTGGAGATGCCACAGGGTTTGCAATAACTGCGCTGGATAAACCGGTAACGGGCAACCAGCTGTAAGTACCCCCACCACTGCTTGTAAGCTGAATACTTTTAGCTGTGCAAATTGCAGCTTCCGCAAAACTGGTTGTTGCAACAGGGGCAGGATTTACTGTTGCAATAGTTGAATCGAGCAAGGTACAGCCATAGGTATCAATTACCTGCACATAATATTTACCTGCTGCAGCAAGTTGTACATTATTAATATTAAGGGAGGAGCCCGTACCGGTAAAGTTATTTACGCCTGACCATTTATATTGTACACCCCCGGAAGCTGATAAATTTAAAATTCCATTTTGACAGGCGGGGCTATTGTTTGATGCACTCCGGGCCGGAATGGGACCTACCTGCACAAATAAAATAGTTGATGCCACCCTGCATTTAGCAGAAGCAATATTAGCAGGGTCTGCGGCTGTTACCCTATAATCATATACGCCAACTGGTGTATTGGCTGCAAAATAATGAGAAAATACCGGCGATGTTTCGCCGGCAATATCCGTCCAAATACCATTGTGCGGACTCGATTGCCATTGCAATGCATAATAGGAAAAGTTAGCAGGTAAGCCGCTTGTAAAGGAAACGGTTTTATCGGTACCAAAACAAAGATGTTCTGTATTAGTAGAGTTGCCGGCAATACCACCCGAGACAAGCGGACCGCAAGGTTTAAAAGTAATATCATCCAACGCCAGATCGTTACCACAACCACCTTGCGCATTATTAACAATGCGAAGCACAATATCTGAAACGCCTGCAGGGGTAGTAAAGAAAAACCCAAATTGTTTCCAAATAGGTGTTGACTGAGAGGGTATATCATTGGTATTATAGGACTGCAATAAAGTACCATCCTTTTTTTCGATGGTAAAAGTTAGGTTAGGCTGTATACCCGCTCCCCTGCAAGCTGTAGGTAGCATAATATTTAAAACCCAGGAAGCAAACTCATAGGTAGTATTGCTGCAAAGGTCTTTAACTGTATCTACGTAAAAAGCACTGGGAGCAAGGGAGGCATTTACCAACATAAAATAACCATTGGCATCACCGGTATGATCTGATGTAAGGGTATGCCAACTATTAAAAAAACATCCGCTGGAAGTATTTCTAACTGTATAAGAGCCATCATCAGGACAATCGGTATAAATATATTGATATCCTGTAGCAGCGGCTGCAAGCTGGGGACCCGGATTATTACCGGCGCCAAATGTAATATTTACAATGGGGTCTCCAAGGCTACCCTGGCAAAGTTGGGCTTTAACATAATTGCCTGCAAGAAGGAGTAGTATAGTTAGGGCAAAAAATTTAATTCCTGGTATCACCAATTATTTTTTTGTGAAGTTAATTGATAATATTTTTTAATGAAAATTAATATAGATACATAAATTACTGCAGTTAAGAGAAAAGTGAAAAAAAAATTCCGGGAAGGTGGAAGGTGTTTTTTATATAAATTTAATGGATTAGGCAGCATCTTTGCAAACACTCTATTCAATCAAAATTAAATTATAAACATAACTGGTTATTGGGCTGTCCTGTTATGATTAAAAAACTGATAAATTGCCTGAGGATTGAACTTTGTAAGTAACATTTTTATAAAGAAAAGAGGCAGTATTTTAATCATATCGTTTGCCTAACCATCCGGCGGGTTAAGAAACTGCAAGAGCTCTTTTTCACAAAGTATTGCCAAATTCTTGCAATAAAATTCTCTGAATTTAAAGTATCTTCTTTTTTATAAGTAAGTATTAATGCAACATTATTTTGGTCTGACAGGGGTAGCGCCTTTCCACAATAAAAACATTTATTTGAGCTATATTTTTACAAGATCATCACCACCGTACCGGCAACAATCAGGGCGGCTCCGATAGCTGTTTTAATGGTAAGCGCTTCCCCTAAAAATACTACCGACAAAACAATAGTAAGTGCTACACTTAATTTATCAACAGGTGCAACCTGGGATACCTTTCCAATTTGTAGGGCTTTAAAATAAAATATCCAGGATAAGCCCGTTGCTATGCCGGAAATAAGCAGAAAAATAAGGTTGTGCCGCGATAAAGTATGTATTCCTTTAGCCTCCCCCTTTACCAATACAATGCCCCAGGCTACCAGTAAAATAATTATGGTACGTATCGCCGTGGCTAAGTTTGCATTTACATTAGTGATTCCTATTTTGGCAAAAATTGCCGTAAGCGATGCAAACAATGCAGATAATAAAGCGTAAATCCACCACATATTATATAATTTTTTATACCAAGATAGCTATTAAATGAATTTACCTGTAAGTTCAGCATTTTAAACTAAAAAATTTTACTTTAAAACAAACTGTATCTTAATTATAAAGGCAAGTATTTATTTGAAGTTCCTAATAATTTACACTTTACATAAGGGCAATGCAAAACAAAAAGAAGAACCCTTACCCTCGGTACTGTTAACCCATATTCTTCCCCCTGCTCTTTTTATTATTTCGGACGAAATGTATAAACCTAAACCAAGGCCCGGAAACGTGTGCTGCACATCGCCGCTTACCCTATAAAATTGTTCAAAAACTTTATCAAGGCTATTTTGAGGAATACCAATTCCAAAATCTTCTATGCATACAATTACCTCTTCATTTTTTGTATAGCTATGTACGATGATCTCCTCTTTTCCGGGACTGTATTTAACGGCGTTGGTTATTAAATTGGTTATTACTTGTCCAATGCGTTCCTTATCGCCAAAAACTATACCTGTAGGCAATAAATCTTCTACCAACTTATGTTTATCTGTTATTCTTTGCAGGTCTTCCACCAATTCTTTTATACAATCATTAAAATCAAATTGCTGCTCGTTAAATTGCAGTTTACCTGCATTCATTTTTGTAACATCCAGTAAGTCGCCAATAAGACTAACCAATCTGTTTAATTGCTTGTCCATTTTAGCAATCATAGCGACTTCGGTTAGTTCACCCCTCTGCTCCATCATTTTGTACAAAACCTGTGTGTAGGCCTTAATACTGGTAACAGGGGTTTTAAGCTCGTGGCTGGCAATACCCAAAAAATTATCTTTTTGTTGTTGCAAAAATTTTCTTTCAGATATGTCCACACAGGCCCCTACAAAACCCGAAAAACTACCGTCTTCTGCATAATGCGGTCTGCTATTGGTAAAACACCAATGAGTGGTACCATCTGTATGGTTGATCCTATATTCGGCTTCATGTAAATTTTTAGAATGCAGGTTAAGCAAAAAATTTTCTTTTACTATTTCCCGATCCTCTACCACAATAGCATCAAACCATCCGAAACCCATATTTTTTTCAAAAGAAATACCCGTCCAATTTATCCAGGTTTGGTTTACATAATTTATAGCCCCGTTTTCATCAGATTTCCATAAACCAGTAGGTGCTGCTGTGGTAATATTTCTTAATAATTGTTCACTTGCTGCAAGTGCCTGCTTAGCTTCAAGACCTGGCCTAAGATCGCGCATTACCGCACCAATGGCAATTGGCTTTCCGGATACAGGATCATCAATTCGGGTAACGTTTAAAAACACCGGCAAAATTTCATCTTTACTAAAGTGTTTTAGCTGAAGTTCGCCTGCCCATTTTCCATTTTTTAAAACATTTGGTAATACTTCATTTTCCAATAATCCAATATCTTTTTGACACTGCAAATAAGAAACGGATATATCATTAAGTTGATCGTCATTTTTAAAGCCAAGTAATTCTCTTCCTGATTGATTTATATAATCGTTGCTTCCGTCTAAGTTTAAAATTGACATCAGATCAACACTATTATCAACCAGTGTTATCAATTTTCGCTCCCGCTCTTTTGCGTTTCGCTGATCTGTTGTATTTAATATAATTCCAAGTATGTGGGCAGGATCATGCGCTTCATCATAAAAGACCTTACCTTCAATTTTAACCCAATGAATGCTTTTATCTTTCCACACCACCCTAATATCATAAATTAATTTACCATTCAACCTTGCCTCAGCATGGGCTTTTAACCTAATCTGCAAATCATCTTTGTGAAACACATTTGTATAATCCGAAAGTGACATTTCCTTATCGAAACCAAAGATTTGTGCAAATTTTAAGGAGCTGTTCAATTCCCCGGTTTTAATATTTAAATCGAAAGTTCCTAATCCAACCACATCAACCGCGAGCCTTGCCCTTTCTTCGGCCTGTACTATTTGTTGTTTGGCAAGTACCTCGGCTGTAATTTCTGTTGCAACAACTATTACCCCATTAATGCTTCCATCAATTTCTTTAAAGGGTTCGTATACAAAATTTATATACACGGTTTCAATATGGCCGTTTCTTTGTAAAATCACAGGAACTGCTTTACCGGTGAAAGACACACCGGTTAAGCGAACATTATCCAGCAACACCTTAAATCCATTTTTCTTATCGGGTAATAGCGCTTCAAACATTGGCTTACTCAACATTTCAGCGGCAGTTTTACCGTAGAGTGCGCAGAGATTAGGATTAATAAGATCAACAATGTATTCACTTGTTTTAAAAATACCAATACCAACCGGTGCCTGCATAAATAGGGAATGTAGTTCGCGCCTTTGCGTTTTGAGGGCTTCTATCCCTTTTCTTTCTCTTTCTGATAATTTATATAGTTCAGTAACGTTTTCAGGGCTATGTATAAAATACAGCACCTTACCTTCTTCATCTAAAACAGGGGTATTGCTGGTTGTCCAGTATCGCTCTTCAAAAAATTTTGTTCCGTGTATGGGAATATCGTACCGGTAATTGCGCATCACATGCGGCTTTTTTGTCACAATCGCCTGTTCAAAACTATGAATCGTTCGCTCAACATTTTTAGACTCATTATCTGATGGATTATTTGGAAAGGCACCAAATACACTTTTTCCTATTAAAATTTCACGGGTGCTGTTTGTTGCCTGGAGGTAGGCATTGTTAGCATCCAAAATGGTATAAGCGGGACCGTCGGTATCAATAATTAGTTTTGATGCGGGACTATTATAAAATATCGCTTCGTAATTTAACCACTGCTTATTAAGATCCATAATAGTATATTATAATTGTTAAAACTACTATTGTTTACCTTTAAAATATACTTAACAATAGTGCAGAAAACTTTATCTCAAAGTAATTAACTTATCGGTTAAGCTGTTGCTCATACTGGCTATTAAGCTAAATTAACCAAACAAGCTATTTATCATTAGTTACACAACCGGGGTTGATTTGCTATGATAAAAGGATGGTAAATGGCATGAATAAATAGGAATAAAAATGCAAAACAAAATTATATAAATAAAAAATATAATTTGTATAAAAATTATTTTCTCCCAAAAAATTAATTTAAAATTTGGTTTTATAAGGGCTGCTGTAAAATAAATATCTTTAGTTTTTGGCTTGCCGTTTGCAAAGATTATTAATAGAAATAAGTGAAACCATACCTTATAATAATTGATACATTGCAAAATTTTTTTTCGAGCACTATTGTAGGTTTTATTGCGGGTTCGTTAACCGCTATTTCAATGATACCTCAATTAATAAAAACCTTAAAAGAAAAAAAAGTAGCAGGTATATCTCCGTGGATGTTGGTGGTTTTAATAACCGGAGTGGTATTGTGGCTGGTATATGGTTTAATGAAAAAAGATTGGCCGATAATAATTACCAATGCAATGTCTATTTTTTTAAATGTGTGGATGCTTATTTTACGCCGCTTGTACCGACAGGGTAAATAATTAATTTTTTTAACAAAAAAATTTATTTCAAGTAAAAAATTATTTCATTGATATAATTTTTTACAACAAGATTGGTATTGGGTTAGCCAAAACCTGATGTGCTTAAATATTCATTCATCTTAGATCTCGAAATAGCATAATAAAGCTGGGCTTAATTAATTGTTATCCAAAGAAAACAGGATGTAGTATAGCACAAAAAAGATGTTATTTTTATAGCTTCTTTAAAAAGACCTGTTGATACCAAACTGTTTCTTAGGGTGTACTATTTTACAATGACACCAATTTCGTCATAATACATGTTTTACCCTGGCAGACTCGCTATCTACAATTAAATTTATTTCTTTAAAAATTATGGTCATTTCGCAACCCTTTTCCGGGGCAGAAACTATACTTACTTTTCCTTTATATAAGGCAGCGCGACTGTAAATATTTGAAATACCAACACCTTTATTTTTAACGAGGGTATTAAAACCTATCCCATCATCTATTATTGATATAAAGATAAACTCGGGTGTTTGTTCAAAAATTATATGTACTTCTTTTGCCTTTGCATGTTTTAAAATATTATTTATCTGTTCTTGTACAATCCTAAATATGTTTAGTTTAAATTTTTCATTCAATATATTTTGTGAGAAGTTTTTTGTGGTCAAAAAAATCCGGATTGGATTAACCCGCATAATATCGTCGGCCAGACTATGTACAGATTCTATAAGCCCAATTTCATTAATGGGCGGCGAAATAAGGGTTTTTGATAGCTTACGTACTTCCTCAATGGCATTTAATAGATAGGTAATTGCATTGGACAATAAATTATTTTTATCCTCCTGCAACATGCTTCTTTCAATATATAATTTTGTTGCCACCAATAACTGGTTGATGTTATCGTGCAATTCTCTTCCAATTTGCGATCGTTCCTTTTCCTGCCCTTCAATCATTGCAGCGGTAATGTCTTTTTGGCTTTTGATTGAATTTGCTTCCAATTGTTTTTTGTCTTCTACACTTTTGGTTATATCGCGGGAGTTTATTATGACTCCACCAATAGCGGGCTCTCCCAACTTGTTAATGAGGGTACTTTGCAACCATCGCCAGCCATCGTTTATACCATAAAATCTTATTGGAGGTACTTCTACAAAAGTATTATTTAAAACCTGCTGAAAGCAAGCTTCGGCAATAAGTTTATCATCAGGATGAACAAAATAAAATAAGTTTTTTCCAAGTAATAATGTAGGCTGATAGCCCAGCACATTTATAACCGAATCACTTGAATAAAGATAATTACCATCTTTATCTAAGAGCGCAATAAGGTCGCTGCTATTTTGGGTAAGCGATTTAAATCTTTGTTCGGAGGATGCCAGTTTAGAAATAGCTGATTTTCTTTCGGTAATATTTTGCATAGACCCAATCATCCTGATGGGTACATTGTCTTTATTGGTAATAATGTAAGCGCGGCTTCCCATGGTATCATATTGACCATCATTTCTTAAAAATTGGTATTCACATTGCCAAAAATTTTGTCGGGCATGAAGGGCTTTTTTTATACTTGCAAGCACTTTTCTTCGCTCATCTTTATGTACCCTTTTAAGCCAAAATTTTGCAGGTACCTGCGGGGTATCAATATCGGTAGGTAAATACTTTACAATATCATTGCCACTCCAGGATACAAGGCTTGTTAAAATATCCCAGTCCCATAATATATCCGTAGTAACCTTTAATAAGTTTTCATGCCTTTCATTATTAGATTTAATTATCTCCTGATTTTTTTTTCTCTCCAGGCTATAGGTAACCGCTTTTTCCAGCATTTCCTGTGTATGATCACCCTTAATTAAAAAATCCTGTGCTCCCAAGGATATGGCTTTTAATGCCACTTTTTTATCTGCCAGTCCGCTAAAAATAATAATAGGTATTTCAGGATTTATTTTTTGTACTTCTGTAAAAGAGTTTAGACCGCCACTATCCGGTAGAAACAAATCTAAAAAAATTAAGGAAAATGGTTTTAGTTCCAGTAAACGCTTTGCCTTAGACAGAGTATTTACTACTGAAACTTTATTGATGGAAATCGGAACACTCTTAATTGCTTTTTTGAGCAGTAGAAGGTCACTTGCATTATCATCTATTATAAGGATATTATCATTATTGGATGCGTACATAGGAAGAATTTAAATATTCATACATCTCCACTAATAATATTGAAAATAAGCAGACTGTATTTATATCAATTTATACATATTAATCTATAGTTTATAAGAAAAGAGCAAAAAAAATTTAAATAAAATATGCCTTAAAAATAATAATCAATAATATAAATGGTAATAGCCTGATGGTTACTTGTTTAAAATTTTAAGTAATCTTTTAACCCCGTAAAATAGCGCTTAATTAAAAAAAGACGGGGTAGGTGGAATTGAGGTAAAAGATTAAACAAGAAGATTTGTTGGTGAATCAAGTTTTATTTTATTGGTAAGCAATCATGAAATAAAGTCCACCAAGACGGAAAACAATATAAAATGGAATCTTATAAAAAGACCAAAATCGGTAAAAAATTGAGTGATGTATCGAAAAGCAGCCTTAAATTAACGTTTACACAGGCAATTAAGAATCTTAAACCTAATTTATTAAAAAGCCCAAAACCTGCAAGGAATTGGGCTCTGTATCGAGAAGCAGACTTGAACTGCCGACCTTCGGGTTATGAATCCGATGCTCTAACCAGCTGAGCTACCTCGACATTTCGGGCTGCAAATATAGGCGTTTTTGTTAAATGATATACCCGAAATATTTAAAAATCATTTCCCCTAAATTATTATTTCAAAAATGGCATCGAATCAAAGCTTTTTAATTTAAACAGGCTGGCAAAAAACTATATAAATTAAAGCTGGATTTAATAAGGATTGCCGTTTTGAATTTTAAACTATTAGAAGAAATGCCATAGTACAAAGATTACCGTTTTTGTAATGCGTTGTAGAGAAGGTTGCATTGCAACGTCCTCTATCTTTTTGAAAGTAGCCAATGGAAGGAGCGGCGTTGCAGTTAACCAGCCCGCCGGCTGAGGAGGCGAAGGATTTGCAGCGAAAAACTGGTGCTGAATTCAAAAAATGCGACTTGTAAATCAAAACGCTTAAGAAATAGTCGCGTTAATGAAACCAAGGTTACTTAATGACAGTTATGTTTTTTAAAGCGCTACATTTAAAAAGGTAAAAAACAGCTTAAAATAGCAGGTTTGCATATTATCTACCTAATCCTATAATTTTATTTTACCAAAAACGACTTTCCGGTAAAATACTTATCACCCCTAATTTAACCGTATTGCATTTTTTAGTTTTAATAATAAGCTATCAATGGTAAGTTTAACCTCTGCCACCGGCAACAATATCCTTTTTTAATTCCTCATTAAAATCAGTTTCCTGTATCAGATTTTCAAGGGTTAAATGCATCCGGTACTTCCAATAATGTTTTGGATCTGCGGGCACATTAATGCGTTCGTCATTAGGGGTTTTTCTTCTTAGCGTCGCACTGCTGCCCAACAAATCCTGTAATTGAAAAATACTCCACATGGCCGGAGAATATAAATGTTGAAGCACAATTTCTTTATTAATATACGGCTCACAATAAAATGGTGCAGCACCGTAATGACCCAGCATATTGTTATAAAACGCCTGCGTTTTAGCCTGGTTTTCTTCCCACCAGCCTCTGATGGTACTCATATCGTGTGTAGCGGGTGTAACCACACTTAGGTAAGGTGCATTTGCCGGATGAAAAAACATACTCGTAATTTCTTTGGGCATCCTTTGAATTTCCAAGCTTAACATACCCAATTGCCGCATCACATCGGGTACACAATCCGGTACCATTCCAAGATCTTCGCCACATACCAGCATATCGGTACTGCGCCTTAACTCCGGCAATTTTTTCATAGCTTCCTTACGCCAAAAATCATCCTGTCTTCTAAAAAAATAATCAATGTACAGCTCTTTTAATTTTTGTTGACTGTAACCATCCAGATCCCTGAAAGACCGGGTATTTTCCATGCCTATTCTAAAATGAAATTGTTGCATTTGCGAGCCTGTTTCTTCCAGTAACAACACATTGCTTATTAAATTAAATAAGGTGAGCCTTAAATATTTATTGCTGTCGGTATCCGCTATTCCATTAAAATGATCATCTACTTTTCTTTGGGTATCGTAGGCAGGTTTTAAATGAAAAGTTCCATCCTGATAAAATAAAAAATCGGCTTTAAAAGCCTCGGTATTACCGCCTAGCAATTCATATAATATGCTGTCGGTAATGTAGGGTTTACAGTAACGGTAATATTCGAAAGAAATATTATTTTGAAAAAATTCGTTGATATGCACCGGTATTGCAGGTACAAAATGACCTAAAATTCCTTCTACTGCATTTAAGGGAATACTCCATATGCGAAAGAAACCAAGAATATGGTCAATTCGAAAAACGTCAAAATATTCGCTCATCTGTTCAAATCTTTGCCGCCACCAGGCAAAATCATCCTCCTGCATTTTTTTCCAGTTATAGGTAGGGAAACCCCAATTTTGACCCTTCACCGCAAAGTCATCCGGTGGTGCTCCCGCCTGTGCATCCATGTTATACAATTCGGGCGCCATCCAGGCATCGCAACTGTACCTGTAAATTCCAATGGGTAAATCACCTTTTACAACAATACCGTTTTGGTGGGCATAAAGTGTAGCCGCTTTTAATTGAAGGTGCAAATGATATTGAATAAAATAATGCAGTGCTATACCTTCATAATAAGTCTGGCCGGGCGTTGCAAGCTGCTGCACTGCTGCTTCGTTATACAGAGAATTTGTGGTCCATTTACTGAAGTCGGCCGTTTTATTTTCGTCGCGTAAACAACAAAATACTGCATAAGGCACCAGCCAATGGCGGTTTAAATCATAAAATTCAAAATATTTGATATCGTTTAAAAAATCATCTTTTTGCAGCTCGAATAATGTTTTGATGGCAGTAAGTTTATACGCCATCACCTGCTCGTAATCAACATCCGGTAATGTATTGAGGGCTATTTTTTTCTGCTTCCAATCTGCTACCAGTTCCGCGCTGGTACCACCAGCTACTTTTTCTATATTTAAAAACAGAGGGTGCAAACCAAAGGCCGAAACGGCAGCATAAGGATAAGAGTCAACCCAGGTATGGGTTGCAGTAGTATCATTAATAGGCAAAAGCTGTATAAGTTTTAATCCTGTTGCCTTTGCCCAGTCTACCAATAATTTTATATCAGTAAACTCACCTGTACCAAAACTATTTAGAGTACGCAAACTAAAAACAGGAATCGCAATGCCTGCACCTTTCCAATTGCTAACATCCGCATGAAAAAAACCATCATGCAGAATGGTTAGTCTCCCTTTACCTCCACGATCATGCAAAATGCGGTTTTCACCAATCTCGAAACGTTCAAAGGTTTTTTGGGCAATATTATAAATGCCATATTTATATGCGATATCAAATCCCCCATTGGCAAGGTTTATTTTTACTTTCCACCAATCACCTTCCTTCGAAAGTATTAAAGGACTTTCGGTAGACCAATTTCCTAATGAGTTACCGTTTCCTGCTAAACAAACCACCTCATTTTCTTTTAATAAAGGGCATTTTACTTTAAACTCATGGGTAGCATTTTCAGTTAGGGCAACAACACCAGACAGGAAGTTTGTTTTAAGCAATACTTCATTAAATGGTTTTGTATAAAAGGCGTTCTCAGTAGTACCGGCATGGTTCCAGGTATCTACCAAAGTAATATCACCAACATGATTTTCAGTAAAATCTATTTGTTTGTCGTCTTTCCATTCAATAATTTCATTGGCATTTACATTTACATCCTTTAAAATATAGTGATATTCAATATTTACATTTGTAGCAGGTACTTCCACTTCACAATGGCAAAATTGATCATTTAAATATTGAAGGGCAACCGCTTTATTAATTTGATTATTGCCAAGCTCGGCACAATTGCCGCATACATAAAGAATCTGTCCTGGTGTAGTATTAAAGCGTATATAAAAATTTAGGGTCATATTAGCAAGGTTAATTATTGGCAATATAAACCCTTTTATTTCACAATGTAAAAATTACACAATAAAAAAAATAAATATAGGGTTTTGCCATTTGGATAAAGGATAAAAGTACTGGAAAAGTTAATACCTGCAAGGTTTAAACCTTCACCAAAATAATAACAACAGGAAATTATTTTAATTACTTAATAAAACAACAATGTAATAATTTAGCCCATCCTAGATTTGTAAAAACTGTTGTAATAACGTTTATTGGTTTTTTCTTACTAAAAAATAGGTAATAGTTAGCTATTATCTTATTTGAATAACTATAAAAAATATAAACCACGGCCGGTAATTATTGTAGTATAAAGCGTTCTTTATTTGAATATGACTTTTTTTAAGAGTTATTGAAAAAGATAAAGTATCGCCTCTATTAATTAATTTAGTAGCTCATCCTCTAAACACAGCTACATGTCTACAAGAAGAAAGTTTTTGCAAAGTTCAGTACTTGGTTCAGCAGCAATGCTGTTTACTAAACGGCTGCAGGCTAAAAATGGGGTAAATACAAAACCTGTTTTAAATGATCCCATAGTTATTTCTACCTGGGATTTTGGCAAGGCTGCAAACCTGGGTGCATGGGAGATTTTATTGAAAGGTGGCAGGGCTGTTGACGCTGTGGAGGCAGGTGTAAAAATTCCGGAGGCAGATGAAAGTAACCAGACTGTTGGCTACGGGGGCCTACCGGACAGAGATGGTAAAGTAACTTTGGATGCCTGCATTATGGATGAACATTATAATTGTGGTTCGGTAATGTGTCTAGAACATATTATGCATCCTATCGCTGTTGCGCGAATGGTAATGGATAAAACACCGCATATTATTTTGGTGGGTGATGGTGCCCTGCAATTTGCACTGGAAAACGGGTTTAAAAAAATAAATTTACTTACCGCAAAAAGTGAAAATGATTATAATGAATGGTTAAAAAAAATGAAGTACGAACCGGTAAAAAATATAGAAAATAAATTGTACAATAAAAATAATGATCCAATGCCGGGCGGAATTAAAAACCACGATACCATTGGCATGATCGCTATGGATGCTGCAGGTAATTTTGGTGGCGCCTGTACCACCAGTGGCATGGCGTATAAAATGCATGGCCGTGTTGGTGATTCGCCGGTAATTGGTGCCGGACTTTATATAGACAATGAAATAGGTGGCGCAACTGCTACAGGGGTTGGCGAAGAGGTTATTCGAATTGTGGGTTCGCATTTAATTGTTGAATTAATGCGCCAGGGATATCCGCCGCAGGAGGCCTGCAAAGAAGGTTTGGAGCGAATCATTAAACGAAATCCATCAAAGGCAAAAGAGGTGCAGGTAGGATTTTTAGCGATGAATAAAAAGGGTGAATTTGGCGCATACTGTTTACAAAAAGGCTTTACCTATGCGGTTAAAAATAGTCGGCAAGAAAAATTATATGCCGCTCCAAGTATTTACTAGGCACAAAACATGTCCACTTTATGGTATAATAGATTTATATAAGGCAAGCCTTAAAATAAAACTTTACCGATGTTTTAATATCTGAAGCCGCTAATAAAATAAAAAGCCTGACTAATAAAATAATACCGTTACAATGATCAGCAAAGCCCTGTTTGAAGTTTGTGCATTTAATATTCAATCTGCTATAATTGCCGAAAAAGCAGGTGCAGCAAGGGTTGAGCTATGCGACAACCCGATTGAAGGGGGTACCACACCAAGTTATGGGTGTCTGCTTCAAACAAGAAAAAAAATAGCTATTCCTTTGTATCCTTTAATAAGACCAAGGGCAGGCAATTATTTTTATGATGAAGAGGAATGGAAAATCATAAAAGAAGATATTAAACTTTGCAAGGAAATTGGTTGTGATGGAATATCAATTGGTGTTCAAAATTTGGATGGCACTATTGACAGTAGCCGTTTAAAGCAAATTGTGGAATGGGCTTATCCGATGGGCGTTACGTGTAACCGGGTTTTTGATACCTGCCCAGATCCATTCGAGTCGCTGGAGGCTATAATTAATGCAGGGTGCGAAAGAGTATTAACCTCTGGACAAAAAACTGCTGCACCCGAAGCTGCAAGTCTTTTACATAAATTGGTAATAAAGGCCGGAACACGTATTATTATTATGCCCGGTGCAGGTATAAACTCCAATAATATTGCTGCACTAAAAAAGCAAACCGGTGCAAAAGAATTTCATGGATCAGCAAAAAAAATAATGAAAAACCCTATGACATTTTTAAATGATCAGGTTAGTGATTATGGCCGCATATTTTTAGCTGATGAGGCGGAAATAAGAAAGATCATAGGCTTATTGTAGTATTTTTACAGCTCCATACACATTTGAAATGGAGTTATTAGCCAATCCCCTTCTTTGTTTACTGCTTTAATCTCCATACAAAATTACTGGGTCTCCCTACATAATTACCTCCATAATTTATACCAATTTATCAATTCAATTTAGGTTTTACCCTCATAAAAATAAAATGGAATAATTTATCAATGCAGTTAAAATAACGATTGCTAACTATGGCATAATTGATATTCTAAGGTTAGAAAGCTATAAGTACCTAATTCGTTAATGCCAATATTGAGCGCTTAAGCTAAAAATTCAGGAATCATCAACCAAAAATTTACAAAATGGTTGTTTAAAGTTTGGGCTCAAGCCTGCTCAATTTAAAGTATAAAACCAAATAATTAGTTAAAGAAACATATTTTATTGAGAATTTACCGTGTAAATTATAGTAGAAAAGCCAAATACATATAAAAACAATACTGTTACCTGTCTGCAAAAGGATAAGAATTAAAATTTGGCATGGTTATGGAATTATTTCATTAAGAAATGAAAAAATATTGAAGATAAGTAGCTAATAATTTTCAATTTATCATAACTCATATTTTAAAAACCATAAATTTTATATCATGACTGATTCAAATTTTCCAACACAAAATGTAGCGGCTCAAACTCCCCGCAACAATACTATAAAAAATGCCATAATAGGAGTTTTATCTGTAGCGGTAATTGCTATTGGCGGTTATGCCATTGTAGATAAAAATAAATCAACAGAAGTAATTCACCAGCAAGAAACAACTATTGCGAAAGTATCGGACGACAAAAGTGATATTCAAAAGAGTTTTGATGGATCACTTGCCAGGCTTGATTCTATGGGCACTATCAATACTAGTTTAGAGAGTAAATTGAAAGATAAGAATAGTGAAATAGCAAAAACAAAAATTCAAATCCGTACTATTTTAAATAAGAAAAATGCCACTGCCTCTGAACTTGCAAAAGCAAGAACTTTGATTGCTGATTTAAATGGCAAAATTACAGGTATGGAGCAGGAAGTTGCTCGTTTAACTGAAGAAAATAAAAATTTAAATCAGGATAAGGTTGCCTTAACTGCAGATAAAGTTAAATTAACTGAAGACTTAACAACAACTACAACTGCAAAGGTTGATCTTGAAAAGAAAGTTGATGTTGCCTCTACTTTAAACGCATCTAATATTGCCATTACTGCAATAAATGTTAAGAAAAATGGTAAAGAAAAAATTACCACCACAGCAAAACGTGTCAACAAATTATTGATCACTTTTGATGTAAACAACCGCATTATTCAATCAGGTATGACAGATGTTTATGTATGTGTAATAGGACCCGATGGAAAAGCAATAAGTACAGATAAAATGGGTTCAGGAACATTTACAACCCGTGAAGAAGGTAATAAAGCTTTTACTGCGAAAGTGCCTGTAGATTTAGAAACCGCAAAGAAAAAAAATGTTGAGTTTGCCTTTACCCCGGGTCAAACATTTATGAAAGGAAATTATACCATTTTAATTTATCAAAATGGATTTAAGATAGGTGAAGGATCACGTGAATTAAAAAAAGGTGGTTTGTTTAGCTAGTAAATTTTAGTCCCTATTTAAATATTCCTTTAAATAAACAACAGGAGCAATTTGGTTTTTACCAGATTGCTTTTTTTATTTTCAATAGGCAGTTAATATTTTTTTTAAAATAACATTTAAAAAGCTGCACTTAAAACAAGGTGGTGATTTTAATATTTGATTTTAGTCTGTTACGCGTAATTTTTAAAAGCTGATTGTTTCCAATTTTATTTATATAAATATTGGCATGGTGCAGCTTAATTATCCTTTTAAATATTTTCCTTTTTGGATTAAGCCATAAATACTGTAAATTGATTAAAATACAGCATACTTATGGCCAATCAAAGATTTACCGCACTGGATGTTTTTAGAGGAATGACGGTTTGTTTTATGATCATCGTCAATACACCCGGTAATGGTCCAACTACATTTTCGCCTTTGCTGCATGCTCAATGGCATGGGTTTACACCAACTGATCTTGTTTTTCCCTCTTTTTTATTCGCCGTAGGAAATGCGCTAAGTTTTGTTATGCCAAAATGGGAATTATTACCGGCAAGTAAGGTGGTGTTTAAAATATTAAAGCGAAGTTTTATCATATTTTTATTAGGCTATTTAATGTATTGGTTTCCTTTTGTAAGGCAGACTGCAGGAACCTGGCATATAGCACCTTTAAGCCAGACAAGGGTTTTTGGTGTATTACAACGCATTGCCTTGTGTTACGGCATCGCTGCTACCCTATTGTATTTTTTAAAACCGAAAGTAACCATCATTATTTGTGCAGTGCTTTTAATTGCCTATTGGATAATTTTATTGTTATTTGGGACGGGCGATCCATTTAGCATGACCGGTAATGCCGGATTATTTTTAGATAAATGGTTACTGGGTGCCGATCATTTATACCATGGAGAAGGCATTGCATTTGACCCCGAAGGTTTGCTAAGTACCCTGCCTGCCATTAGTAATGTAGTAGGCGGTTTTTTAGTAGGAAGCTTTATTCAAAAGCAAGGAAAAACTTATGAAGGACTTGCTAAATTGTTACTTGCCGGTGCGGCTTTAATAACAGTTGCCTGGGCATGGAATTTCTTTTTTCCGGTTAATAAAAAATTATGGACAAGCTCCTTTGTTTTATTAACCATTGGTTTGGATTGCGTTATTCTCTCTGCTGTAATTTATATTATTGATTTTAAACACAAAGTAAAGTGGACCTACTTTTTTGTGGTTTTTGGAAGAAATCCATTATTTATATACTTATTATCTGAATTGGGAGTTACTTTACTATTTGTATTTTCTGCCAAACCAAAAGTGCCGGTGTACCGATGGTTGTATAGTACCGTTTATGTAAATGCCGGAGCCTATCTTGGTTCGCTTTTATTTGCAATATCTGTTATGTTGCTTTGTTGGCTTGCAGGCTATTTTCTGGATAAAAGAAAAATTTATGTCAGGGTTTAATAGAAATTGATTAGAGCCTTTTACACTGCTGCACTTTTGGTGATACTGCAAAAAAGATTATGGGCATAATTAAACGCACCTGAGTTTTATACTACTAAAAATCGCCGGAGGCACCTCCCCCTCCAAAACTTCCACCACCTAAATTTGTACTATTGTTTGCTGGCTGTGCCATACCATTAAATGTTTCTGTTATTATTAAGGCATCTACTTGTAATTTATCAATGGAATTTGGTAATGGTGAAGAGATAAATCCATGCTTTTGTTTTTGTAAATATTTACCTAAATAATAAGCCATCGGTATTAAAATCATACCTCCGGTTATCATCAAAATTTCAATTGGTAAAATACTATAAAATTCCCTGATGGTAAATACAACGGCAACAAGCAAGAGCAATCCAACCCTGCCTAAAAGTTGGTCTTTAATTTTTATGCCGTAATAAATATAAGCGGCTGGTAAACCAACCGTAAGTAGCCATAATAAAACGCTATAAAATATAGGTAAACCAATGGGTATTTTTAAATTGCCATAAACCGGGGTAATTACAACAGCATAATAATTAATATACCTGTAGGCAAAAACTAAGGATGCAAACTCAATTACCAAAAGTGCATTTTTATATATCTTAAAATTTGCTTCAACCAGCAGTTTTTTTGATAAAAAGTAAATTAAACCAGCTGCTGAAAACATTAATAAATTGATGATAATTGCTGAAGCTCCAACAATAGTAAAAAACAGCGCAGGCAATACCATAACCATCGACAGCACTATAACTGCGCCCATTAAGGTATTTGAAAAACGACACACTAAATAAATAGAAAGCATAACAATTGGCAGGTATATAATTGTTGGGGCATCAGGCCTTAAAATTTGCAGGGCAGCGAACAAAAAGCCACCGGAAGCCCATAAGAGTGCATCATCTACGCCAGACCTAAAATGATACTTTTTTCTTACAAAAAACTCGAGTAACAAATAACAAAGAACGGAAAATATTAAGCATAAAGTGATAAAAATATTTTCCAAATGCGCATCAAAAAAAGGAATTAATATAAGTCCGAAAGTAAATGCTATGATTATTAAAGTTAAAAAAAACAAACCTGCCCTGATAAAAATATTGGGTGTATAAAAGCCTACAGGAAATAAATTAATAGCAGCTGAATATTCATCAGCGCTTATATGATGCTGATTAAAGGTCGTTTTGATTTCTTCCTTTATCAATAAATTATTTATCCATTCTTTATTATAGGCTATCATGCGGTTTGTATTTTTTTATTCATTTTAGTAAGGAAAATAAAAAGACCAATTGCGCTAATAATAAAATAAATAAAAGATAAGGATAAAATATTTACATCAAAAGCATTACCTGAAAATAGCAGTTGAAAGATAATATAACTTAATCCTATATAGAGATACAGCGTCATTATCAGTAAAAAATAAAATGATTTTTGCACTAAGGCTTTTTTATAAAAAAAATAGCTGATTAATAATAATGCCAGCATCCATAAATATTTAAATCCGCCAAAAATAAACAGCGCAGCAAGGCAGGAAATAAATAAGAGGTGTGCACCAAAATTAGAATAGGTAAATTCAAAATGTGCTTTACATTCTTTTTTAGCTGATAAAAAACCAAGCAGTACCAGCAAGATGCCAAGACCTAAACCAGTATAAATTATAGTATTACTATCAAAATTATTTGAATGTAAAAATTGAAGTGGTGTAACAGAAACACCTGCCCATGCCCCCAAATTTGTAATCGCTAAACTTAAAATGGCGAGGTTATCAAAATAGTAAGCAACTGTAAATAAGAGCAACATTGGGATAAAGAGTGCCAATCCATATTTAATTCCAAAAAAATGATATTGAAATTGCAGGTAGGCAATTAAAATAGTAAAAGTTACACATGCCAGTAATAAAATATAATCCAAATAGGCATTAGTACCAATTACTTTATGCGAAGAAAAACCGGGTGATTTTTTAAAGCAAAACATAAAACTACCGGCACTTACCAGGGCAATAAATAGTAAAATAAAGGTATGTCCAATGGTATTAATATTTTTATAAATTAAAATGGAAGCCCCGCTTGTAAACAACAATACCCCTGCATAGAGCATGGTTTTTAGCTCCCAATACACTGACAAGATTTTAGTATCATCAGATAATTTTATATTGCTAAAAGATAAATCGCTAAGAATACCATCGGTATGAAGTTTATTTAAAAGTTGATTGTCCATGAAAAAAATTATTTATGGTGGTTAGTTTACAAAAATAATGAGCCGGTTATAAAAATGCAACCTATATTTTACTAACAATTAATAATTTAATCCATTTATAATCAATATAATACAAAATTTAATACTTATTTTCCTAATTATAAATGAGGATAGCCAATTTTATCCGGTTAATATAATATACCGATTGGTATATTATGAAGCGCATAAAAACTTACTATTCAATACCAAATATCATGGATGGTATGCAGCCTGAGGGATTGAAGTGGAAAGCCCGCATTGAGCCGACACGATTATAAAAACTGCAGCCGCGGACTTGAAACGGAAAGCCCGACCACCATTCCGACCTCAAGGAGGAATGGTGGGCAGGCCCCAATAAATATCAATAATTAGGAGCTATTCTTACGCGCTACCCTGTTTAAATTTTTGCAGTTGAAAAAATCTGAATATTTTAAATTTCGAAATTTTTATATGATTTTGTTGAAACATTTTATAATAGAAGGCGGTTATAATTAAAAAAGATTATTAAGTAAGCAGTTACAGCTAATATAAAGCAGCAAACATTTTAATACCTTAGCATTTCATTGCCTGCCAGGCATAAATAACTACATTAACTATGGATTTAGCATTTAATAAAAACGAGGATGCCATGAAGTTGGCCTACAGCCACGTAAAGCAAAAATTAGACGATATTTTTGAAGGCGGAGGCAAAGCTTCCATAAAAAAGCAGCACGAAAGAAATAAACTTACCGCCCGCGAAAGAATACAATTTTTATGTGATAAAGGAAAACCTTTTATTGAAATTGGTGCTTTTGCTGGGTACGAAATGTATGGGGACCAGGGTGGTTGTCCGGCTGGTGGGACTGTTGCCGGCCTTGGTTATATAAGTGGAAGGCAGTGCGTAATTGTTGCCAACGACCAGACTGTAAAAGCTGGTGCCTGGTTTCCAATAACAGGAAAAAAGAATTTGCGCATGCAGGAAATTGCCATGGAAAATAGGCTGCCGGTAATTTATTTGGTAGATAGTGCCGGTGTGTATTTACCCATGCAGGATGAAATATTTCCGGATAAAGAACATTTTGGAAGGGTGTTTAGAAACAATGCAAAAATGAGTGGTATGGGCATTACACAAATTGCTGCGGTAATGGGTGCTTGTGTAGCAGGCGGTGCTTACCTTCCCATAATGAGCGACGAAACCCTAATGGTAGAAGGCAATGGCTCCATATTTTTAGCAGGCCCTTATTTAGTAAAAGCTGCCATTGGCGAAACAACAGATAATGAAACTTTAGGCGGTGCTGTTACCCACACGGAAATTAGCGGTATAGCAGATTACAAATTTAAAACCGAACAGGAATGCCTTGACTACATTAAAAAATTAGTGAGTAAAATTGGTAAACCTGCAGATGGTGGCTTTGATAGAATTACTGCTGTACCAACTAAAAAAAATACCAACGAAATCTATGGCGTTATGAGTGAAGGAAATTCAAAACCCTACGATATGGTGGACCTGATTGAATGTATTACAGATGCCGCAAGTTTTGATGAGTTTAAAAAAGATTATGGTAAAACAATTGTTTGTGGCTATGCGCGTATTGAAGGCTGGGCGGTAGGTATTGTAGCCAATCAACGTCTTATTGTGAAAAATAAAAAAGGCGAAATGCAATTGGGTGGTGTAATATACAATGACAGTGCCGATAAAGCGGCCCGGTTTATAATGAATTGTAACCAGAAGAAAATTCCCCTTGTTTTTTTACAGGATGTTACCGGCTTTATGGTGGGTAGCAGAAGCGAGCATAGCGGCATTATAAAAGATGGTGCTAAAATGGTAAATGCAGTGGCAAATTCGGTAGTTCCCAAAATAACCATTATAGTTGGCAATAGTTATGGCGCAGGTAATTACGCCATGTGTGGAAAGGCTTACGACCCCCGTTTTATTTATGCATGGCCCACCGCAAAAATAGCGGTGATGGGTGGTGAGCAGGCAGCTAAAACCTTACTTCAAATACAGGTGGCCTCTTTAAAATCGAAAGGTAAAACGATATTACCAAAGGAGGAAGAAGACATGCTTAACGAAATTATTCAACGCTATCAAACGCAGACCACGCCATATTATGCAGCAGCACGACTTTGGGTTGATGGTATTATTGACCCTGCTGATACCCGTATGATGATAGCCGAAGGCATTGCCGCAGCTAACCATAATAATTATATGGAAGAATTTAAAACGGGTGTAATGCAAGTATAATTATTTATAAATTTTTAACAAAAAATACCTTCTTTTATTAATAAATGTTTATACTGCATGCCGGCATCAATTTTAGGAGAAATTCTTAAAATGTTGCCGGTATTTTTTGTTTGTTGCTTTATTAACTTACTGCCGATAAGTTAATCCATCCGGTGTAGAACCGATTAAGGTGAGGTAAAACGAGTAAATATTTTTTTAACTTTATGGCAATGTTCAATTAATTTATTATGTCCGAAAAAATACAACTTTATACTGATGGATCTTCAAGAGGTAACCCCGGACCCGGCGGTTACGGTGCCATACTATTATTTGGAAAACATCGCAAAGAATTATCCCGGGGTTTTAGGCGCACCACCAATAACCGTATGGAACTTTGGGCTGTTATTGCAGGATTGGAAGCCATAAAAAATAACGAATTACCTGTTACGGTTTTTTCTGATAGTCAGTACGTGGTTAATTCAGTTGAAAAGGGATGGCTCAACAACTGGATAAAGACAGATTTTAAAGGGGGTAAAAAAAACAAAGATCTGTGGAAACATTATTTTGAATTGGCCAAAGGTTTTACCGTAAACTTTGTTTGGGTAAAAGGCCATGCAGACAATCCATTAAACAACCGTTGTGATGAATTGGCTACCACTGCTGCAGCCGGCAAAAATATGCTGATAGATGAGGGTTATGAAAGCGCGCAATAATAAAACTGTTATGGGTTATAGGTAAATTTAAAGGTATCGGTTAGAAAATAAATTGCTCCGGAATTTATTTGTTGAGTTCAATAAAGTTATGGTCAAAATTTTTATATTATAACGGCTGGTCGGAAAGGTCAAGAACTAAAAATGCCGCTTTTTATTAGCGGCATTTTTAATAAAAGAAGGAAGCTTTTAAATCTTTGCAAGTACCGGGCTTGGTACAAAAAACCTGTTTATAATATAGTAGCCACCAAATAGGAGAGCATTAAAAAATAAAGTAGCGTAAATACTTACTTTGTAAAATGGGATACCCGCTGCATAACAAGTTAATAAACCATTGAGTGTTTTAGGATAAGGCATATTGCTCATATCCAAACCACCACCTACCCAAACTAACAAATTTGACAGTAAAAAATAAACGGTTGCACCTATTAAAGAACCTGCAATAATCTGGACCGGATTTGTTTGGCGAATTTTAAAACCTACCACGGTTAAAGCTATAAATAAAATATAATTACTCAATTGGCCACTATAAAACCCGGGCATAGAAGAAACTTTAAATTGAAACAGTACTTCATAAAGCACATCTGAAAAAAGCATAGAAAAAAGAGGCAATAAAAAAGCATATTTTTTATCTTTTATAATGCTGCCCGCAAACAATGCCATGGCTATTTGTGGTGCAAAGCCATAAGGTCTTCCGGGCATAATTCTGTAAAGAGAGGCCATTAAAACCAACAATACAAAACTCACTATTATTGACGGATTTTTTTTCATCTTAATTGATTTTACTAATTGCAAAAATAAGCAATAAAAACAGCAAGGCGTTATTTTAGCCTAAACCTTTTATTTTGTAGCTTATCATTTAATTATCTGAATAGTTTAAGCAGCCAAATTTTGAGTTCGCCTCAATTAACCACCTATTGATTAAGTATTAACGCAGTAAATAAAATCCTACACCATTGTTTGTTAAAGAGAAAGCTGGATAAAAAATAATACCTTTTATTAACTTAAATCCATGGCCAGGTATTCGGTAAAAGTCCTTTAATTATATTTGTTGATGGCTAAACATATCAAAACCGGTATTGAAGGAGAATTATTGGGTGCCGTATATTTGTTAAAAGAGGGATATATTATTGAAGAGAAAAATTGGCGCTT